>NZ_LN831024.1:4056764-4368823 GCF_001457615.1 Pseudomonas aeruginosa | reverse complement strand
AGTATCACGCCGAGCTGCGAACCCATGCCGCCGAGCACGACGATCGCAAGGATCATCGCCGACTCGATGAAGGTGAAGGACTCAGGCGTCACCAGGCCCTGGCGGGCGGCGAAGAAGCTGCCGGCGAAACCGGCGAAGCTGGCGCCGATGGTGAAGGCGGAGAGCTTGACGATGGTCGGGTTGAGACCGAGAGCGCGGCAGGCCACTTCGTCCTCGCGCAGCGCTTCCCAGGCGCGACCGATCGGCATGCGCATCAGCCGGTTGATCACGAACAGGGCCAGCAGCACCAGCAGCAGGGCCACCACGTAGAGCAGGATGACCTTGTAGTTGGTGTTGTAGGCGATGCCGAAGAACTCGTGGAAGGTCTGCATGCCTTCCGGCGCGCGGCGTTCGAAGGTCAGGCCGAACAGGGTCGGCTTGGGGATCGAGCCGATGCCGTTGGGGCCGCCGGTGATCTCGGTCATGTTGCGCAGCAGGATGCGGATGATCTCGCCGAAGCCGAGGGTCACGATCGCCAGGTAGTCGCCGCGCAGGCGCAGCACCGGGAAGCCGAGGAGGAAGCCGAACAGCGCGGCCATCATCCCGGCGATCGGCAGGGCGGTCCAGAAGCCGAACCCGGCGTACTCGGCGAGCAGCGCGTAGGTGTAGGCACCTACCGCGTAGAAGCCGACGTAGCCGAGATCGAGCAGGCCGGCCAGGCCGACCACGATGTTCAGGCCGATGCCGAGCATCACGTAGATCAGGATCAGGGTGGCGATGTCCACCGCCCCGCGCGAGGCGAAGAACGGCCAGACGAAAGCCACCACGACCAGGGCGAGGACCGCCCAGCGCTGGGTCGATGGCAGGCTGAGGAAGTTCTTCAGGCCGCTGCCGTTGACCTTGTAGCCGACGCCGCGACCCAGCTTGAGCGGGATGCGGTCGCGGAACAGCTGCCAGACGAACATGGCCAGGGCGGCCGCGGCGATGGTCCAGAGGGTCTGCGCATCGGCGCCGAGGACCTCGAGCTTGATGCCGACGGTGCGCAGCTTCAGGCCTAGGATCGGATAGGACACCAGGATCACGAGGAGGGCGCTGAACAGCGCTCGCTTGAGGGACTGGCTCATACTTTTTCCACCTCCGGACGACCGAGGATGCCGGTAGGTCGGAACAGCAGCACCAGGATCAGCAGGCCGAAGGCCACCACGTCCTTGTACTGGTCGCCGAACACGTCGGCGCCGAAGGCTTCGGCGACGCCCAGCAGCAGGCCGCCAAGCATGGCGCCGGGGATGCTGCCGATGCCGCCGAGCACCGCGGCGGTGAACGCCTTGATCCCGGCGAGGAAGCCGATCCCGGGGTTGATCACGCCGTACTGCATGCCCAGCAGCACCGCGGCGACGGCGGCCAGGGCGGCGCCGATGACGAAGGTGAGGGCGATGATGTTGTTGCTGTTGATACCCAGCAGGTTGGTCATCTTCAGGTCCTCGGCGCAGGCGCGGCAGGCGCGGCCCAGGCGGGAGCGGGAGATGAACAGGGTGAGGCCGAACATCACCAGGAAGGTGACGACGAAGATCAGGATCTGCATATAGGAGATCACCACGCCGTTCATGCTGCTTTCGCCGAACACGAAGTTGCCGGGCAGCAGGGTCGGGATGGCCTTTTCCTTGGAGTCCTGCGAGAGCATCACGGCGTTCTGCAGGAAGATCGACATGCCGATCGCGGAGATCAGCGGGATCAGGCGGTTGCCGCCGCGCAACGGGCGGTAGGCGACCCGCTCGATGCTGTAGCCGAAGGCACTGGTGACGATGATGCTGGCGGCGAATGCGGCGAGCATCATCAGCGGAACGCTGTCCAGCCCCATCATCGCCAGCAGGGTGATGGCGATGAAGGCGATGTACGAGCCGATCATGTACACCTCGCCGTGGGCGAAGTTGATCATGCCGATGATGCCGTAGACCATGGTGTAGCCGATCGCGATCAGCGCATAGGTGCTGCCGACGGTCAGGCCGTTAACCAATTGTTGTAGGTAATGATAAATCTCGGGCATGGGACTCTCTCGCTAAACGCCCGCCGTTGTACGGCAGGTAGACGTTCGGCTCGCGGGTGTGGGGCCGGAACGCTGCTGAGACCCGTCACGATCCGGCGCGCGGCGGGCCGGCGGGAGGCAGGGGAAAGCCGCGCTCCCGTCCACCAGGAGTGAACGCTGCCGGTCTTCGCCTGCCCTTGCCGGGCCGCCGCTCGCGGAATCATGCGGGTACTAAAACAAAGCCCACGGTGGGTGACGTGGGCTCCGTACTGCAACGATGCTTACTTGACCTCGGTCCGGGTGGCGTCCTTGTGCCACTCGTAGACGGTGAAGTCGAAGTTCTTCAGGTCGCCCTTCTCGTCGAACCCGAGGTTCCCGGTGGGAGTCTCGAAGGTGTTGGCGCGCAGGGCCTCGGCGACCTTCTCCGGATCGGCCTCGCCGGCTTTCTCGATGCCCTTGGCGATCACTGTGACCGCGGAGTAGGCGGGCAGGACGAAGATGCCGCTCGGATCCTGGTTCTTCGCCTTGAAGGCGTCGATCAGGGCCTTGTTCTTCGGATCCTGCTCGAAGGCGCGCGGCAGGGTCGCCAGCATGCCTTCCGAAGCGTCGCCGGCGATCGCGGTGATTTCGCTGTTGCCGACCCCTTCCGGGCCCATGAAGCGCGCGTCCAGCCCGGCCTGCTTGGCCTGGCGCAGCAGCAGGCCCATTTCCGGGTGGTAGCCGCCGAAGTAGACGAACTGCACGCCGGCTTTCTTCAGCTTGCTGATCAGCGCGTTGAAGTCCTTGTCGCCGGCGTTCAGGCCTTCGAAGACGGCAACCTTGATGCCGGCGTCTTCCACGGTCTTCTTCACCTCGGTGGCGATGCCTTCGCCGTACTGCTGCTTGTCGTGCAGTACCGCGATGGTCTTGTCCTTGTAGCGTTCGGCGATGAACTTGCCGGCCACCGGGCCCTGCATGTTGTCCAGGCCGATCGTGCGGAAGATCAGCTTGTAGCCGCGCGAGGTGATTTCCGGGGCGGTGGCCGACGGGGTGATCATCAGCACGCCTTCGTCTTCGTAGATGTCGGTGGCGGGTTGGGTGGAGCTGGAGCAGACATGGCCGACCACGAACTTGACGCCGTCGTTGACCACCTTGTTGGCGACCGCCACGGCCTGCTTGGGATCGCAGGCGTCGTCGTAGATCACGCCTTCGAGTTGCGCGCCGTTCACGCCGCCTGCCTTGTTGATCTGTTCGATTGCCATCAGCGCACCGGCGCGCTGCATGTCGCCGTACTGGGCTACCGGACCGGTGACCGGGCCAGCCAGGGCGATCTTGATGGTGTCGGCGGCCATGGAGTAGCTGGCGAACCCGGCAATGGCCATCGCGGCGAACAGGCGGGATAGACGCTGAGTACCCTTCTTCATAGTGCTCCACTCTTCTTGTGTGTTGTCATTGTTGTAGTCTCGCGGCCGCGGGGGCCGGAGGAGACCGGGTGATCGTCATGGACGGACCCCGGGAACTGTACCGGTACAGTGTAGAGCGGCGCTTCGTCGCTTGAAAAGCACGGCACGGCGAGCTCCCGTGAGTCGTGTCGCCTGGTTGACATAAACGTATAGAAAAACGGCGCGGACCTGCCTCACCTCCCTGGGCCCGGTTTCCCTTCGGCTGTCGTGGGCTACTGGCGGGCGTTATCATGGCGCCCATGCAATCCAGGTAGATCCCATGACAGAACAAACTAGCACCCTCTATGCCAAGCTGCTCGGCGAGACCGCGGTCATTTCCTGGGCCGAGCTGCAACCGTTCTTCGCCCGTGGCGCCTTGCTCCAGGTCGATGCCGCGCTGGACCTGGTGGAAGTCGCCGAGGCCCTGGCCGGGGACGACCGCGAGAAGGTCGCCGCCTGGCTTTCCGGCGGCGGCCTGAGCAAGGTCGGGGAGGATGCGGCCAAGGACTTCCTCGAACGCGACCCGACCCTCTGGGCGGTGGTGGTGGCGCCCTGGGTGGTCATTCAGGAACGCGCGGAAAAAGCGACGTTGCACTGATCCAGGGCGGTTTTCTTTCGCTCGACCCTGGCTAGACTGATTCCGATTCCCACCAGGAGATTCGTCATGTTCGAACCAGGCCACCTCCATCTGGTCAGCCTGCCCGGCCTCGACCAGCAGGACATCAATATCCATATCCGCTACGAGGTGCGGCAGAACGCCGAATCCGGCGCCTATGTGCACTTCGACATGGACGGCGAGATCGACGGCAAGCCGTTCAGCGACTCCTTCGAGCTGCCGCGCGATACCGCCTTCAACTTCGCCAGCGATGCCACGCGGGTCGCCCAGAAGCACGGCCTGCACCCGAAGTTCGGCGCGATCACCCGGGTGCACAAGGAATACGATGCGATGTTCGAGGACATTCGCGCCAAGCTGCATGCCCATCCCGGCGAACCGGTGGATCTCGAGCGGATCATTCGCCACGAGTGAGCCGTGTCCCCGGCGGCCGGAAGCATGGGAAAGGCCCGATATCGACGATATCGGGCCTTTTTTCGTTTGCCGGAAAAGCCGTTCCAGGGGTTTGCCACCCTTGCCGGCAAGCGGAAACGGCTTGCCGCTTGCCGCTTCCGGGTTGCCCTTAAATAAACTCAAGTTATTGAATATAAAGGTTTTTAATAATTTGGCACGGGCCTTGCTGAAGTGTTGGCGACGAAAGCCACACCGGCAAACAGGTTCGCAGCCATGAGCATCAGTTTCGACAGAGCACTCGGTATCCACCAGCAGGCCCTCAGCTTCCGCGCCCAGCGCGCCGAAGTGCTGGCCAACAACCTGGCCAACGCCGATACCCCGAACTACAAGGCTCGCGACCTGGACTTCGCCGCGGTTCTCGCCGAGCAGAAGGACAAGGCCGCCAAGGGTACCTTCGCCACCCGCACCACCAACGAGCGGCATATCGCCGCCGAAGGTTTCGGCATGGGCGAGGGCAGCCTGCAGTACCGCATCCCGGTCCAGCCGTCGATCGACCAGAACACTGTCGACGCCCAGATCGAGCAGGCCAACTACGCCGAGAACGCCATGCACTTCCAGGCGTCCTTCACCTTCCTCAACAGCAAATTCAAAGGGCTGGTCAGCGCCCTGCGTGGAGAGTAACCGCCATGTCCCTCGCCAGTGTCTTCAACATTGCCGGTAGCGGCATGAGCGCCCAGAGCACCCGCCTGAACACCGTGGCCAGCAACATCGCCAACGCCGAGACGGTTTCCTCCAGCGTCGACAAGACCTACCGCGCCCGCCATCCGGTGTTCTCCACCATGTTCCAGCAGGCCCAGGGCGACAGCGGCTCGCTGTTCGCCGACCAGGACAGCTCCGGCGCCGGCGTGCAGGTGCTGGGCATCGTCGAGGACCAGAGTTCGCTGATGCCGCGCTACGAGCCGAACCATCCGGCCGCGGATGCCAACGGCTACGTGTATTACCCCAATGTGAACGTGGTCGAGGAAATGGCCGACATGATTTCCGCCAGCCGTGCCTTCCAGACCAACGCGGAAATGATGAATACCGCCAAACAGATGATGCAGAAGGTCCTGACCCTGGGTCAGTGAGCGGAGTAGAGCATGAGCATCGATAACGTCAGCGGCACCAGCAGCAACACCGGCAACGTCAACGGCAGCAAGCGCGCCGCCGGCAGCGGCGCCACCGAGACCGGGCAGAGCGTCAAGGGCAGCAGCAACCTTGGCAAGGACGAATTCCTCAAGCTGCTGGTGGCCCAGTTGAAGAACCAGGACCCGATGTCGCCGCAGCAGAACGGCGAGTTCATCGCCCAACTGGCCCAGTTCAGCACCGTGGAAGGCGTGCAGTCGCTGAACAAGAGCATGGAGAGCATTCTCTCCAACTACCAGTCGTCGCAGGCCCTGCAAGCCTCGTCGCTGGTGGGGCGGAAGGTCATCGTGGCGACCGACAAGTCGGTGGTGGACACCAAGGACACCTTCAAGGCTTCCCTCAACCTGCCGGTCTCCAGCAGCAACGTATGGGTCAACGTCTACGACGACAAGGGCACCGTGGTCAATCGCATCAACCTCGGCCAGCAGGCTGCCGGCAGCGTCAGCTTCATGTGGGACGGCAAGGACAGCAGCGGCAACATCATGCCGCCGGGCACCTACAAGTTCGAGGCGCAGACCTCGATCGACGGCAAGACCTACGGGCTCCAGACCTACCTGCCGGCCAACGTCGACAGCGTCACCCTGGGGCAGAACGGCGGCGAGCTGATGCTCAACCTCGCAGGCCTGGGCAGCATCGCGCTGTCCAAAGTACAGATCATCGGCCAGTAAGCCGGCGTTTCCGGCAAGGAGCTATCCATGAGTTTCAACATCGGCCTGAGCGGCATCCAGGCGGCCTCCAGCGGCCTGAACGTCACCGGCAACAACATCGCCAACGCCGGCACCGTAGGCTTCAAGCAATCCCGCGCGGAGTTCGCCGACGTCTACGCCGCCTCGGTGCTGGGTTCGGGCAGCAACCCGCAGGGCAGCGGCGTGCTGCTCTCGGACGTCTCGCAGATGTTCAAGCAGGGCAACATCGACTCGACCAACAGCGTGCTGGACCTGGCCATCAACGGCAACGGCTTCTTCGTCACCAGCAACAACGGGGCGATCAGCTACACCCGCGCCGGCTACTTCAATACCGACAAGCAGGATTTCATCGTCGACAACAACGGCTACCGCCTGCAGGGCTATGCCGTCGGGCCGAACGGCCAGTTGCAGAACGGCGTGGTCACCGACCTCAAGGTCGAGCGCGCCAATCAGGCGCCGCAGGCCACCTCGAGCATCCAGCAGTCGTACAACCTCAACTCGACGCTGAAGCCGCCGACCGTGACGCCGTTCGATCCGTCCGACGCCGCTACCTACAACTCGTCCTCTTCGCTGGGCATCTATGACAGCCAGGGCAACTCCCACACCATGAGCCAGTTCTTCATCAAGAACGAGCCGGATCCGAATGCGACCCCGCCGATTCCGGAGAACAGCTGGACCATGAAAGTGCTGATCGACGGGGTCAATCCGCTCGACCCCTCGAACAAGACGCCGATGAGCTTCAACGTCACCTTCGACGCCAGCGGCCAGATGACCTCGGTACGGGCGCCGGACGGCAGCACCAGCGGGCCGGGCTTCAGCATCGACGCGACCACCAACGTGATCCAGTTCAGCCCGGCCACCGGCAATCCGCCGACTCCCGGCACCGGCTGGATTCCGGCGGCCTCGGACGGCAAGACCCCGCCGACCTACGCCTGGAACGGCGCGACCGGTGCCGCCAGCGGCATCTCCTTCGACATGCGCAAGACCACCCAGTACTCCACCGCGTTCGCCCAGAGCAACCCGATCCAGGACGGCTACACCACCGGTCAGCTGGCAGGCCTGGAAATCGACGACACCGGGGTGATCTTCGCCCGCTACACCAACGGCCAGTCCAAGGTGCAGGGCCAGGTGGTGCTGGCCAACTTCGCCAACATCCAGGGCCTGACGCCGATCGGCAAGACCTCCTGGGTGCAGTCCTCGGAGTCCGGCGAGCCGGCGGTCGGCGCGCCGCGCTCGGGCACCCTGGGGGCGTTGCAATCCGGCGCGCTGGAAGCGTCCAACGTGGACATCTCCAACGAACTGGTGAACCTCATCGTCCACCAGCGCAACTACCAGGCCAATGCCAAGACCATCCAGACCGAGGATGCGGTGACCCAGACCATCATCAACCTGCGCTGATGACGGCTTGCCGGTGCCGTCCGGGCACCGGCAAGGCCCTTGCCGCCAGCGGCAACCCCTGGCCAGGGGGTGCCCCCGAAGCCTCCGAAAGGAGGCTTTCTGTTTTATAAAATCCTTTTAAATCAATGTATTAATTGTTTTTTCGAATTCTGGCACGGCGCTTGCTGGATAACCTGCAAGAAAGCCCGGCGGATTGTGCCGGTGCCTGGAGGATTCGATGGACAAGATGCTGTACGTCTCCATGAGCGGGGCTAGCCAGAACACCCTGGCGATGCGTGCTCATGCCAACAACCTGGCGAACATCTCGACCAGCGGCTTTCGTCGCGACTTCGAGCAGGCGCGTTCGATGCAGGTGTTCGGCGACAGCTTCCCGGCGCGGGTATTCGCCATGAGCGAGCGGCCCGGTACCGATTTCAGCCATGGCAGCCTCCAGGAAACCGGCAACGAGCTGGACATCGCCATCGACGGCGACGGCTTCGTCGCGGTCCAGGCGCCGGATGGCAGCGAGGCCTACGTGCGTACCGCCGGCATGCATATCGACGCCCTCGGCATGCTGCGCACCGGCGATGGCTTGCCGGTGCTCGGCAACGGTGGGCCGATCGCCGTGCCGCCGGAGGAAAAGGTGGAGATCGGCCAGGACGGCACCATCAGCATCCGCGCCCTTGGCGAGAACCCCAACGTGGTCGCCGTGGTGGACCGGATCAAGCTGGTCAACCCGAACCTGAAGCAGATGGAGAAGGGTACCGACGGCCTGCTGCACTACAAGCCGCAGCCGGGCGAGCAGGCGCCGCTGGCCGACGCCAACGTGAAGGTGGTCTCCGGTTTCCTGGAAAGCAGCAACGTGAACGCGGTGGAAGAGATGACCGCGATCCTCTCGCTGTCCCGTCAATTCGAGCTGCACGTGAAGATGATGCGCACCGCCGAGGACGATTCGGCGGCCATGGCGCGGGTTTTGCAAATCAGCTAATCACTTGAGCGTGGTGCCATAAAACCGGCACCCGAGGAGCACGACGATGTTATCGGCACTGTGGGTCAGCAAGACCGGTCTGTCCGCCCAGGACATGAACCTGACCACCATTTCCAACAACCTGGCCAACGTATCCACCACCGGCTTCAAGCGCGACCGCGCGGAGTTCCAGGACCTGCTGTACCAGATCCGGCGCCAGCCGGGCGGCCAGTCGACCCAGGACAGCGAGCTGCCTTCGGGCCTGCAACTGGGTACCGGTGTGCGCGTCGTCGGCACCCAGAAGATCTTCACCCCGGGCAGCCTGCAGACCACCGAGCAGCCGCTGGACATGGCGGTCAACGGGCGCGGCTTCTTCCAGGTCCTGCTGCCGGACGGCACCGTGTCCTACACCCGCGACGGCAGCTTCCACCTGAACTCCGACGGGCAGATCGTCACCTCCAACGGCTTCGCCCTGGAGCCAGCGATCGTGGTGCCCAACGAGACCCAGACCTTCACCGTCGGCCAGGACGGCACCGTCTCGGTGACCACCACCGGCAACGCCCAGCCGCAGGTGATCGGCAACATCCAGACCGCCGACTTCATCAACCCGGCCGGCCTGCAGGCCATTGGCAACAACCTGTTCCTGGAAACCGGCTCCAGCGGCGCGCCCCAGGTCGGTACGCCGGGTCTCAACGGCCTCGGCACGGTTGCCCAGAACACCCTGGAAAACTCCAACGTCAACGTGGTCGAGGAACTGGTGAACATGATCACCACCCAGCGCGCCTACGAGATGAACTCCAAGGTCATCTCCACCGCCGACCAGATGTTGTCCTTCGTCACCCAGAATCTTTGACGGGCCCTGACCGGGCCCTGGCTGTACGCCGCGAGGTAGCTTGATATGAACCGGCTGATGATCGTCTCCCTGCTTGGCATCGCCACCGCCCTGGGCGGTTGCGTCAATCCACCGCCGAAGCCGAACGATCCGTACTACGCGCCGGTGCTGCCGCGCACCCCGCTGCCCGCCGCGCAGAACAACGGCGCGATCTACCAGGCCGGTTTCGAGCAGAACCTCTACGACGACCGCAAGGCCTTCCGCGTGGGCGACATCATCACCATCACCCTCAACGAGAAGACCCAGGCGAGCAAGAAAGCCAACTCCGATATCCAGAAGGACAGCAAGACCAAGATGGGGCTGACCTCGCTGTTCGGCAGCGGCATGACCACCAACAACCCGATCGGCGGCGGCGACCTCAGCCTCAGCGCCGAATACGGCGGCTCGCGCGACGCCAAGGGCGATAGCCAGGCGGGGCAGAGCAACAGCCTGACCGGCTCGATCACCGTGACCGTGGCCGAGGTGCTGCCCAACGGCATCCTCTCCGTGCGCGGCGAGAAGTGGATGACCCTGAACACCGGCAACGAGCTGGTGCGCATCGCCGGCCTGGTCCGCGCCGACGATATCGCCACCGACAACACCGTGTCCTCGACCCGCGTGGCCGACGCCCGGATCACCTATTCCGGCACCGGCGCCTTCGCCGATGCCAGTCAGCCGGGCTGGCTGGACCGCTTCTTCCTCAGCCCGCTGTGGCCGTTCTGAGGACGCTCGCGATGACCAAGTTCAAGCACCTGCTGGCCCTCGCCGCGCTGCTCCTGGCCGCCGGCGCGGCCCAGGCCGAGCGGTTGAAGGATATCGCCAGCATCCAGGGCGTGCGGACCAACCAGTTGATCGGCTATGGCCTGGTGGTCGGCCTGAGCGGCAGTGGCGACCAGACCACGCAGACGCCGTTCACCCTGCAGACCTTCAACAACATGCTGGCGCAGTTCGGCATCAAGGTGCCGGCCAACGTCGGCAACGTGCAGTTGAAGAACGTCGCCGCGGTATCGGTGCATGCCGACCTGCCCCCGTTCGCCAAGCCGGGCCAGCCGATCGACGTCACCGTGTCGTCCATCGGCAACGCCAAGAGCCTGCGCGGCGGCAGCCTGCTGATGACTCCGCTGAAAGGTATCGACGGCCAGGTCTACGCGGTCGCCCAGGGCAACCTGGTGGTCGGCGGCTTCGACGCCGAAGGCCGCGACGGCTCGAAGATCACCGTCAACGTACCGTCCGCCGGACGTATCCCGGCCGGCGCCACCGTCGAGCGCGCGGTGCCGAGCGGCTTCGACCAGGGCAACAGCCTGACGCTGAACCTCAACCGCCCGGACTTCACCACTGCCAAGCGCATCGTCGACCGCATCAACGAACTGCTCGGTCCGGGCGTCGCCCATGCGGTGGACGGCGGCTCGGTGCGGGTCAGCGCGCCGCTCGATCCGAACCAGCGGGTCGACTACCTGTCGATCCTGGAGAACCTCGACGTGCAGCCGGGCGAGGCGGTGGCCAAGGTCATCATCAATTCGCGCACCGGCACCATCGTCATCGGCCAGAACGTCAAGGTATCGCCGGCCGCCGTCACCCACGGCAGCCTGACCGTGAGCATCACCGAGGACCCGATCGTCAGCCAGCCCGGTGCCTTCTCCAACGGCCAGACTGCGGTGGTGCCGCGCTCGCGGGTGAACGCCGAGGAGGAGACCAAGCCGATGTTCAAGTTCGGTCCCGGCACCACCCTGGACGACATCGTCCGCGCGGTGAACCAGGTCGGCGCCGCGCCGAGCGACCTGATGGCGATCCTCGAAGCCCTGAAGCAGGCCGGCGCGTTGCAGGCCGACCTGATCGTGATCTGAGGACGACGCCATGGATTCCCGTTTGCTCAGCGGTATCGGCGCAGGCCCCGACAGCGGCTCCTATACCGATCTCAACCGCCTCAACCAGCTCAAGGTCGGCAAGGACCGCGACGGCGAGGCGAACATCCGCAAGGTCGCCCAGGAATTCGAATCGCTGTTCCTCAACGAGATGCTCAAATCCATGCGTTCGGCCAACGAAGCGCTGGGCGACGGCAATTTCATGAACAGCCAGACCACCAAGCAGTACCAGGACATGTACGACCAGCAACTGTCGGTGAGCCTGTCGAAGAATGCCGGCGGCATCGGCCTGGCCGACGTGCTGGTGCGCCAGTTGTCGAAGATGAAGCAAGGCTCCAGGAGCAACGGCGAAAACCCGTTCGCCCGGGTCGCCGAGAACGGCGCCGGTCGCTGGCCGAGCAACCCCAGCGCGCAGGCCGGCAAGGCCCTGCCGATGCCGGAAGCCGGCCGCGACGACTCGAAGCTGCTCAACCAGAGGCGCCTGGCGCTGCCGGGCAAGCTGACCGAGCGCATGCTCGCCGGCATCGTTCCCTCCGCCTCGCCGGCCGCCAGCCAGATGCAGAGCCTGGGCCAGGACAGCTACCTGCCGGCGCAGAGCTACCCGGCGGCGAGCCGCCGCGGTTTCTCCACCGATGGCGTCGACAGCCAGGGCAGCCGGCGCATCGCCCAGCCGCCGCTGGCCAGGGGCAAGTCGATGTTCGCCTCGGCCGACGAGTTCATCGCCACCATGCTGCCGATGGCCCAGAAGGCCGCCGAGCGGATCGGCGTCGATGCCCGCTACCTGGTGGCCCAGGCCGCGCTGGAGACCGGCTGGGGCAAATCGATCATCCGCCAGCAGGATGGCGGCAGCAGCCACAACCTGTTCGGCATCAAGACCGGCAGCCGCTGGGATGGTGCCTCGGCGCGCGCTCTCACCACCGAATACGAAGGCGGCAAGGCGGTCAAGGAAGTCGCGGCGTTCCGCTCCTACTCGTCGTTCGAGCAGAGCTTCCACGACTACGTCAGCTTCCTCCAGGGCAACGACCGCTACCAGAACGCCCTGGACAGCGCCGCCAACCCCGAGCGCTTCATGCAGGAACTGCAGCGCGCCGGCTACGCCACCGATCCGCAGTACGCCCGCAAGGTGGCGCAGATCGCCAGACAGATGCAGACCTACCAGGCCGTCGCCGCCGCCGGCACGCCGCCTCTGGGTTGAGCAAGGAGGAACTGACCCATGTCCGACCTACTCTCGATAGGCCTGTCCGGCCTCGGCACCAGCCAGACCTGGCTGACCATCACCGGGCACAACATCACCAACGTCAAGACGCCGGGCTACAGTCGCCAGGATGCCATCCAGCAGACCCAGGTCCCGCAGTTCAGCGGTGCCGGCTACATGGGCTCGGGCAGCCAGATCGTCGACGTGCGCCGCCTGGCCAGCGACTTCCTCACCGGCCAGTTGCGCAACGCCACCAGCCAGAACAGCGAGTTGAGCGCATTCCGTAGCCAGATCGAGCAGCTCGACGGCCTGTTGTCCAACACCACCACCGGCGTCAGCCCGGCCATGCAGCGCTTCTTCGCCGCACTGCAGGCCGCCGCCAACAATCCCTCCTCGACCGAAGCGCGCGAGGCAGTGCTTGCCCAGGCCGAGGGGCTGGGCAAGACCTTCAATACCCTCTACGACCAGTTGGACAAGCAGAACAGCCTGATCAACCAGCAACTGGGCGCGCTGGCTTCGCAGGTCAACCATCTGTCGCAGAGCGTGGCCAGCTACAACGATGCCATCGCCAAGGCCAAGTCGGCGGGCGCGGTGCCCAACGACCTGATGGATGCGCGCGACGAAGCCGTGCGCAAGCTGTCCGAGATGATCGGGGTGACCGCGGTCACCCAGGACGACAACAGCGTCAGCCTGTTCATCGGTAGCGGCCAGCCGCTGGTGGTGGGCAATACTGTGTCGACCCTGAGCGTGGTGCCCGGGCTGGATGACCCGACCCGCTACCAGGTGCAACTGAGCAACGGCAACTCCATACAGAACGTCACCGGCCTGGTGTCCGGCGGCGAGATGGGTGGCTTGCTGGCCTACCGCAACAGCGCCCTGGACAGCAGCTACAACAAGCTCGGGCAGTTGGCGATCACCCTCGCCGATACCATCAACAAGCAGTTGGGGCAGGGCCTCGACCTGGCCGGCAAGGCCGGCGCCAACCTGTTCGGCGACATCAACGATCCGGACATCACCGCGCTGCGGGTCCTGGCGAAGAACGGCAACACCGGCAATGTCCACGCCAACCTGAACATCACCGATACCAGCAAGCTGAATTCCAGCGATTTCCGCCTGGACTTCGACGGCACCAATTTCACCGCGCGGCGCCTGGGCGACGACGCAAGCATGCAGGTCACGGTCAGCGGTACCGGTCCCTACACCCTCTCGTTCAAGGATGCCAACGGCGTCGACCAGGGCTTCAACCTGACCCTCGACCAGCTCCCGGCTGCCGGCGACCGCTTCACCCTGCAGCCGACCCGGCGTGGCGCGGCGGATATCGAGGCGACGCTGAAGAATGCCTCGCAACTGGCGTTCGCCGGTACCGCGCGTACCGAATCGACCACCGAAAACCGCGGCACCGGCAAGATCGGCGCGCCGACCCTCACCAGCGGTCCGTCGCCGGTGGACCCGGCGGTGCTACAGGGCGCGTTCGGGCCCAACGGGATCAGCCTGGGCGCGACGCTCAGCGCCGACGGCAAGACCTATACCCTGTCCTCGCCGTTGCCGGCCGGCTGGAGCTACGTCGACAAGGACGGTAACGCCCTGACCGGCAGCCCGACGCTGACCAGCGGCAATACCAATACCGTGCGCATGGCGTTCACCGACCCGAGCGGGCAGAAATACAGCTACGAATTCGAGCTCAGCGGCGTACCGCAGAACTCCGACAGCTTCAAGCTGGGCTTCAACGACAAGGGCATTTCCGACAACCGCAACGCTCTCAACCTGCTGGCCCTGCAGACCAAGCCGACCGTCGGCGGCACCGACAACACCGGTTCCACCTACAACGAGGCCTATGGTGGCCTGGTCGAGCGGGTCGGCACCCTGACCGCCCAGGTGCGTGCCAGCAGCGAGGCCAGCGCCACGGTGCTGAAGCAGGCCCAGGACAGCCGCGATTCGTTGTCCGGGGTGAGCCTCGACGAAGAGGCGGCCAACCTGATCCAGTTCCAGCAGTATTACGGTGCCTCGGCCCAGGTGATTCAAGTTGCCCGCACTTTGTTCGATACCCTGATTGGAGCGTTCCGTTGAGTTCTCTCGACGGGGCCTAAGCCAGCGAGACCGCCACCATGCGCATTTCCACCATCCAGGCCTTCAACAACTCGGTCAACGGGATTTCCCGCAACTACGCGGACCTGAACCGTACCTTCGAGCAGATCAGTACCGGCAAGCGCATCCTGACCCCGGCGGACGACCCGGTCGGTTCGGTACGCCTGTTGCGCCTGGACCAGGAGCAGGGGTTGAACGAGCAGTACAAGACCGGCATGACCGAGGCGAAGAACAGCCTGAGCCAGGAAGAAACCATCCTCCGTTCGGTTGGCAACGTCCTCCAGCGCATCCGTGAGATCGCCGGCCAGGCCGGCGACGGCGCACTGGACTCCAACGACAAGAAGTCGCTGGCCAGCGAGTTGCGCCAGCGCGAGGACGAGTTGCTGAACCTGCTCAACAGCCGCGACGCGAGTGGCAAATACCTGTTTTCCGGGTCCCAGGGCTCGGTGCAGCCGTTCGTGCGCAACGAGGACGGCACCTACAGCTACATGGGCGACGAGAGCCAGCGCGAGGTGCAGATCGCCAGCAGCACGCGGATTCCGGTCAGCGACAGCGGCAAGGTACTGTTCGAGGACATCGTCAATGCCGCTCGTCTCGATACCAAGGCGGCGGCTGGCAATACCGGCGACGGTCGCATCTCGGTCGGCCTGGTCGAGGACGAGCTGGCCTTCGACAGCCAGTTCCCGGCGAGCAATCCGCCTGCGGCAACCGACGGCTTCAACATCCACTTCGTCAGCGACAAGGAGTATGTGGTCTACGATCCGAAGAGCCTGCCTCCGGGCTATGACTGGACCACCTACGATCCGAATTCGCCGCCGGCCTGGCAATTGTCCAAGGGCGCCATCGACGACGACCCGAAGACCATCGACAAGGTGCTCTACGCCGGCGTCAGCGTGACGATCGACGGCACGCCGAAGGCGGGCGACGAGTTCAACGTCAACTACAAGCCGGGCAGCGAGAAGCGCAGCCTGCTGAACGTGGTGTCGGACCTGCGCAAGGCCCTGGAAAGCTCCACCGACAACCAGGCCGGCAACGACGCCATCCGCGATGCGACGGCGGTGGCCCTGACCAACCTCTCCGCCGTGGCTGCCGCCGTGGATGGCGGCCAGGGCAAGATCGGCGCGCGCCTGAATACCGTGGAAAGCACCGAGACCTTCATCGACGATGTGAAGCTGGTGAATGCGTCGGTGATGTCGCAGATCCAGGACCTGGACTACGCCGAGGCGTTGTCGCGGCTGTCGTTGCAGTCCACCATCATGGATGCCGCGCAGCAGAGCTACGTGAAGATCCAGGGGTTGAGCCTGTTCAACTACCTGAAGTGACAGTCCCTCTGTGAAACAGGGCCCATGACTCCGTCATGGGCCTTTTCGTTCGCAGGGACTGGACCTGTGTCGCTGGAGGGTATGTTCCGCAAGGTCTACGGAAACACGGGAGAATTTGTCAGAAGTTTGACTGCCGATTCGCGCCGCAGCGCCTGTGGAACAGCCAGGGGCCGCGCGACCAGGGGCTTTGACCTGCATCAGGCTCTTTGGGTACGGGCCTTGCATAGAGTGGCGTGCTCGGGTTTTTCGCCCTTTACTCGCCTGAGTATCCATTCATCAGGGCCCTACATGAACAACAAGACGATCCCGGTCACCAGCCCGCTGCTGCCGCCCCTGGAAGAGTTCATCCCCTACCTGGAAAAGATCTGGGAGAGCCGCTTCCTGACCAACGGGGGCGACATGCACCATGCGTTGGAAGAGGCCCTGTGCGAATACCTGGGGGTGAAGCACATCGTGCTCTTCGCCAACGCCACCCTGGCGCTCATCACCGCGCTGCAGGCATTGCGGGTGACCGGCGAGGTGATCACCACGCCGTACTCCTTCGTCGCCACCAGCCACGCGCTGCTGTGGAACGGGCTCAAGCCGATCTTCGTGGACATCGATCAGGACTCCATGAATCTCGACCCGTCGCGGATCGAGGCGGCGATCACCCCGCAGACCACCGCGATCCTGCCGGTGCATTGCTACGGCAACCCCTGCGATGTCGAGGCGATCCAGCGGATCGCCGATATCCACCACCTGAAGGTCATCTACGATGCCGCGCATGCCTTCGCCGTGCGCGACGCCGGCGGCAGCGTGCTGCGCCACGGCGACCTGAGCATCCTCAGCTTCCATGCCACCAAGGTGTTCAACACCTTCGAGGGCGGTGCGATCATCTGCTCGGACGAAAACACCCGGCAACGCCTCAACCACCTTAAGAATTTCGGCTTCGTCGACGAGGTCACGGTGGTCATGCCCGGCATCAACGGCAAGCTCAACGAGGTCGGCGCTGCCTTCGGGCTGCTGCAACTCAAGCACGTCGACCAGGCCCTGGAGCAGCGCAGGGAGATCGCCGAGCGCTATCGGCGCCTGCTGGCCGGCGTCCCTGGCATCCAGTGCCTCCGGCCTGGTACCCAGACCTTCGCCAACAACGCCTATTTCCCGATCCTGGTGGAAGACGATTTTCCGCTTTCGCGCGACGAGCTGTACCAGCGCCTGCGCGACAGGGATGTGCTGGTGCGGCGCTACTTCTACCCACTCATCAGCGACTTCCCCATGTACCATTCGCTGCCCTCGGCGGCGCCCGCCAATCTTCCGGTGGCGCGGTCGATTTCCTCGCGGGTGCTGTGCCTGCCGATCTATCCCGGGCTGGCCGCCGCAGACGTCGAGTTCGTCGCCGGCCTGATCGCTTCCGCCGCCATGCCGCGGCGGCGAGCATCAAGTTGAGCCCGTCGCGACCGATAACAGAATGAACAACCGCCTCACTCAGGTAGACAAGAAATGAGCCAAGCAAAATTCATCGAAGACTTCCTTTCCGCCACCGATTTCCAGAATCCCGTCGAGGTCAGCATGGACACCCAGCTCGAAGACCTGCCGGAATGGGACTCGCTGGCCGCGCTCGGGGTCATCGTCATGTTCGACATGGAATACGGCAAGACCATCACCGGTGAAGACCTGATCAAGGCTCGCACGGTGGGCGACCTCTACCAGATGCTTGGACTCTGACCATGGCCACCTCCACGCTGAAGAACGTCCGTTTCGCCGGGATGGCGACCTGCGTCCCCAAGCGCGTTATCTCCAACCTGACCGACTGCAAGCCGCAGTTGCGCGCCGAGCGCGAACGCCTGGTGCGCAACATCGGCATCGAGACGCGGCGCATGGCGCAGGAGTGGCAGTGCTTCTCCGACCTGGCCTTCGACGCCGCCGAGCGCCTGCTGGAAAGCCTGGAGTGGAAGCGCGAGGAGGTCGATGCGCTGATCGTCGTGACCCAGTCTCCCGACTACCTGGCGCCGGCTACCGCGATCATCCTCCAGGACCGCCTGGGGCTGCCGCATTCCACCGTGGCCTTCGACGTCAACCTGGGTTGCTCGGCCTATCCGTTCGCCCTCAACCTGCTGGGTTCGCTGATTGCCGCCGGCGGGGTGAAGAAGGGCCTTGTGCTGGTCGGCGACCGCGGCGCCAGTGTCAACGATCCGATCTTCTCCGACGCGGGCACCGCGACGGCGCTGGAGTTCTGCGAAGGCGCGCCGCCGATGCACTTCGACCTGAACAGCGACGGCAGCGGCTACAAGGCCATCATCCTGCCGGTGGGCGGCCATCGCGAACCGGTCGGCGTGCAGCACCTGATGCCGTTCCGCGAGGACGAGAACGACCATTGGCACCGTGCCATCGACCTGCAGCTCGACGGCACCGCCGTACTCAGCTTCTCCACCCAGCGCGTACCGCCGGCGGTGGAAAAGCTGCTCGACTATGCCGGTGCGAGCAAGGACGAAGTGGACTACTTCGTTTTCCACCAGGCCAACCGGATGATCAACGAGACCATCCGCAAGAAGCTCGGCCTGCCGGTAGAGAAGGTGCCTTCGACCCTGCGCGACTTCGGCAACACCAGCGGCGCCTCGCTGCCGGTGACCATGACCGCGCGGATCAACCGGGAACTCGAGGCCGGCCGCAATCGCGTGTTGCTCTGCGGCTTCGGTATCGGCCTGTCCTGGGGTACCTGCCTGGTGGATATCGAAGGGGCGAAGTTCCCCGATCTGATCGAATCCTGAGTGCCTTGAACGCGGAATCAGCCAAGTGAACGACGAGACTTCCTTCAATCCCTTCAGCCTGTCGGGCAGGCGCATCCTGGTCACCGGCGCCAGTTCCGGCCTGGGCCTGGCCATCGCGCAGAGCTGTGCGCGGATGGGCGCCGAATTGATCGTTACCGGACGTGACCAGACCCGCCTGGATGGATGCCTGACAACCTTGCAGTCGATCTCGGAGCTGCCGCACCGTGCTGTCCAGGCCGATCTTCGGGTAGCCGAGGAGCGCGCTGCGGTGGTAGCGGCTGTCGACAGCGAAATCCATGGACTGGTGCATAGCGCCGGTATTTCCCGTCTGTGTCCAGTGCGGATGATGACCGAAGCGCACTTGCATGAAGTCCAGTCGATCAATGTCGACTCGCCGATGCTGCTTACCCAGGCGTTGCTCAAGCGCAACCTGGTAGCGCCCGGCGGTTCGATCCTGTTCATCGCTTCCATCGCCGCCCACATCGGGGTTGCCGGAGTGGGGGCATACTCGGGAACCAAGGCCGCTCTGATCGCCATGTCCCGCTGCCTGGCCATGGAAGTGGTGAAGCGCAACATCCGGGTTAACTGCCTGTCTCCATCACTGGTGGAAACACCGCTTCTGGATGCAGCCACCCAGACGGTCGGTTCGATGGACGGTCAACGCAGCAACCACCCGATGGGCTTCGGCAAGCCCGAGGATATCGCCAACGCCGCTATCTTCATGCTTTCCGATGCCAGCCGCTGGGTGACCGGCACGACCCTGGTGATGGACGGCGGCCTGACCATCAGTTGAGGACGATGCAATGAAGAGGATCATCATCCTCGGCGCCGGTGGGTTGGGGCGTCAGGTGCTGGCCCAGCTGCAGGTCGACTACGGTCACGGCATCGACTGGGTGATCGGCGGGTTTCTCGACGAGCGCGGCCCCGACGCGGTCGCGGAGTCGCTCTACTACCCGTGGCTCGGGTATCCGGAGAGCTTCGTCGCGGAGCCTGACCAACTGTTCGTCGCCGCGGTCGGCGATCCGCTCAGTCGCCAGAAGCAGGTCGCATGCCTGCTGGCGAAGGGCGCCGAGTTCGTCGCTATCCGCACCCGCTGCACCCTTGGCGTGCGGACCAGCTACGGCCCGACCTTCTTCGGCTACGACGTGAGCAGCGGCGTGGACTGCCGTATCGGCGCCTACGGTTTCATCGACCAGCAAACCATGCTCGGCCACGACGTGGTCATCGGCGACTATGTACACATCGGCCCGCGCTGCCTGCTGGCCGGCTACGTGAAGGTGGGCGATCGTGCGGTGATCAACTCCGGGGCGATGATCGCCCGCGACGTCAGTATCGGCGAAGACGCCGTGGTGGGCATGGGCGCGGTGGTGTTCAAGGACGTGGCGGCCGGACAGACCGTGGTCGGCAATCCGGCCCGGGTTATTTTCAGCAAGTGAAGGTTGTGGATGTGGACATGACTCGCCATGCGCTGGACGCAGCGCACTACACCGAGCCGCAGACGCTCGCGCTGGAGCGCGAAAGGCTGTTCGGCAGGCTCTGGATCTTCGTCGGCTTCAGTTCGATGGTGCGCGAGCGCAACCAGTTCTTCACCCGCAAGATCGCCGGCGTGCCGGTCGTGGTGCAGCGTACCGAGTCCGGCATTCGGGCCTTTCTCAACCAGTGTCCGCATCGTCTGTCGGCGATCCAGACCGAATGCACCGGCCAGCGACCGCTGGTCTGCCCGTACCATGCCTGGTCGTTCGGCGCCGAGGGGCAGCTACAGGGCATTCCGAACTCCAGCCTGTACCAGTTCAGCGCCGAGGAGCGGGCGCGGATCGGCTTGCGCAAGCTGCACCTGGAAGAGGTGGGGCAACTGCTGTTCGTCAACCTGGCGGACGACCCGCTGCCGCTGCGCGAGCAGTTCGACGATGGATTCCTGGAAACCTTGCGGGAGGTCTCCTCGCACCTGGATACGCGGCTGATCTACAGCTGCCACAAGGTGCGCTACAACTGGAAGCTGAACATGGAGAACGTGAAGGACTACAACCATGTTCCTTTCGTCCATCCGAAGACCTTCCTCCCGGTGATGACCGCCCCGGTGCGCGGTCTGGCACGCGAGGCTGCGGTGCCATCCGAGGTGCTGCGCCTGCTGCAGGAAGGCGAAACGCCGGAGCTGCGTTCGCTGAGCTTCCCCACCAAGGCGCCGATCCAGCCCTACAAGAGCTGGTTCTCCGACCTCTGCGAGGGCTACGGCGACGAGCACGCCTACTACAACTGGTTCATCTACCCGAACGTGAACTTCTGCAGCGTCCGTGGCGAGCACTTCCTGCTCCAGCAGTACGATCCGGTGGCACCCGGCGAGACCGATTACCACCTGTGGATGATGACTGCCCGGCGCAAGGATCCGAAGACCGATTTCAGCGCTTTGCTGAGCACCCTGATTCGCGGCGAGCGTAACGTGATCGGCGAGGACACCCTGGTCCTGGAACGCCTCCAGGAGGGGCTGGGCGCACATTCGCCGCCGTTCATGCACGGCGACTACGAGGTGCAGCTGGTGCGCCAGCACCTGTGGTATCGCGCGCAGGTACTGGGGGAGAGGGCATGAAGCAGGCGATCATCGTCGGGGAAGGGCGCGCGCTCGAACGGGCGGACAGTACCGCGCGGGAACGGGGACTGGAACACCGGGTCCTGGAGCTGAATGCTGCGGATCGACACAACTTCGATATTGCGCCTCTGCTCGAACGCTACCCCGCTGCGGAAAGCGAAGTATTCGTGGCGCTGGACGAGCGGGCGGTGAACTACGCCCGCCACAAGCTCATCGCGGATATCCGCCTGGCGGGCTACCGGCTATTCGATATCGTCTCGCCTCAGGCCATCGTCGGCGAAGGCGTGCGACTGCTGGGCAACGTGTTCGTCGGCGCCGGTTGCGTGCTCGCTGGTCCTGCCCGCATCGGCACTGGCAGTTGGCTGGAGCTGCAGGTCCTGGTGGAGGAGGACTGCCGGGTCGGAACCTGTAGCACGCTGCTCGCTGGCGTGCAGTTGGGACGGCGAGTGGAGATCGGCCAGGGCAGCACGCTGGGTGCGGGCAGCGTCGCGCTCGCCGACACCCGGGTGGGGCGACACTGCGAATGGTTGTTGCCGGGCAGGCTTCCCCGGGAACTGCCTAATTACTCCTTTTACGATGAACTCATGCCCGATGGGGCACGCATCCTATGAGCGGGGAGCTGTCGATGATGGCGGGAAACGATATGACGCAGGCGGACTTCCTTTCGCGATGCGAACGGAGCGGATATCTATTGGTGCTGGTGCCTAGTTCCTATCTTGGAGGGGTGTTCCGCTCACAGGTGGTTGCCGGTTTGTCACAGCGTCTGCCTGAGGTTCGCCTGATTGCTGTGGACGATGTGCTTTTCGCCAGCAATAGCGTTCCCGATGGTTTCGACCAGGTGATTCCTACCGCCCAGTTGAAGGAACCATGCCACGCAGGGAAACCCGCGGTGAATTGTGCCTATTCGCTGCCTACCTGGCTGACGCTGGATCACCTGGCGAAGACTGCGCAATGCATCACCCTCGATCTGCCCGAGCTTCTCTACCTGCTGGATATTCCTTTGGTCTACCAGACCGGCGCGCTGACTCGCGAATTGGCGATGCAGCATCACGCCGAGTTCGTCTCGCTGCGCGAGCGCCTGGCCGACGAGCGAAGCCGGAAGACCCTGGAAGCCATCATGCGCCTGCGTTTGGACGGCAACCGCGCTGCGTTGCTGGACGTGTTGTGTCCGGGAGAGCAGGAATACTTTTCCCTGTACCGGGGCCCCGAGCATCCGATCGTCTTGCGAAGCGACGAGCATTACGTGGATATCGGTGCCTACGATGGCGATACGGTGAAGAAGTTCATGCTGGCGGCTCGTCATGAATATGCTTCGATCCATGCCTTCGAGCCTGATCCGGCGAATTACCGGCTCATGCATGCGTCGCTTGCTGGAAGTGTCGGTCTCCATCTGCATAACCAGGCGGTGTCCGATACCGGCGGCCATCTCGCATTCGCAGCCCACGGCACCATGGGAAGCAGGGTCGAGATAGACGGCACCGTGCAGGTGCCGTGCGTGCGGCTCGACGATGTCCTCGATGTCATGACCTTGCTGAAAATGGATGTGGAAGGCCATGAGGCACGGGTTCTGCGGGGGCCGCGCGGCTGATCGACGAGTGCCGGCCGCGCATGGCCATCACCTGTTACCACCATGTGCAGGACCTGCTGGACATCGTCGCCGCGATCGACGGGATCGCTGCGGGAGCCCGGCTGCGCCTGCGCCATTACTCGCTGTATTTCTACGACACGATCCTCTATGTCGACTGGCCCGATGCTCTTCGTGAAGGGCGCTGACGCGCTCGTCGGAGCAGATGCTCCGCCGCGGGGAGTCGAGACCGGGAGCGGCGACACGAAGGGCCATGGCCCGGCCCTTCCGATCACCATGCGCTGCACCAATTACTCAGGAATGGCTCAATGAGCGCGAACGTTCGTGTCAGCATCGTCATGCCGACCTACAAGCTGGAGTACTTCGAGGACGCCCTCGACAGCGTGCTCGGGCAGACCTATCCGGCCCTGGAGCTGATCATCTGCGACGACAGCAGCGACGAGCGGATCGCCACGCTGGTCGAGCAGAAGCGCGCCTCCGCGGCATTCCCGATCCGCTACTTCCGCAACGAGACGCGCCTCGGCGAGCTGGGCAGCACGGCGAAAGGCATTCGCCTGGCGGAGGGCGAGTACGTCAAGTTTCTCCACGACGACGACGTGTTGCTTCCCGAATGCGTCGAGGCGTTGGTGGGAGCGATGGAGCGCGAGCCGAACGTGGTCCTGGCCTCGTCGCGGCGGTTGCGTATCGACGAGGAAGGGCAGCCGCTGCCGGACATCCTGGCGACCTGCTTCCCGTTCGCCGGCGACGTCCTGATCGACGGTCGCGAGCTGGTCTCGTTCCTCGCCGACCACACCATCAACTTCATCGGCGAACCCAGTTGCCTGATGGCCCGGCGCGATGCGCTGCTGCAGATCTGCGAGCGCCTGATGATGCTCAACGGCCGGGCCATCGACTGGATCGGCGACCTGGCCATGTGTGCGCAGTTGCTACAGCGTGGCGACCTGGCGTTCCTGTCGCGGCCGCTGACCCGTTTCCGCGTCTCCCGCCAGCAGTTCAGCCAGATCGGGCGCGACCAGCCCGGTATCGGCGAGCAGGGCCATGCCGACTTCCGCCTGGCTATCCGCGAACTGGGTTGGTATCGCCAGGCCGGCGACAACCGTTTCGTCCGGGTGGCACCGATCACCCGCCTGGACGCCCGTGTCTTCAAGCCGGTCAACCTGCTCGCCGCGCTGAGGCGGGCGGCGGGCTTCGGTAGCGTCACGCTGTCGACCTGGCTGGAGGCGCGGCGGCCGGATGCGGTGCAGAAGGCGCTGATCGATCGATTCCTGCAGGAGCAGGGCGGTGGGCCGCGCTTCGCGGTGCTGGTGCTCGACACCCACGGCGATACCGAGGCCGTGGAGCGCACCCTGCAGAGCCTGGAGCACGTCAATTCGTATCCACATGTCGAGAGCCACCTGTTCGCGCCGCTGGGCGCGAGTCCGCGGAACGGAGCGATGCTCTTCGATCCTGCCGCGGGGCCGATACCGACGATCAACCAGGCGCTTGCCCGGCTTGATACCGACTGGTTGCTCCTGGTCGAAGCGGGCGTCGAATTCACTGTCAGCGGCCTGCTGGTGGCGGCGCTGGACCTGCTGGCGGCACCGGAGAGCTGCCAGGCGGTGTACGCCGACGAACTCATGCGCCTGGATGACGGCGAGCTGGGCGCGGCGTTGCGCCCGGACCTGAATCTCGACCTTCTGCTCAGTTTCCCCGCCGGCCTGTCCCGGCACTGGTTGTTCCGCCGCGAGCCGCTGCTTGCCACGGGCGGATTCGACGAGACCGCCGGCGAGGCTTTCGAGCTGGCCTACCAGTTGCGTCTCGTCGAGCAGCGGGGCCTGGGCTGTATCGGACACATCAGCGAGCCACTGCTGTCTGGCCCAGCGCTGCGCCTGCAGGACAGCACCGCCGAGCGTGCGGCGATCGAAGGCCACCTGCGTGCCCGTGGCTACGCGCAGGCGACAGTCGGAAGCCGGCTGCCGGGGCGCTACGAGCTGGACTACGGCCACGCCGGGCAACCGCCGGTCAGCATCCTGGTGCTGGCCGGGGAGCGCCTGGCGCAGCTCCAGCGTTGCGTAGAAACCGTGCTGGAGAATACCGCCTATCCCAACTACGAGATCCTTCTGCTGGAACAGGGTGGCGAAGCGGCCGACGTTCGCGAATGGCTGCTCGCCGTCGAAGGCATGGGTGTCGAGCAGGTGCGGGTGCTGCGAGGCGATGGGCAGTTATCCCGTGGGGCTCTGCGCAACCTGGCGGCGTCCCGGGTGCGTGGCGAATTCCTGCTCTGGCTCGATGCCGGCAGCGGCATCCTCGACAAGGACTGGCTGCAGCAGTTGCTCAACCATGGCCAGCGTCCGGAAGTCGGCGCGGTAGGCGCCAAGCTCCTGGCGGCGGACGGACGGGTCTGCCACGCCGGCTGGCTGCTCGGCTTATGCGGACCGGCCGGGCGGGCCTTCGAAGGGCGTTCGCACGAGGACGCCGGTTACCTGCAGCGCCTGCAGGTGGACCAGAACTACTCGGCGGTGGCTGGCGAATGCCTGTTGATGCGCCGCGAGTTGTTTCTCGAATTGGGCGGTTTCGACGAGGCGCTGACGCGCTGGGACGATGTCGACATCTGCCTGCGGGCGGTCCAGGCGGGCTACCTGAACGTATGGACGCCGCGTGCGCGGCTGTTGCTCGATGCGCCTGCCACGACGGCGGCGAGCGTCGAGGAAGAAGATGCGCTGTACGCGCGCTGGCTACCGTTGTTGGCACGCGATCCCGCCTATAACCCGGGCTTTTCGTTGCAGGCCGAAGGCGGTTTCAAGCTGGCCGACCCGCAGCTGGCCTGGCGCCCGTTGCAGGGGTGGCGGCCCTTGCCCACTGTCCTGGCGCACCCCGCCGACCTGTTCGGCTGCGGCCATTACCGGGTGATCCAGCCGTTCAGCGCGTTGCGCGAGTCGGCATCCATCGATGGCGCGCTGTCGATCGGCCTGATGCACGTGGCCGATCTGGAGCGCTACGACCCGGACGTACTGGTGCTGCAGCGCCAGGTCGGCGAGGAGCGTCTCGAGGCCATGCGGCGGATGCAGGCGTTCTCGCGGGCCTTCAAGGTCTACGAGCTGGACGACTATCTGCCCAACGTGCCCCTCAAGAGCGCCCATCGCCAGCACCTGCCGAAGGACATTTTGCGCACGCTGCGTCGCGGGCTGGGTTACGTCGACCGCTTCGTGGTGTCGACGCCGGCCCTGGCAGAGGCCTTCGCCGGTCTCCACCCGGATATCCGGGTGATCGAGAACCGCCTGCCGGTGGGGTGGTGGCAGGGGCTGCGGGCGCAGCGGCGGCGCGGCGAGCGGCCACGTGTCGGTTGGGCGGGCGGCTCGAGCCATACCGGCGATCTGGAACTGATCGCCGATGTGGTCCGGGAACTGGCCGACGAAGTCGACTGGGTGTTCTTCGGCATGTGCCCGCCGTCCATCCGTCCCTTCGTCAGGGAAGTGCATGCGGGGGTGCCTATCGAACGCTATCCGCGGGCATTGGCGGCTCTCGATCTCGACCTGGCGCTGGCGCCGGTGGAGCAGAACCTGTTCAACGAGTGCAAGAGCAATCTGCGCCTGCTGGAATACGGCGCCTGCGGTTTCCCGGTGGTCTGCAGCGACGTGCGCTGCTACCAGGACGATCTGCCGGTGACGCGGGTGAAGAACCGTTTCCGCGACTGGGTGGAGGCGATCCGCATGCATACCCGCGACCTGGATGCCGCAGCCAGGGCAGGGGATAACCTGCGCGAACGGGTGCTGGCGGATTGGATGCTCGACGGCGAGCGTTTGCGCGCCTGGTATCGTGCCTGGATGCCGGACTGAGCGGCCGGCGGGGCTTTCCGTCGCTGTCCGCAGCGCTCGGGAGGCCTTGCGCGAACCCCTCCGACGGGGCCGATGCATGAAAAACGAGGATGGTCAAAAAAAAACCTAAAGCTCCTCAGGGAAGCGCCGATAAAGATCACGAATGCGAACTTTAGGGGTGCCTGGGCGATGCCCACCCGAGGTCGCAAGCTCAGGCAAACATATCGTCCTTGGAGGGCATCAAGATGGCCTTGACCGTCAACACCAACATCGCTTCGCTGAACACTCAGCGGAACCTGAACAACTCTTCCGCGTCGCTGAACACTTCGCTGCAGCGTCTGTCCACCGGTTCGCGCATCAACAGCGCCAAGGACGACGCCGCCGGCCTGCAGATCGCCAACCGTCTGACCAGCCAGGTCAACGGCCTGAACGTGGCTACCAAGAACGCCAACGACGGTATCTCCCTGGCGCAGACCGCTGAAGGCGCCCTGCAGCAGTCGACCAACATCCTGCAGCGTATGCGTGACCTGTCCCTGCAGTCGGCCAACGGCTCCAACAGCGACTCCGAGCGTACCGCTCTGAACGGCGAAGTGAAGCAACTGCAGAAAGAACTGGATCGTATCAGCAACACCACCACCTTCGGTGGCCGCAAGCTGCTCGACGGTTCCTTCGGCGTCGCCAGCTTCCAGGTGGGTTCGGCCGCCAACGAAATCATCAGCGTCGGCATCGACGAGATGAGCGCAGAGTCGCTGAACGGCACCTACTTCAAGGCTGACGGCGGCGGCGCGGTCACTGCTGCAACCGCTTCGGGCACCGTCGACATCGCGATCGGCATCACCGGCGGCAGCGCCGTGAACGTCAAGGTCGACATGAAGGGCAACGAAACCGCCGAGCAGGCGGCTGCCAAGATCGCCGCAGCGGTCAACGACGCCAACGTCGGCATCGGTGCCTTCAGCGACGGCGATACCATCAGCTATGTTTCCAAAGCTGGCAAGGATGGCTCCGGTGCGATCACTAGCGCGGTTTCCGGCGTTGTCATCGCTGACACCGGCAGCACCGGCGTAGGCACCGCGGCTGGCGTAGCCCCTTCCGCTACCGCTTTCGCCAAGACCAACGACACCGTCGCCAAGATCGACATCTCCACCGCGAAGGGCGCTCAGTCCGCCGTGCTGGTGATCGACGAGGCGATCAAGCAGATCGACGCCCAGCGTGCCGACCTCGGTGCGGTGCAGAACCGCTTCGACAACACCATCAACAACCTGAAGAACATCGGTGAGAACGTATCGGCTGCTCGCGGCCGGATCGAAGACACCGACTTCGCAGCCGAAACCGCCAACCTGACCAAGAACCAAGTGCTGCAACAAGCCGGCACCGCGATCCTGGCCCAGGCCAACCAGCTGCCGCAGTCGGTTCTGAGCCTGCTGCGCTAAGCTTCGGCGAGGTCAAGGTGAAGTCACGAGGGGGAGCGCTGGCGCGCTTCCCCTCGTATCTCATTGAGAGGTAGCGACGATGGACGTCAGCAATGTCAACAATTCGACGGCTGCTCCGGTAATCCGGCTGTTCGGCTCGGCGTCTTCTTCCGATGGCGCACGCCCGGCCGGCCAGGCCGGCGAGGCGGCCGCCAGCGCAAGCGCGCAACGGACGGGCGACGTCAGGATGGGCGACAAGGAGCAACGCGCTGCGGTCGAGGAGGCGGTTTCCTCCATCGAGAAGTTCACCCAGAGCATCCGTCGTGATCTGAGTTTCAGCCTGGACGACTCCACGGGGCGGGTAGTGGTCAAGGTGACCGATTCGACTTCCGGAGAAGTCATCCGGCAAATCCCTTCCGAAGAGGCCCTGCGCCTGGCAGAGCGACTGGACGAAGCGCGCAGCCTGCTGTTCAAGGCGGAAGCCTGAGCGGAATTGGCACGTCTTTTGAGTGTCTGTTGGAATTGGAAGGACAAAGCGTCAATGAGCTGACGAGGTGAAGCAAGATGGCGAACAGTACGACGATCAACGGCTACAACTCGGGCCTTGATATCAAGAACATCGTTTCCACCCTGGTGGCGGCCGAGAAGGCGCCGAAGGAGGCGCAGCTCAAGCGTCTGGAAAGCGACACCACCGCCAAGTTCACCGGCATCGGCCAGCTCAAGAGCGCGATCTCCGACCTGCAGACCATCCTCAAGGAACTGAACAAGCCCGAGCTGTTCCAGAAGCGCTCGGCGAGTACCAGCGACGAGAAGTTCGCCGCCGCCACCGCGACCAAGGACGCCCTGCCGGGTATCTACAAGCTCGAAGTGACCCAGCTGGCCAGCGTCAGCAAGGTGGCCACCGCGTCGTTTGCCGATGGCTACAAGACCACTTCCGGCGGAACCCTGACCATCAAGCAGGGTGCCGACGATGCCGGTGTCACGGTAAACGTCGCGGCGGGCGCGACCCTCGCCGAAGTGCGCGACTCGCTCAACGCGCAGCTGAAGGACAAGGGCATCACCGCCAACATCGTCAACAACCCTGGAGACGGAACCTCGCGACTGGTCTTCACCGGCAAGGATTCCGGCGCCGGCAAGGACGTGTTCGTCCAGGGCAGTTCCGGCCTGGAGAACTTCAACATCGGCAGCGTCGGCGCCGATGGCAAGCTGACCCTGTCCCAGTTGGACGGTAGCTCCTCCAGCAGCAGCGGCTATATCACCCAGGCGAAGAATGCCAAGTTCAGCATCGACGGCCTGACCCTGGAAAGTCCGACCAATACGGTCGACAAGGTCATCAACGGCGTCACCTTCGAGCTGAAGACGGTCACCGACACCAACAAGCCGATCACCATCTCGGTCGAGCAGGACCGTGGCGGCGTCAAGGACAACATCAAGAAGTTCGTCGAGGCCTACAACAAGCTGGTCGGCGTGACTTCGGAACTGACCGGCGTGACCAAGGTGGGCGACGACAAGGCTCCCGTGGTCGGTGCCTTGGTCGGTGACAGCAGCGTGCGCAACCTGCTCACCACCATGCGCAACGAGATGGTCCAGCCGGGGCAAGGTACCGATGTTCGCATGCTCGCCGACATGGGTATCACCACCAAGAAAGACGGCACCCTGGAGATCGACGACAAGAAACTCGACAAGGTTCTGAAGGACAAGTTCGAGTCGGTTTCCGCTCTGTTCACCGGCGATACCGGCCTGATGAAGCGTCTCGACGACAAGCTCACGCCTTACACCCAGACCGGCGGTGTGCTCCAGCAGCGCCTGGATGGATTGCAGGACACCATCAAGTCGGTGGATACCCAGCGCGAAGCGCTCAATCGCCGGGTCGAGCAGTTGCAGGATCGTTTGCTCAAGCAGTTCACCGCCATGGACCAGTTGATCGGCCAGCTCAACCAGACCAGCGGACGCATGGCCCAGGCTCTTAGCAGCCTGCCTGGCCTTGTGAAGAAAAGCTGATGTCGCGTCCTATCGATACCTACCGGCAGGTAGGCAGCGCACAGGACGTCCCGCCCTACCAGGTGGTCAAGCTGCTGCTGGACGGCGCGCTCGAACGCATCGCCCTGGCCCGGCGCGCGGTGCTGGAGCGCAACCCGGCGCTGCGCGGCGAAGCGGTAGGCACCACGTTGTCGATCATCGGCGCCTTGCAGGCTGGCCTCGATCACCAGCAGGGCGGCGAGATAGCCGGCAATCTGGATGCGTTGTACGACTACATGACCCGCCGCCTGGCTGGTGTCGCGCTGGACGACACACCGCGTCCGCTGGACGAGGTCGAGGCGCTGCTGGGCCAGATCAAGCAGGCCTGGGATGCCATTGGCAGCGCCGAAGCGCAGGGCGAAGACAGCGAACGGCGCTAAAGAATCGCGGTAGCCGACCGATATAGAGCGTATCAGTCACCGAACAAGGCAACCGTCGATGAACGCAATGGCAGCCATGCGGCAATACCAGAATGTCAGTACCCAGGCTCAGGCTATCGATGCCAGCCCGCATCGCCTGATCCAGATGCTGATGGAAGGCGGCCTGACCCGGATGGCGCAGGCCCGCGGAGCCCTGGAGCGCGGCGAAGTGGCGCTGAAGGGCGAGCTGATCGGCAAGGCCATCGCCATCGTCGGTGGCCTGCGCGAAGGGCTCGACTTCGAGGCGGGCGGCGAGCTGGCAGCCAACCTCGACCGCCTTTACGCCTACATGTCGATGCGACTGACGGAAGCCAACTTGAAGAACGACGCGGGCAAGCTCGAGGAAGTTTCCGAGCTGTTGCGCAACATCAAATCCGGTTGGGATGCGATTGCCCCCTGAGAGGCATCCCCAGAGGGACCAAGCAATGAGTGCAGCTGTACAGATCCTTGAAGAAACCGGTAGCGCCCTGCGCGTTGCCCTGGCCAGCCAGAACTGGGAGGCCATCGGTGAACTCGACCAGCGTTGCCGCCAGGCCGTCGACGAGGCGATGCTCGATGTACAGGACGAAGCCACCTTGCGGGCGCGGATGGAAGAGCTGCTGGCGCTGTATCGCGAGCTGATCGATGTCTGCCAGGGCGAGCAGCGCAAGCTGGCCACCGATCTGATCCAGCTGAACCAGTCGAAGCAAGGCGCCAAGGTCTACCAGATGTTCGGATAAGTTTTTCATGGCTTTGTGCCGTTACTTTGGCGCAAGGCTTTTCGGAAAAATTTACATATCCCCCAAAACCCCTGCCAGTACTGCTTTCCATGCGGTCTGTAGGGGTTTTTTATTGCCTCTCCCTGTCGGAAACAGCAAAAAAAACACGCCATAAAATTGACTAATCGTTCACATTTGACTTAACTAGTGGCCAAATGCTGGCTGCTTATTAGAAATAGGCATTAGTCCCAGCCCTCTTTCGGGTCGAGCGAGACCCATTCGATGCAAGGCAGCTGATCAAAATGTGGCGCGAAACCAAACTCTTGCTGATTGACGACAATCTCGATCGCAGTCGCGACCTGGCAGTCATTCTCAACTTCCTCGGCGAAGATCAGCTGACCTGCAACAGCGAGGATTGGCGAGAGGTAGCGGCGGGCCTGAGCAACAGTCGCGAAGCCCTGTGCGTGCTGCTCGGCAGCGTCGAGTCGAAGGGCGGGGCGGTAGAGCTGCTGAAGCAGCTGGCCAGTTGGGACGAGTACCTGCCGATCCTGCTGATCGGCGAGCCGGCCCCGGCCGACTGGCCGGAAGAGCTGCGCCGCCGGGTGCTCGCCAGCCTGGAGATGCCGCCCAGCTACAACAAGCTGCTCGACTCCCTGCATCGCGCCCAGGTCTACCGCGAGATGTACGACCAGGCCCGCGAGCGCGGCCGCTCCCGCGAGCCGAACCTGTTCCGCAGCCTGGTCGGCACCAGCCGGGCGATCCAGCAGGTGCGGCAGATGATGCAGCAGGTCGCCGATACCGATGCCAGCGTGCTGATCCTCGGCGAGTCCGGCACCGGCAAGGAAGTGGTGGCGCGCAACCTGCATTACCATTCCAAGCGCCGCGAGGGGCCCTTCGTCCCGGTGAACTGCGGGGCGATCCCGGCGGAACTGCTGGAAAGCGAATTGTTCGGCCACGAGAAGGGCGCCTTCACCGGTGCCATCACCAGTCGTGCCGGACGTTTCGAGCTGGCCAACGGCGGCACCCTGTTCCTCGACGAGATCGGCGACATGCCGCTGCCGATGCAGGTCAAGCTGCTGCGCGTGCTGCAGGAGCGCACCTTCGAAAGGGTCGGCAGCAACAAGACGCAGAACGTCGACGTGCGGATCATCGCCGCGACCCACAAGAACCTCGAGAAGATGATCGAGGACGGCACTTTCCGCGAAGACCTCTACTACCGCCTCAACGTATTCCCCATCGAGATGGCGCCGCTGCGCGAGCGGGTGGAAGACATCGCCCTGCTGCTCAACGAACTGATCTCGCGGATGGAGCATGAGAAGCGCGGGTCGATCCGCTTCAACTCGGCGGCGATCATGTCGCTCTGCCGCCACGACTGGCCGGGCAACGTCCGCGAACTGGCGAATCTGGTGGAGCGCCTGGCGATCATGCATCCCTACGGGGTGATCGGGGTCGGCGAACTGCCGAAGAAATTCCGCCATGTCGACGACGAGGACGAGCAACTCGCCAGCAGCCTGCGCGAAGAGCTGGAAGAGCGCGCGGCGATCAACGCCGGGCTGCCGGGAATGGACGCGCCGGCGATGCTGCCGGCCGAAGGCCTGGACCTCAAGGACTACCTGGCCAACCTCGAGCAGGGCCTGATCCAGCAGGCCCTCGACGACGCCGGCGGAGTGGTCGCGCGGGCCGCCGAACGCCTGCGCATCCGTCGCACCACGCTGGTGGAGAAGATGCGCAAGTACGGCATGAGCCGGCGCGACGACGACCTGTCGGATGATTGACAGGTCGTTTCGCAACGCTTTGATTTTCAAATGAAAAAAATTTAGGCACGGGTATTGCTATATCTCCGTCGACCGACAGAACCATGACGTCGCGCCGACCGAGAGAAACGCAATGCAACCAGCCCTCCACGCCTTCCCCGAGCAGCCAGCCGATACGGCCGAGGCCACCAGCCGCGCCGGCCTCGAGCAGGCCTTCGCGCTGTTCAACCAGATGTCCAGCCAGCTCACCGAGTCCTATAGCCTGCTGGAGGAGCGCGTTACCGAGCTGAAAGGGCAACTGGCCCTGGTCAGCGCGCAGCGCATGGAGGAGCTGGCGGAAAAGGAGCGCCTGGCGAACCGCTTGCAGAGCCTGCTCGACCTGCTTCCCGGCGGCGTCATCGTCATCGATGCCCATGGCGTGGTCCGCGAGGCCAACCCGGCGGCCCTGGGCCTGCTTGGCGAGCCGTTGGTGGGCATGCTCTGGCGTGAGGTGATCGCCCGCTGCTTCGCTCCGCGCGAGGATGACGGTCACGAGATTTCCCTGCGCGACGGACGTCGCCTGTCCATCGCCACCCGCTCGCTGAACGGCGAACCGGGGCAACTGATCCTGCTCAACGACCTCACCGATACCCGCCGTCTCCAGGAGCAACTGGCGCGCCACGAGCGCCTGTCGGCGCTGGGGCGGATGGTCGCCTCGCTGGCCCACCAGATCCGCACGCCGTTGTCGGCGGCGTTGCTCTATGCCGGGCACCTCAGCGAGCAGGCGCTGCCGACCGACCAGCAGCAACGCTTCGCCGGGCGCCTGAAGGAGCGCCTGCACGAACTGGAGCATCAGGTACGCGACATGCTGGTGTTCGCCCGCGGCGAGCTGCCGCTGACCGACCGGGTGGCGCCGAAGGCGCTGTTCGACAGCCTGCGCGCGGCGGCCGAAGTCCATGTCCAGGGGCTCCAGGTGCGTTGGCAGTGCGAGGCGCGCGGCGGCGAGCTGCTGTGCAATCGCGACACCCTGGTGGGCACCGTGCTCAACCTGGTGGAGAACGCGATCCAGGCCTGCGGGCCCGAACTGCGCCTGAAGGTGCATCTCTATGCCCGCGCCGACAGCCTGCGCCTCAGCGTCAGCGACAACGGACCGGGTATGGACCCGGCGACCCTGGCGCGCCTGGGCGAACCCTTCTTCACCACCAAGACCACCGGTACCGGGCTCGGCCTGGCGGTGGTCAAGGCCGTGGCGCGCGCCCACCAGGGGCAATTGCAGTTGCGCTCTCGGCCGGGGCGCGGCACCTGCGCCACCTTGATCCTGCCGCTGATTCCGGCGGCGCCTCTTTCTGCGATTCAGGAGTAACCCCATGGCAGCCAAAGTCCTGCTGGTCGAAGACGACCGCGCACTACGCGAAGCCCTCAGCGACACCCTGCTGCTGGGCGGTCACGAGTTCGTCGCCGTGGACTCGGCGGAGGCGGCGCTGCCGGTCCTGGCCCGCGAAGCCTTCAGCCTGGTGATCAGCGACGTGAACATGCCGGGCATGGACGGGCACCAGTTGCTCGGCCTGATCCGTACACGCTACCCACACCTGCCGGTGTTGCTGATGACCGCCTACGGCGCGGTCGATCGCGCCGTCGAGGCGATGCGCCAGGGCGCCGCCGACTACCTGGTCAAGCCGTTCGAGGCGCGGGCGCTGCTCGACCTGGTGGCACGCCATGCGCTGGGCCAGTTGCCGGGCAGCGAGGAGGATGGTCCGGTGGCCCTGGAGCCGGCCAGCCGGCAGTTGCTGGAACTGGCCGCGCGGGTCGCGCGCAGCGATTCCACCGTGCTGATCTCCGGCGAGTCCGGGACCGGCAAGGAAGTCCTGGCCAACTATATCCACCAGCAATCGCCGCGTGCCGGCAAGCCGTTCATCGCGATCAACTGCGCGGCGATCCCGGACAACATGCTCGAGGCCACCCTGTTCGGCCACGAGAAAGGTTCCTTCACCGGCGCCATTGCCGCCCAGCCCGGCAAGTTCGAGCTGGCCGACGGCGGCACCATTCTTCTCGACGAGATATCGGAAATGCCCCTCGGCCTGCAGGCCAAGCTGCTGCGCGTATTGCAGGAGCGCGAGGTGGAGCGGGTCGGTGCGCGCAAGCCGATCAACCTGGATATCCGCGTGCTTGCCACGACCAACCGCGACCTCGCGGCGGAAGTCGCGGCCGGGCGTTTCCGCGAGGACCTCTACTATCGCCTGTCGGTCTTCCCGCTGGCCTGGCGGCCGCTGCGCGAACGCCCTGCGGACATCCTGCCGCTGGCCGAGCGTCTGCTGCGCAAGCACAGCCGCAAGATGAACCTCGGCGCGGTGGCGCTCGGCCCCGAGGCCGCCCAGTGCCTGGTCCGGCATGCCTGGCCGGGCAACGTACGGGAACTCGACAACGCCATCCAGCGTGCGTTGATCCTGCAACAGGGCGGCCTGATCCAGCCCGCCGACCTGTGCCTCACCGCGCCGATCGGCATGCCGCTCGCGGCCCCGGTGCCGGTGCCCATGCCGGCAATGCCACCGGCCACCCCGCCGAGCGTCGAGATTCCGTCGCCGGCCGCAGGCCAGGACGCTAGCGGCGCGCTGGGCGACGACCTGCGCCGCCGCGAATTCCAGGTGATCATCGATACCCTGCGCACCGAGCGCGGCCGCCGCAAGGAGGCTGCCGAGCGCCTTGGCATCAGCCCACGGACCCTGCGCTACAAGCTCGCCCAGATGCGCGACGCGGGGATGGACGTGGAGGCCTATCTCTACGCCATTTGAGTGCTCGCCATGTTCCCCAGGCCCGCCTCGTGCGGGCCTTTTGCGTCCGCCGCCGGTCGTCGCCCGGGGCTGTTCGAGCGTGCGCGCCTGCCGATAACCGGAGCAGGGACGGACCCTGCAGCGGTCGCGGGCATTGGCGGCGAACGCAGATGCCGGGCCGTGGGGTCGACTTGGCACCCTTGTTGCTAACTCCTCTGCAAAGTGCCGGGCGGCGTCAAAAAAGCCGCGGCTGTTGGAGGAAGAGTCATGAGTCAGGGTGTCGAGTTCAATCGTCTGATGCTGGAAATGCGTTCCATGCAAATGGAAGCCATGGCCAAGGCCAAACCGGTTCAGGCGCCGGCCGAAGTGGGGGCGCCGAGCTTTTCGGAAATGCTCTCCCAGGCCGTGGACAAGGTGAACGAGACCCAGCAGGCCTCCACCGCGATGGCCAACGCCTTCGAGGTCGGCCAGAGCGGCGTCGACCTGACCGACGTGATGATCGCCAGCCAGAAGGCCAGCGTGTCGTTCCAGGCCATGACCCAGGTGCGCAACAAACTGGTCCAGGCCTACCAAGACATCATGCAGATGCCGGTCTGAGCGGCGCGAGGATAACTAGTTCATGGCCGATGCACTGATCGACAGCCAGGTTCCCGCCAAGAGCGGCGGTGCCGGGATGCTGAAGAAATCCTTCCCGGGACTGTCGTTCCTCGACAACCTTTCCGAGATGACCATGCTGCGCCAGATCGGCCTGCTGGTCGGTCTCGCCGCCAGCGTGGCGATCGGCTTCGCCGTCGTGCTCTGGTCTCAGCAGCCGGACTACAAGCCGCTCTATGGCAGCCTCAACGGGGTCGACGCGAACCGTGTGGTGGAAGCGCTGACCGCGGCGGACATTCCCTACAAGGTCGAACCCAACTCCGGCGCGCTGCTGGTCAAGGCCGACGACCTCGGCCGGGCACGCATGAAGGTGGCCTCCGCCGGCGTGGCGCCGACCGACAACAACGTCGGTTTCGAGATCCTCGACAAGGAACAGGCGCTGGGCACCAGCCAGTTCATGGAAGCCACCAACTACCGCCGCGGCCTGGAAGGCGAGCTGGCGCGCACCGTGTCGAGCCTGAACAACGTCAAGGCCGCCCGCGTGCACTTGGCGATCCCGAAGAGTTCGGTGTTCGTCCGCGACGACCGCAAGCCCAGCGCCTCGGTGCTGGTCGAGCTGTATCCGGGGCGCAGCCTGGAGCCGAGCCAGGTGATGGCGATCGTCAACCTGGTCGCCACCAGTGTGCCGGAGCTGGACAAGTCGCAGGTCACCGTGGTCGACCAGAAGGGCAACCTGCTCTCCGACCAGCAGGAACTCTCCGAGCTGACCATGGCCGGCAAGCAGTTCGACTTCACCCGGCGCATGGAAGGCCTGCTCACCCAGCGCGTGCACAATATCCTGCAACCGGTGCTGGGCAACGGTCGCTACAAGGCCGAGGTGTCCGCCGACGTTGACTTCAGCGCGGTCGAGTCGACCTCGGAGATGTACAACCCGGACCAACCGGCCCTGCGCAGCGAGCAACGCAACAACGAGGAACGGCAGAATTCGTCCGGCCCGCAGGGCGTGCCGGGGGCGCTGTCGAACCAGCCGCCGGGCCCGGCCAGCGCGCCGCAGCAGGCCACCGCCAGCGCGCCGGCCGACTACGTCGCGCCGGGCCAGCCGCTGAAGGACGCCAACGGCCAGACCATCATCGATCCGAAGACCGGCAAGCCGGAGCTGGCGCCGTACCCGACCGACAAGCGCGACCAGACCACCCGCAACTACGAACTGGACCGCTCGATCAGCTACACCAAGCAGCAGCAGGGACGCTTGCGCCGACTGTCGGTGGCGGTGGTGCTGGACGACCAGATGAAGGTCGACGCGAAGACCGGCGAGGTCAGCCACCAGCCCTGGAGCGCCGACGAACTGGCGCGCTTCACCCGCCTGGTACAGGACTCGGTGGGCTACGACGCCAGCCGCGGCGACAGCGTCAGCGTGATCAACGCGCCGTTCGCCCCGGCCCAGGCCGAAGAGATCGACAGCATTCCGTTCTACTCGCAGCCGTGGTTCTGGGACATCGTCAAGCAGGTGCTCGGCGTGCTGTTCATCCTGGTCCTGGTGTTCGGCGTACTGCGTCCGGTGCTGAGCAACATCACCGGCGGCGGCAAGGGCAAGTCGCTGGCCGGCGGCGGCGGTCGCGACGGCGACCTGGCGCTGGGCGAGAGTGGCCTGGAAGGCTCGCTGGCCGACGACCGGGTGAGCATCGGCGGGCCGTCGAGCATCCTCCTGCCGAGCCCCACGGAGGGGTATGATGCGCAATTGAACGCGATCAAGAACCTGGTCGCACAGGACCCGGGCCGCGTCGCCCAGGTCGTGAAAGAGTGGATCAACGCCGATGAGTAAGCGCCATGAGTGAGAATCGTCTCGCCGCCAAACTGACCAAGGTCGACAAGGCCGCCATCCTGCTCCTGTCGCTCGGCGAGACCGACGCGGCGCAGGTGCTGCGGCACATGGGGCCGAAAGAGGTGCAGCGGGTCGGCGTGGCCATGGCGTCGATGCGCAACGTGCACCGCGAACAGGTCGAGCAGGTGATGGGCGAGTTCGTCGAAGTGGTCGGCGACCAGACCAGCCTCGGCGTCGGTGCCGACGGCTACATCCGCAAGATGCTCACCCAGGCCCTCGGCGAGGACAAGGCCAACAACCTGATCGACCGCATCCTCCTCGGCGGCAGCACCAGCGGCCTGGACAGCCTGAAGTGGATGGAGCCGCGTGCCGTGGCCGACGTGATCCGTTACGAACACCCGCAGATCCAGGCCATCGTGGTCGCCTACCTCGATCCCGACCAGGCCGCCGAGGTGCTCAGCCATTTCGACCACAAGGTGCGCCTGGATATCGTCCTGCGCGTCTCCTCGCTGAACACCGTGCAGCCCTCGGCGCTGAAGGAACTCAACCTGATCCTGGAGAAGCAGTTCGCCGGCAATTCCAACGCCACCCGCACCACCATGGGCGGGGTCAAGCGCGCGGCGGACATCATGAACTACCTCGACAGCTCCATCGAAGGCCAGCTGATGGATTCGATCCGCGAGGTCGACGAAGACCTGTCCGGACAGATCGAGGACCTGATGTTCGTCTTCGACAACCTCGCCGACGTCGACGACCGTGGCATCCAGGCGCTGCTCCGGGAAGTCTCCTCGGACGTACTGGTGCTGGCGCTCAAGGGCTCCGACGAGGCGATCCGCGAGAAGGTCTTCAAGAACATGTCCAAGCGTGCCGCCGAGCTGCTGCGCGACGACCTGGAGGCCAAGGGGCCGGTACGGGTCAGCGAAGTGGAAGGTGCGCAGAAGGAAATCCTCACCATTGCCCGGCGCATGGCCGAGTCCGGCGATATCGTGCTGGGCGGCAAGGGTGGCGAGGAGATGATCTGAGGTGGTCCCCCACGACAAGGACAAAGACAATCCCAGCGAACTGATCCGCGGCAAGGACGTGGCGGCCTTCGGCCTCTGGTCGTTGCCGAGCTTCGACGAGCCGCGCGACGAGCCGGCCGTTGCCGCGCCGCAGGTGCCCGCGGTCGCCGAACCCGCGCCGGCGCCGCCGGCGGTGGAAGAGGTCGAGCTGGAGACCGTCAAGCCGCCGACGCTGGAGGAAATCGAGGCGATCCGCCAGGACGCTTACAACGAAGGCTTCGCCACCGGCGAGCGCGACGGTTTCCACGCCGGCCAGTTGAAGGCGCGGCAGGAAGCCGAGGAGGCGCTGAAGGAGCGTCTGCAAAGTCTCGAGCGTCTGATGACGCAGCTTCTGGAACCCATCGCCGAGCAGGACGCCCTGATCGAGCAGGGCATGGTCAACCTGGTCAACCACGTTGCCCGCCAGGTGATCCAGCGCGAACTGCACATGGACTCCAGCCATGTCCGCCAGGTCCTGCGCGAGGCTCTCAAGCTGCTGCCGATGGGCGCGGCGAACATCCGTATCCATGTCAACCCGCAGGACTTCGAGCGGGTCAAGGCGCTGCGCGAGCGCCACGAAGAGAGCTGGCGGATTCTCGAGGACGATTCGTTGCTGCCCGGCGGCTGCCGCATCGAGACCGAACACAGTCGCATCGACGCGACCATCGAGACGCGCCTGGCGCAGGCAGTGAAGCAACTGTTCGAGCAACAGCGCGAACAGGCGACCCATCCGCTGGCCAGCGACATCCGGATCGACCTCGACGCCCCCGGAGACGTCGATGCGCCTTGAGCGAACCAGTTTCGCCAGGCGCCTGGAGGGCTACACCGAGGCTGTCTCGCTGCCGACGCAGCCGGTGGTCGAGGGCCGCCTGCTGCGCATGGTCGGCCTGACCCTCGAAGCCGAAGGCTTGCAGGCTGCGGTCGGCAGCCGCTGCAACGTGATCAACGAAAGCGGCTACCACCCGGTGCAGGTGGAGGCCGAAGTGATGGGCTTTTCCGGTAGCAAGGTGTACCTGATGCCGGTCGGCAGCCTCGCCGGCATCGCGCCTGGCGCGCGGGTCGTGCCGCTGCCGGACACCGGGCGCCTGCCGATGGGCATGTCGATGCTCGGCCGGGTGCTCGACGGCGCCGGCCGCGCCCTCGACGGCAAGGGCGGGATGCGCGCCGAAGACTGGGTGCCGATGGACGGCCCGACGATCAACCCGCTCAAGCGCCACCCGATCAGCGAACCTCTCGACGTCGGCATCCGCTCGATCAATGGCCTGCTCACGGTCGGCCGCGGCCAGCGCCTCGGCCTGTTCGCCGGTACCGGGGTGGGCAAGTCGGTGCTGCTGGGGATGATGACCCGCTTCACCAGGGCCGACATCATCGTCGTCGGTCTGATCGGCGAGCGGGGCCGCGAGGTGAAGGAGTTCATCGACGAGATCCTCGGCGAGGAAGGCCTCAAGCGCTCCGTGGTGGTCGCCTCGCCGGCCGATGACGCGCCGCTGATGCGCCTGCGCGCCGCGCAATACTGCACGCGGATCGCCGAGTACTTCCGCGACAAGGGCAAGAACGTATTGCTGCTGATGGACTCGCTGACCCGCTACGCCCAGGCCCAGCGCGAGATCGCCCTGGCCATCGGCGAGCCGCCGGCGACCAAGGGGTATCCGCCATCGGTGTTCGCCAAGCTGCCGAAGCTGGTGGAACGCGCCGGCAATGCCGAAGCCGGTGGCGGCTCGATCACCGCGTTCTACACCGTGCTCTCCGAGGGCGACGACCAGCAGGACCCGATCGCCGACGCCGCTCGCGGCGTGCTCGACGGGCACTTCGTATTGTCCCGGCGGCTGGCCGAGGAAGGCCACTATCCGGCCATCGATATCGAAGCTTCGATCAGCCGGGTGATGCCGCAGGTGGTCGAGGCCGAGCACCTGCGCGACGCCCAGCGCTTCAAGCAGCTCTGGTCGCGCTACCAGCAGAGTCGCGACCTGATCAGCGTCGGTGCCTACGTGGCCGGCGGCGATCCCGAGACCGACCTGGCCATCGCGCGCTTCCCGGTCATGCGCCAGTTCCTGCGCCAGGGCCTCGACGAAAGCGAAAGCCTGGCGGAAAGCCGTGCGCGGCTGGCGAGCCTGCTCGCCGGCGGGCAGGCCTGAGGCGCCCTGAGGCATGGAGAAGCGCGCGGCGCGGCTGGCGCCGGTGGTGGACATGGCCAGCAAGGCCGAGCGGGATGCCGCGACCCAGCTGGGCAGGTGCCAGCAGCAATTGCTCGCGGCACAGCAGAAGCTGGCGGAGCTGGAACGCTACCGCAACGACTACCAGCAGCAATGGATCAGCCAGGGCCAGAAGGGCGTCAGTGGCCAGTGGCTGATGAACTACCAGCGCTTCCTCTCGCAACTGGAGACCGCCGTCGCCCAGCAGGCCAACAGCGTGACCTGGCACCGCGAGGCGGTGGACAAGGCGCGGCTCAACTGGCGGGAGAGATACGCCCGCCTGGAAGGGCTGCGCAAGCTGGTCGAGCGCTACCTGGAAGAGGCGCGCCAGGCCGAGGACAAGCGCGAGCAGAAACAGCTCGACGAACTCGCCCAGCGTACCCGCCGCCAGGACGACTGACGACTCAGAAGAACGGACGCGACGCCTTCAGCATGAACGTGGTGTCGCAGTAGCTGTTGTGTCCCGAGTAGGCGCTGCAATCGCTGCCGGTCAGGCTGGTGCCGCTGTAGGACAGGTTCAGGTCGATGCCCAGCCAGGGCCGCGAGAGGTTCACCGACCAGTCGTTGAAGACGCTCACGTAGCCCCCGCCGCTGAGGCTCGCCGGGTTGTCCAGGCGATGGTTGCCGTACTTCAGGGTGACGTCGAAACCGAACGGCGGGTTGACCCCGAGGTCGGCGAACAGGGTGGTGTCGTTGCGCCCCGGGTCGCTGCTCAGGGCCGCGCCGAGCCGGCTGCCGAAGATCGACAGGCCGCCGTAGAGTTCGGCTGCGTCGTTGGCCGGCTGCTCCGGGCGGCTGTAGCGGATCAGGCCCATTTCGTAGCCCAGGCGGTTGTTCAGCGGGCGCTTGAAGCCGGCGTAGGAGTCGATCTCGGTGGGCTTGCCGGGGTCGAGGTTGGAGGTCCAGTTGCCGATGTACCAGCCACTTTCGTGGCTTAGGTCGAGGCCGCCGTGGAAACTGCCGGAGCTGCCCGGGGTGACCAGGCCCTGGGCCATGCTGCGGGTCGGACTGGTGGCCAGCTTGAGTTCGAAATCGCCCAGGTCGCGGGCCATCACCTGGGCCAGGGCCGAGGAGCTGGCGAGCAGGGCACAGGTGAGCACGAGCAGGTGCTTGAGCATGGTTCTCCCCTGGTAATGCGGACAACGGCGCTGCGCCGGTCTTCCCGCACGACGCCAACGGCAAGGCCGCGGCATGGGGCCGGGCGAGGTCGGGCAGGTCGGAAGGGCAGGAAGAGCGGCGAGCTAGAGCGCCACGGACCATCTTAACCAAGGTTCGGGCGGCTGACCGACCGCTCGTCAGGGCCGGCCGATCAATTGTTACCGCAGGCTTTCCGCGAGGCTGGCCAGGCGAATCACTTCCACCCGGTTGCGACCGCTGCTCTTGGCCCGGTAGAGAGCCTGGTCGGCGGCGCTGTAGAGCTGCTCGTAGCTGGCCTGGCCGCCTCCGTCGAGGCTGGCCACGCCGAAGCTGGCGGTCAGGCAGAGCACGCCGTCCTGCGTCGCCAGCGGGGTACCTTCGAGGCGTTCGCGGAGTTTTTCCGCAAGGCTGCGAGCCTGCTGCTCGGCGGTGTCGGGCAGGAGCAGGAGGAATTCTTCCCCGCCCAGGCGCGCCACGCTGTCGCTGCTACGGGTATTGCCGCGCAGCAGGTTGGCGGCATGGCGGATGACCTCGTCGCCGAAGGGGTGCCCATAGCGGTCGTTGATGTACTTGAAGTGATCCAGGTCGACCATCAGCAGGCTCAGCGGCTGCGGTTGGCGAGCGATGCGTGCGAGTTCCATGAGCACCAGCTGGTCGAATTCGCGACGATTGAACAGGCCGGTCAGCGGGTCGTGACCGGCCAGGTACTCCAACTGGCGATTCTTCTCCTCCAGCTCCTGCCGCTGCAACTCCAGCTTGCGTTGCTGGCGCAGGTTGCGCACGTGGCCGTGCCAGAGGATCAGCGACAGCAGCAGGCCGAGGCCGAACGCGGTGAGGCCGTTGGCCTGGTTCGACAGGCGCAGTTGCGGGTCGGCCTGGGCGTGGTCCATCGCCACCTCGAAGGCCAGCATCGCCAGACCGTAGAAGGGCACCGCGTAGGCCGGGCGGATCAGGATGAACATGGCGCAGGCGAAACAGGCCAGCAGCAGCGGCGTGATGTTGCTGGTGATGCGCTGGTCGATGCAGGCGATGGCGACGCCGAAGCCTATGATCCCTGCGCCGCCCAGCAGGATCAGCAGGCGCATGCGCCACAGCTTGGGCGGCTGGCGGCGCAGCCATAGCGCGAGCAGGCCGATGCCGCCGAAGAGCAGGGCCATGGCGCCATGGGCGTACATGATTTCCTGGCGCCAGAGCTGATGGCCGAGGTCCGGGCGGAAGTCCTTGAGGGAAAACACCAGGATGTGGATCAGGTTGAAGGGGACGGTCAGCAGCGCGAGGTGGGTCAGACGCGAGAGATTCTCCAGGGCGATGGGAAGGGCCAGGGACGAATTCACCTCGATGGCGTGCTGGATCGATTCGAGCGTCGTTCTGGCCACGTTCTGCGGGTCCGCATGGGCGCTGTGCCATCACAGCATAGCAGCGTCGCGACGGCCGCCCTATCCGGCTTTCCGGGCCGGTCGTCCGGTTTGCACGGGCGTACCTGGCGCCGCTTTCATTCCGGCAGCCGCCTGGCCAGCAGCAGTGCGACCAGGCCCAGCAGGCTCCAGTACGCGGCCAGCGGCCAGGGACGGTCGAACGGTAGCAGGGTGGACGCGCCCAGTCCGAGGCCGATCAGCAGGTAGTAGGCGAGCCCGAACAGGGCTCCGGCGCGTCCCCGGCAATCGTCGTAGGCGTGCAGCGCCGGACCCAGCAGGTTGGGAATCGCCACGCCGAAGCCGATGAAGATCGGCAGGGCTGGCAGCGCCCAGTACAGGCCTTCGGCGTATCCGACGGCGGCCAACAGCGTCTGCGCTGTCGCGCCGGCGGCCGCCAGCGCTAGGCCCAGGCGTACCCGGCGAGCGCTGTTCCAGGTGCGCGGCAGGCGTCGGTTGAGCAAGGCGCCGAGGCTCCCGGCAAGGGCGATGGCCAGGCCAATCCAGCCGAAGCCCAGGCCGGGCAGGTCGCCGACCATGAACGGCCCGGCGGCGTAGAAGGAGAACACCAGCACATTGAGCACCGCCACCAGCAGTGCGCGCGTTTGTAGCGGGCGGTCGGCCAGGACCCGTCGGAAGATCGCCAGGGTCGCGGGCTCGGGCGTGCCCGCCAGCAGCGGACGGGTTTCCGGCCAGGCCGGGACGACCAGCGCCGCCAGCGAGGCGAGCAGCACCGCCAGGGTGGCGAACACCGCCGGGTGCCCGCCGAGGTCGGCCAGCCACTGGCCGCCGAGGGGGCCGACTGCCGGCGACCAGGCCAGCACCGCGCCGAGCGTGACGAAATAGCTCATCAACGCCGGGCCTTGCAGCACATCGCGCAGGCTGGCCTGCACCGTCACCGAGCAGGTCGCCAGGCCGAGGCCCTGGACCAGGCGACAGGCAAGCAGGTAGGAATAGTCGGTACTGGCCCAGGCACCGAAGGTCGCCAGGGCCGCCAGGCCGAGCCCGCCGAGCAGAGCCGGGCGCCGGCCGAGGCGGTCGGCCAGCCAGCCCCAGAGCCAGATGCCGGGGGCGAAACCGACGAAGAACAGCGCCATGGTCCACTGGCTGGTAGCGTCGTCCAGTCGCCAGTGGCTGGCCAGGGCCGGCAGCGCGGGGGAAAGGATGGTTTCGGCGACTTGCGGCAGGGCTAGCAGGGCGAGCACCAGCAGCAGGGGAGGGCGAGGACGGTCAGGCATGATGGCTCCGGAAAAAAGAGCCAAGCCTAGGCCGCCTGCGCCTGGCAGAATGCTGCGGTCAGGACGGAAAACATCGCGAAGAGGACAAGGTGCCGCGCTATCCCTACGAACGGGTCGAGGATCCCGATCTCGCCCGCTGCCCGGTGGTCGGCCTCGAGGTCGACAGCACCGGCCACCGCAGCGACTGGCATTGCCACCGGCGCGCGCAGTTGCTGTACATGGCGGCCGGTAGCGTCACGCTGTATTTCGCCGAGCGCATTTGCCAATTGACGCCGCTCCAGGCCGCCTGGCTGCCGGCCGGCGTGCCGCATCGCACGGTCCTGCACGGGCGCTTCGCCTACCGTAGCCTGTACTTCGAACCCTCGGCGTTCGCCGAGCTGCCGGACAGCGTCCAGGTCCTCGAAGTCGGGCCGCTAATGCGCGAACTGATCCTGCGCATGACCGGCTGGGCAGCCGACTTGCAATTGGAAGGGCCGCACCTGACGCTGTTGCGCGCACTGTTCGATGAACTGGCGAGCGCGCCGGCACACGCCGCGAGCCTGCCGATGCCGCGCGATGCGCGGGCGCTGAAGGTGGCCGAGGCGCTGCTGGCGCAACCCGCGCTGGACTGGAGCATCGAGGCGTGGGGACGTGAGGTCGGCGCCAGCGGGCGGACCCTGGCGCGTCTGTTCACCGAGCAGACCGGCCTGGGTTTCTCCCGCTGGCGAACCCAGGCGCGCTTGTTCGAAGCGCGGAGGCGCCTGGCCGAAGGCCGCTCGGTGACCGAGGTCGCCCACGCCCTGGGCTACGCCAGCGACAGCGCGTTCATCGCCATGTACCGGCGGGTCTGCGGGCAGTCGCCGGGGCGCGCCCTGCGTGGCCTCGAATGAGCGCTCAGAAGCGTTCGTGGAGGCCGAGGTAGCGCCATTCGCCGAGCGGTAGCCTGGCCAGCGACAGCGCGCCGATGCGCAGGCGGCGGATGCTCCGCACTTCCAGCCCCTCGCTTTCGCACATGAAGCGCAACTGGCCGGGCAGCACGTCTTTGAGGGCGAAGCGCAGGTGGCTTTCGTTCTGCCAACTGACCTTGCACGGCGATAGCCTGCGGCCCTGGTAGGCGAGGCCGTGGCGCAGGCGCTCGAGGCCGCCGGCGGCCAGGTCGCCGGCGACCTCGACCAGGTATTCCTGCTCCAGCCGTGCACCGTCGTCCACCAGCTTGCGCAGTACGCCGTGCTGCTGGCTGAACACCACCAGCCCCGAAGCCTCGCTGTCCAGCGCAAGGGTGGGACGCTGGCGGGCGAAGTGTTTTTTCAGCGCTCGCAAGGGACTGGGGTCATCGCTCCAGCGCCGCCCCGCAGCGAGCAGGCCTTCGAAATCGTCGTGGCGCCAGCCGGCCGGCTTGTGCAACAGCAGGGTGGCCGGTTCAATCGTTTCCGCGCGGGCGCCCGGCAGCAGCTCCACGCGCTGGTCGAGCACCTTGAACTGTGGCTCCTCGATCACTTCGCCGTCGACGCTGACCCAGCCGCCCTCGATGTACAGCTCGGCTTCGCGGCGCGAGCAGGCGGTGAGTTCGGCGAGGCGTTTGGACAGGCGGATCGGGTCGGTCATGGCGAGGCTACTGGAATGAAAGACCGCCAGTTTACTCGTTGTGGCGATGGGCGCCGAGGAATGATTCGGCGCCCGCTCGGTCCCAACTTAAGGAACCGGAGAGGAGACCCTCATGCAGTCACGCCTGATCGATGGCCTGGAATGGGACCTGGACGAGGATGGCAGCGGCGGCCTGTGCAACGTCCATGGCGACAAGGTCCATCTGCGCCAGGGCGACATGGACGGCGCCTGCGGGCCCTACTGCCTGGTCATGGCGATGCTGGTCCGCGGCCAACTGCGCCGGCGCCAGGCCAAGGGCCTGGAGCGGGTCGACAGTCGCAGTCGCTACGGGCGCCTGATGAAGGCGCTGGACCAGCACGGCCCGCTGCTGCGCGTCGGCACCACCGGCGTCGACCTGCTGGAGCTGCTGGCCGAGATCAACGATACCGAGCATTTCGCCCTCAAGGGCGAGGGGCGCAGGTTGGTCCGGCACACCCGCGAATACCTGGAGGCCGGCTTTCCGGTAGTGCTCGGTTTCCACGGCCGCAAGGGCAGCGATATCCGCCACTGGGGCCTGGCCATCGGCATGAGCGAGCGCGCCTTCCTGCTCCTCGACCCGGCCCACGACCTGCCGCGCGGGCAGGCCTGGAACGCGGTGATCACCAGCGAGGCGCATGGTTCCCGGTTCGGCTATCGCTATATCAATGCCAAGGGCACCTGGGCGGTGACTCTCAAGGAAATGGTCGCCTTGCTTTGAGGGGCGGGTTTGTTACAGCCCGTGTGCGGACCGCCAGGCGCGGCGGATCTGCGACTAGAGTGGTGTTTTTCGCTTGGGGAAGGAGAGAACGCATGCCGGGCCTGTCTTTGAATGCCATCCTGCTGAGCGCCGTCGCGCTGCTCGCTCCGTCGGTCGAGGCGGTGGACGCCGGTCGCCACGACAGCGAGCTGGGCGCCGTCGAGGTCACCCCGGTGGTTGGCGGTCTGGCCTATCCCTGGGCCGTCGCCTTCCTGCCGGACAACCAGGGCATATTGGTCACCGAGCGGCCCGGCAGCTTGCGTTTCGTCAGTCCCGAGGGACAGTTGTCGGCGCCGCTGGAAGGCGTACCCAGGGTCTTCGCCAGCGGCCAGGGGGGACTGCTCGACGTCGCCTTGTCGCCGGGGTTCGCCGAGGACCGGCTGGTCTACCTGACCTATGCCGAGGCCGGCGAGGACGGCCGCGCCGGAACGGCGGCGGGACGTGGCCGGTTATCGGCGGACAAGCGACGGCTGGAGGGCTTCCACGTGATCTTCCGGCAGTTGCCGAAGCTTTCCAGCGGCCATCACTTCGGCTCGCGCCTGGTCTTCGACGGCAAGGGCCACCTGTTCATCGCCCTCGGCGAGAACAATCAGCGCAGCACCTCGCAGGACCTGGACAAGTTGCAGGGCAAGATCGTCCGCCTGTATCCGGACGGCGGCGTTCCCAAGGACAATCCCTTCGTCGGCCGTGCCGACGCGCGGCCGGAGATCTGGAGCTATGGCCACCGCAACCAGCAGGGCGCCGCGCTGAATCCCTGGACCGGCCGGCTCTGGACCCACGAGCACGGCCCGCGCGGCGGCGACGAGATCAACATACCCCAGGCCGGCGGGAACTACGGCTGGCCGCTGGCGACCCATGGAATCAACTACACCCTGCTGCCGATCCCCGAAGCCAGGGGCAAGGCCGTCGAAGGTACCGAGGCGCCGCACCATGTCTGGGAGAAGTCGCCGGCGATCAGCGGCATGGCGTTCTACGATGCGCAGCGCTTCCCGGCCTGGCAGCATAATTTGTTCATCGGCGCGCTGGCGACGCAGGAACTGATCCGCCTGCAACTGGATGGCGACCGGATCGTCCACGAAGAGCGCCTGCTGGGCGATCTCGGGGTGCGCATCCGCGACGTGCGGCAGGGCCCGGACGGCTATCTCTACCTGCTCACCGACCAGAAGGACGGGCAATTGCTGCGCCTGGGGTTGGCGCGCTAGCCTTCAGCCTTGGTTGCGCTTGAGCTGGACGTAGAGCGCCTCGACCTTTTCCCGGGCCCAGGGCGTCTTGCGCAGGAAGGCGAGGCTGGACTTGATACTCGGGTCGTTCCTGAAACAACGAATGTCGACCCGTTTGCCAAGCTCCGCCCAGCCGTGGTGGGCGACCAGTTCGGTGAGCAGTTTTTCCAGGGTGACGCCGTGCAGTGGATCGGGATGGCCAGGCATGAAGGGCTCGGGATTCAGGCAATGAAAAAGGGGATGGAGCGTGGCACATCTGCGTGCCGGCCTGCCATCCCCTTCGTAGTCCCCGGCGAGGGGCGGGCGTTCAGCGCTTCTTGCTGATGGTGATCTGCCGCGACGGGCCGTAGACCTGGCCGCTGACGCCCTTGGCGATCTTCTGGATCTCGCCGCCGGCCTGGAGGAAGGCGGCGACCTGCGCTTCGATGGACTCGCGGGTTTCGACCGCGGGAGCCGGCTTGGCGGCTTTCGGCGCGACGGTTTTCTTCATGATGGCCATATCCGGGGACCTGTCTCTGCATTAAATATGGCCGTTCATTATAACCGAAGCGGCGTTTTATTTCATCTTGAATATTGTCGATCAGATTTCGGACGTAACCTGCTGTTTTCTATAAAGTCCGTTAGGCAATACCCGAGCGAGGCGCTGCGGCATTGGCGATCCGGCGGCGAACTGCTCGAGGTCTCCGCGGCTGGATGTTCCGCCGATCCCGGGCGACGCAGGATACCGCCAGGTGGATAACTCCCTTCGCGCATCCCGGCATGAATTCCAATGTTTGCATTAGTTGATGCGAGAAAGTTCTCCGGGCCTCTATCTCACCTATATCGAGAATAATGAAAAGTTCACGATTAGTTATCGGCTAAGTTGCCCGGATATATACGTCGATATCATCGCGCTGCCGGCCGGGGCATGCATCGCCTCGCTGCGTTCCCGGTGCTAACCTGCGGAACCCCAGCCGCCGAGCGAGCGCCGCATGCCAGCCATTCTCTCCTCCCGCCAACGTATCGCCCTGCGCCTGGCCTGGCGCTTCATGGCGCCTTACCGCTGGCGCATGCTCGGGGCCCTGGTGGCGTTGCTGTTCACCGCGGCGATCACCCTGTCCCTGGGCCAGGGCATCCGCCTGCTGGTGGACCAGGGGTTCCTCACCGCCTCGCCCGAATTGCTCAATCGCTACATCCTGCTGTTCTTCGTGCTGGTGCTCGGCCTGGCCGTGGGCACCTTCGTGCGCTTCTACCTGGTGTCCTGGATCGGCGAGCGCTTCGTCGCCGATATCCGCAAGCGCGTGTTCGACCACCTGATCGAGTTGCATCCCGGCTTCTACGAAACCAACCGTAGCTCCGAGATCCAGTCGCGCCTGACCGCCGACACTACGCTGCTGCAGACGGTGATCGGTTCCTCGCTGTCGATGGCCCTGCGCAATGCCCTGATGCTAGTCGGCGGGGTGCTGCTGATGTTCGTCACCAACGCCAAGCTGACCAGCATCGTGGTGCTGGCGTTGCCGCTGGTGATCGCCCCGATCCTGCTGTTCGGCCGCCGCGTGCGCAGCCTGTCGCGGGAAAGCCAGGACCGGGTGGCCGACGTCGGCAGCTACGTCGGTGAAACCCTCGGTCAGATCAAGACCGTGCAGGCCTACAACCACCAGGCGCAGGATCGCCAGCGCTTCGCCGGCACCGTCGAACGCGCCTTCGACACCGCGCGCAAGCGCATCGCCCAGCGCGCCTGGCTGATCACCGTGGTGATCGTGCTGGTGCTCGGCGCGGTCGGCGTCATGCTCTGGGTCGGCGGCCGCGACGTGATCGCCGGCAGCATCTCGGCCGGCGAACTGGCCGCGTTCGTCTTCTACAGCCTGATCGTCGGCATGGCCTTCGGCACCCTCAGCGAGGTGATCGGCGAATTGCAGCGCGCCGCCGGCGCCGCAGAGCGCATCGCCGAGCTGCTCAGGGCGCGCAGCGAGATCCGCTCGCCAGCGCAACCACGCAAGCTGGCGGCACGGGTGAGCGGGAGGATCGAATTGCAGGCGGTGCGCTTCGCCTATCCGACCCGTCCCGAACACTGGGCCATCGACGACATCAGCCTGGCCGTCGAACCGGGGGAAACCCTGGCCCTGGTCGGACCTTCCGGCGCCGGCAAGTCGACCCTGTTCGATCTGCTCCTGCGTTTCTTCGATCCGCAGCAGGGACGGCTGCTGCTGGACGGACAGCCGATCGTCGAACTGGACCCGGCCGACTTGCGCCGCAGCTTTGCCCTGGTGTCGCAGAACCCCGCGCTGTTCTTCGGCTGCGTCGAGGAAAACATCCGCTACGGCCGTCCGCATGCCAGCGCCGCCGAGGTCGAGGCCGCAGCGCGTGCCGCGCATGCCCACGAGTTCATCCTGGGTCTGCCGCAGGGCTACGCCACCCACCTGGGCGAGGGCGGCATCGGCCTGTCCGGCGGCCAGCGCCAGCGCCTGGCGATTGCTCGGGCATTGCTGGTAGACGCGCCGGTGCTGCTGCTCGACGAGGCGACCAGCGCCCTGGATGCGGAAAGCGAGCACCTGATCCAGCAGGCCCTGCCAGGCCTGATGAGCGGACGTACCACCCTGGTGATCGCCCATCGCCTGGCCACGGTACAGAGCGCCGACCGCATCGCGGTGATCGACCAGGGGCGGCTGGTGGCCATTGGTAGCCATGCCCGGCTGATCGCCGAGAACCCGCTCTATGCGCGCCTGGCGGAACTGCAGTTCGCTGCCGGCGGACGCTAGCTTCAGAGCGGCTTGTCGATGCCCGCGTACTGCTTGTCCAGCTCGTCGATACGCTGCGCGTAGGCGCGGGAGAGGCAGTCGGTGTCGCCACCGCAGCGCCGGCGCTGGCGCAGCCAGTCCTGCTGCCGGTCCTGCATGGCGCCGCGGCCGCCCATGGCGAACAGGCCGCGGAGGAAGTGGTACTTGACGCTCATCTCGACGTCCTTGTCGTTCAGCGCCCGGTTCGCGCAGATGGCCTTTTCGTCCGCTCGCTCAGCCTTTTCGCAATCGAAGCTGGCCGCTTCGGCCAGGGGCGCCAGCAGGAGTCCGCCGAGGGCGAGGAATGCCAGGTGCTTCATGCCGTTCTCCGTTTCGCCTGGTTGCTTGCGAATCTTCGACGTCCGCGACGGCGCTGGGTTCAGCGGGGAGCGCGCGGCGGCCGGGCGGGCCGCTCCGGCGCGGTCAGTGCGAAAGGATCAGGGCCTTCTGCTCGGGGATGACGGTGCGCTCCCGAGGGGCGTCCGCGCGTTCCGCTTCCTCGGTTTCGGGGCGGTTGGCGAACAGGCTTTTCAGGGTGCTCAGCAGCGGCTGTTCCTTCGCCGCTTCGGCGACCTGGCTGCGGCTTTCCACGGGTTCCGGGTTGGCCGCCGTGACCACGTGGAAGTCGCTGATCTCGATGATCCCGCGGCCCTCGGCGAGCAAGTGGAAGGAGAAGGCCTTGCGCGCTTCCGGGTTGTCGAAGGTGAAGCTCATGTCCAGCGGCTTGCCTTTGAGCAGGCGCGGGATGTCCGGTACCGGTATGGGAACGTCGCGTTCGAACTCCTTGGTCTTCAGCGTCACCCGGGCGCCGTTGCGGTCCATCTGCAAGGCGCGGATCTTCAGGGTGACCGTGGTCCTGCTGTTCTTCGGCATCTCCAGGTATTGCGCGCCGATCAGGTTGTCGGTCCAGTCGTTGTGGGTTTCCGGCTTCAGGCGGATGCGTTCGTGGGTGGCGAACTGGAACTCCTGGCCCAACTGGCCGGCCTGTTGCACGGAGTGGTCGAGGACGGCGGCGCGCTGGCTGACCAGGCGCGCCTGGCGACCGCTGAAGCGACCGAGGAACTCGGCTTCGTCGGCGATGAAGCCCTCGCTGCGGTAGCGCCGGCAGACCTGCTGGAAATCACATTCGACGAAGGTGTCCTTGCCGTCGTGGTGGCGCAGCATGCCGTTGGTGTAGGACATCATTTCGCGGCCGCTGGCGTAGTCGCGGAACAGCGAGCGCCCGGAAATCCCCGCCGGCACGCGGTAGCCGAAATAGTCGAGGACGGACGCGGCGAGGTCGACGTGGCCGTAGACGCCGCTCTTGATCGGCGGCAGCGCCGCCTGTTCCGGTGCCAGTACCAGGTTGAAGCCCCAGGCCGAGGCGAGGCGCACCTGGTCGACACCGTGGGATTCGTCGGAAGTGAGCACCACCAGGGTGTCGCGCAACACGCCCTGTTTCTCCAGGTCGGCGAGGAAGGCGTCGATCGCGTCGTCGAGATAGGCCACCGCGGCCTGCTTGGCGCTCGGGTAGCGGGCCAGGTAGTCGGCAGGCGCCGAGTAGGGCTGGTGGGTGCCGACGGTGAGCAGGGTCAGCATCCAGGGTTTCTTCTGCTGGCGCAGCTGCTTCACGTAGGTCGCGGCGCCCTCGAAGAAGGCCTTGTCGTCCATGCCCCAGGGAAACTCCAGGTAGGACGTGTTGCGGAACCAGTCGCGCCCGAGGGTCTTGTCGAAGCCCATCTGCGGCATGACCTTGTCCTTGGCCATGAAGCGCAGGCCGGCACCCTGCAGGAAGTGCGTGCTGAAACCGTGCTGGCGCAGCTGGGCGGGCAAGCACTCCCTGGCCCGGGCCGGGTTGTTCAGCAGCTCGACGCCCTTCGGCGTGCCCGAGTCGAGCTTGCTGTAGTCGCCGCAGAGCATGGCGTAGAGGCCGCGGATGGTCTGGTGGCTGTGCAGCACGTAGTCCGGGGTGGTCATCGCCCGTTCGGCCCAGCCACTCAGCCTGGGCATCGGCGCTTCGTGGTAGCTGCTGTTGATGGCGGCGCGGTTGGCGGCGATATACGCGCCGGGGATTCCCTCCATGGCCACGATCAGGACGTTGCGCGCGCGCCCTCCGCCGGCCAGCAGCGGCGTTCCGGAAAGGTCGAGCTGGTTGAGCCCGGCGACGTCCGGCGGGGTGTCCGGACGGTCGTCGGCGAGCCAGTCTTCGACCGCCAGTTGGCCACTGCTGAGCGCGCTGGCCAGCAGCTTGTGCGGCAGGTTGTACTGCTGCCATTGGTCGGCATCGCTCGGACGCAGGTATTGCAGGCCGACATGCGCCGCCAGGAACGCCGCCGGCAGCGCGTAGGCATAGCGCGGCAGGCGCGGACCGCGGCGACGCCAGAGCAGCACGCAAAGCAATGTCGCGCCACCGAGGCCGAGCGCCAGTGGCAGGTGGGCGAGGCCGCCGCCCTGGGTGGAGCTGCTGACGAACTGCGGATCCAGCAGGTACTTGAGGTCGGAAGGTTCCGGCATGCGCCCGACCGCGCCGACCAGTTCGGCATTGCCGATCAGGAACAGGCACCAGAGCAGCATGACCGGGAGCGCGAACCACAGGGAGCGTCGATGCAGGAGCAGCACCAGCAGGCTGCCGAGGGCCAGGTCCGAGAGATAGCCGAACGGCGTCGACCAGCCGAGCCAGTAGCGGCCGGCGAGGGGAACGACCAGGAACAGCGCGGCCAGCGCCAGAAGCGAGCCGCAAGATGAGAGCCAACGGCTGAGTGGACGCACAGGAACTCCTGATGAGCGGCAGCGAGAATCCTTGATAAGGATGTTCCAAAAAAGTCTTTAGGGTTCACGATTTTGAAACATCGTTGTGCTTACTGCCAGTAGACAGTCGGCATTTGGGAAATGTCCGCGTGGTTCAGGATGTTTCGGCGCGAATGGCCGGCAAGGCGATGAGCGGCGTCGGCGTACCGGCAAAAACTTCCGCCCGCATGCGTGGCGCCCGGTAGAATGCCGCCCCTTCGACAGGGGGAGACAACATGGCGGTCATCGGGCGTTTCAATTCACTGCAGGTGGTCAAGCACACGGAGTTCGGGCTCTATCTCGACGGTACCCAGCACGGCGAGATCCTCCTGCCCAAGCGCTATGTGCCGAAGGACCAGCCCAGCGAAGTGGGCGACTGGCTCAACGTGTTCATCTACCTGGACAGCGACGACCGCCTGATCGCCACCACTCAGACGCCCAAGGTCCAGGTCGGCGGTTTCGCCAGCCTGAAGGTCGTGGAGATCAACCGGATCGGCCTGTTCCTCGACTGGGGCCTGCCCAAGGACCTGCTGCTGCCGCATTCGGAAGAAAAGCGTCCGTTGCAGGTCGGCGACTACTGCGTGGTCTACGTCTACCTGGACAAGCGCACCAACCGCATCACCGCCACCGCACGCCTGGACCGCCAGTTGGACAACCTGCCGCCACGCTACAGCGTCGGCCAGGCGGTCGACCTGCTGGTGGTGGAGCGTACCGAGATGGGCTTCAAGGCGATCATCGAGGGCAAGCACTGGGGCCTGATCCACAAGAACGAGGCGTTCAAGTTCCTCCGCAGCGGCATGCGCGAACAGGGCTACATCAAGGAATTGCGCGCGGACGGCAAGATCGCCCTTAGCCTGCAGCCGGTCGGCGCCGAGGCCGCCGTCGAGCTGAGCCAGCAGATTCTCGCCCGGCTGCTGGAGGCCGGCGGCAGCCTGCCGCTCAGCGACAAGAGTTCGCCGGAAGATATCCACCGGCTCTTCGGGGTCAGCAAGGGGACCTTCAAGAAGGCCATCGGCGGCCTCTACAAGAAAGGCCTGATCCTGATCCACCCGGAACGCATCGAACTGCCGCGCTGAGGTTTCCGCTCAGGGCTGGAGGAACGGGGCGAAGTCCAGGCCAGCGCCGCCGGGGCGGACGTCGCGCAGGCGCTTGCCGGGGTCCGCGCTCAGCTCCAGGCTGAGGGTCGGCCGGCGGGCGTTCTTGTCGCGCAGTTCCAGGCTGTCCTGCTGCTGGCGAAGGAAACCGGTGGGCACCTTCAGGTGCTCCACTGCATCGCCGGCCGGGTTCGCCAGCAGCAGGTTGAGGAACTTGCCGGCCTTCAGTTGGCTGAGCGGAATATCGAACCACCAGACGTTCTTGCTCTTGTTGAAGCGGGCGAGCAGGGTGTTGCCGGCATCCAGCACGGACATGCCCAAGGCCTGGTTGAGCTGTGCGATGGCTGCCGCTTTATCGAGTTTCATGGAGTTTCCTGACGGGCCGCGCCGGCCGGGATGGCGGGCGGGTAGCCGGATATTCTAGCAGCCGGAGGGACGCCGCAGGACCTGCGCGGTGCGCAGGCCCCGCCGCTCAGACCATCCGCCGGAACTGCCGCCAGCGTTGCTGCCAGCCCAGCAGCAGCGGAGAGACCGCGGGGCCGGTGCCGGCGTCCTGCAGGCGCGGGTGGTGGCTGACCACGTTGACCAGGATCGGCTCCTGGGCGTTCTTCACATCGACGAAGAACAGGTGCTGCCCCTGGTGCAGGCGTTCTTCGAAGGGACGGAAGGCGCGGTTGGTGCGCTGCAGGCCGAAGAAGCTGCCTTCCCACAGGCAGAACGCGCAGAGCATGGCGCCGAGGAAGATCACCGGAATCCAGCCGGCGGCGGTTTCCGTCCAGCCGCTGGCATAGGCGAAGGCCACGGCGACGATGGCCAGGACGAGGCCGACCAGCAGGCCGACACGGCCGGAGCGGACCACATCCTTCTTCATGAACGGAGAGACTTCGTGCAGATGGCGCTGGCCGGTCTCCGCGTCCTTTTCGCTGAGGACGTGGATCTGCTCGGTGGCGATGCCGCTGGCTTCCAGTTCGGCTTCGAGCCGTTCCAGCTCGTCGAGGTTGTCGCTGATGTAGTAATGCCGGTTCATGGCATGCCTCCCATCGTCTGACGGCCTGTTCCTTGGGCGAACAGGCAAAGGTCGATACCCCCTGTCGGTGAATCCCGGAGCACCCGCAAGCGGCAGGTCGGCCGGGATTGTCGGTTTCCTGCGCAGCATTCAGTCTAGCATCCGCGGCAGCGGCGGCCGGTACGCCGGTCTGCTGGCTTCTTCCTTCAACATAGGCCGGAAGCGGGGTAGTGGCGGGGCCGGGCGATGGACGGGCCAGGTACGGGTGGGCCGTACGCAGCCCGCGAGCGCAGGATTACTCGGCGGGAACGATGATGGCGACGCGGCGGTTCTCGCTGCGGCCGGCGCGGGTCTTGTTATCGGCCACCGGCTTGCTCATGCCAAGGCCGCGGACCTCGATGTTGGCCGCCGGCATGCCGGCTTCGCGGAATACCGCGGCCACCGATTCGGCGCGCCGTTCGGAGAGCTTCTGGTTGTAGCCTTCGTCGCCGTAGTTGTCGGTGTGGCCTTCCAGGCGGACCTTGTCGATGTCTACCGCGAGCAAGGCGCGGGCGATCTTGGTCAGGGTGTTGCGGCTGTCGGGATTGAGACGGTCGAGATTGTTGCCGAACAGCACCTTGCTCGACATGCCGAACTCCCAGCCTTCGTCGCGGAGTTCGAAGCCCTGCTCCTGGAGCACGGCGATCTGCTCGGCGCTCAGGCCGGTCTGCGGCGGCTTGGTCTGGCAACCGGCCAGGCCCAGCACAAGGCTGAACAGGGCGAGGGCGAGCAATCTACTTGGGTGGAGCCTCTGGGGTAGCACTGTCTATCTCCTTTTCTTCCTGAAGGATGCGGGGGTCGTTGAGTTCCGCCAGGCGCCGGCTGCCGCGGGCCTGGCGCTTGGCGATGTACATCGCCATGTCGGCGTCGTGGAGCAGCGCCGCCGGGGTATCCGCATGCTCGGGATAGAGGGCGATGCCGATGGTCAGCGAGGTACTCACCGTGCTGCCGTCGCTGAGCCGGATCGGCGCCTGCATGCTGGCGATGATGTTGTCGGCGATGCGCAGGGCGTCGGCGCCGGACGCCAGCGGTGCGAGCAGGACGGCGAATTCGTCGCCGCCCAGGCGCGCCACCAGGTCGCTTTCGCGCAACTGCCCACGGATGCGCATGGCGATGTTGACCAGCACGGTGTCGCCGGCGGCATGGCCGAGGCGGTCGTTGATCTCCTTGAAGCGGTCGCTGTCGATGAACAGCACCGCCAATTGCTCGCGATGCTCGTTGGCATCGCGCAGCGCCCGGCTCAGGCGGCCTTCGAAGAAGGCGCGGTTGGGCAGGCTGGTCAGGCTGTCGTGGTGGGCCTGGTGCGCCAGCGAGGCGTTCTCGTCCTGCAGGCGCGCCTGCCAGGATTCGAGTTCGTCGAGCAGGGCGTTGAAGTCCTCGCCCAGTTGGCTCAGCTCGGCGATGCCGGCTTCCGGTACGCGCTTCTCGAAATCCCGTTCGCGGCGCACGGTATGCGCGACCTTCGCCAGTTGGTCGAGCGGGCCGACGATACCGCGTACCAGCCGCCGCGACAGGTAGAAGGCGCCCAGGGCGGTAAGCAGCAGGCACAGGACCATGCCGGCGAAACCGGTGAGCAGGAAGCGCAGCAGGCTGCCGCCGGAGCCCTTCACCTCCACCGAACCGATCTTCTGGCCGTCGTGCAGGATCGGTTGTTCGGTCGGCGCGCTGAGCAGCCAGTGCGCCAGTTGCTGTTCCAGCAGGTGCAGCGGCCCGGTGCTTTCCCGATGCCAACTGGCCAGGGTCTGTCCCTGGCGGTCGTAGACGATGGCGCTGGAGACCTCTTCGCTGGAGGCGATCAGCGCCAGGGACTCCTCGGCGGCCTGGGCATCGCCGAAGACCACCGCGGCCTCGACGGTATAGCTGATGGAACGGGCGATCAGTTGCTGGTTGGGGTCGGCATAGGCGCGCAGGGTCAGCAGGCCGACCAGGGTCACCGCCAGCCCGGCGGTGAATACCGCGACCAGCGCCACGCCCAGGTGCGCGCGATAGAGCACCCGGCGCAGCGATGGATTGGAACCCGTATAGCGACGACGACGGTTCATCACGGAGTGGCCTGCCGCCTTGCCAGTTTCAATACGCTCGGGTGCACGCGTACGCCGCTGCGGGCGATGGAGTCGAGATTGGCCTCGAAGGTGATGCGCGGACCGCCGACGTTGAGGCAGAACATGCTGCCGACGCTGCATTCGGTGCCACGCTCGCTGATGGACAGGACCGGATGCCCGGCCAGGCTGCGGAACACCTGCTGGCGCTCGCGCTCGTCGACCACTCCGAGGTAGATCACGTTGCAGAGCGTGCCGAGGTCCGGGTTGTCCACCGCGCGGCGTTCCGCATGCACGCGCCTGCCATTGGCCTGCACCATGCCGCGGAGCAGGCCGTCGGCGTACTCGGTCGGTCCGACCACGCAGAGTTGCAGGACCGCCGGCTCCTTCGGCCAGCGCACGTAGCTGAATATGCCCAGCAGAACCTGGCTGACCGCATTGCTGCGTTGCTCGACCGACGTCCGTGCGTCGTCCGCCCACAGGCCTCCGCCGCCCAGGCAGGAAACCGCCAGGACCAGGCAGGCCAGGGTGCGCCTGTAGAGGTCGAGGGGCTGCAAGGTGGGCAACGAAGGCAAAAAGGTTTCCTCCAGGAAAACGTAGCGGGGTGGCACGACTGGCCAGTGTAGTCGGTGTGCGGCGAATATTACCGGATGTGCCGGGAAAGAAAGCCGTTCGGTGTCAAATCAATGGCGCAATTGCCGGAGATGGAAGCGCTTTGCGTCTTGTCCTGTCTGGTTTTCTGGCTGAGCATGTAGGGCGTTACTGACCTTTATCAGGGGGCGGCATGATCCGGGAAATCCTCAAGATGGGTGACGAGCGCCTGTTGCGTATCGCGCAGCCGGTGCCGTCCGAACTGTTCGGCAGCGAGGAGCTGCAACGGCTGATCGACGACATGTTCGAAACCATGCATCACGTCGGCGGGGTAGGGCTGGCCGCGCCGCAGATCGGCGTCGACCTGCAGCTGGTGATCTTCGGTTTCGAGCGCAGCGAGCGCTATCCGGACGCCCCGGCCGTGCCGCCGACCATCCTGCTGAACCCGCGGATCACCCTGCTGGACGACGAGATGGAAGAGGGCTGGGAGGGCTGCCTGTCGGTGCCGGGGTTGCGCGGCGCGGTATCGCGCCATCGGCGCATCCGCTACCAGGGCCTGGACCCGCAGGGACAGCCGATCGACCGCAGCGTCGAAGGGTTCCATGCGCGGGTGGTGCAGCACGAGTGCGACCACCTGATCGGCCGCCTGTATCCCTCGCGAATCACCGACTTCAGCAAGTTCGGCTTCACCGAGGTGCTGTTCCCCGACCTGGACCCCGCCGCGGACGATTGAGCGGTTGCGCCTGCGGCTCTGCTCCGGCCTGGCTCAGCTCCGCGATGGGGTGCCGAGCGGCACCGCCGGACCGTGTTTTTTCGCTCGTTTCGCCAGGCGTTTCTCCTGGGCGGTTTTCAGCGGTTTCCTACGAGTTTCCTTCTTCGCGTTCAGTCCCTTGCTCATGGCGTTCACCTCCCCACGCAGCACCTGCGTGGCGCGCCGGATGGCCGATGGCGTCCGCGGCGCCGGACGGCGGCGGACGCTTCCAGCATAATGCGTGGCGCAGCGCCCGGCGCGGGCGGCGATCGACGGCGCTCAGCGCAACTGGCGTTGTGCGGTGATTTCCGGCAGGTCCTGGCGGCGCAGATAGACCAGTAGCGGCTCGCCGATGTTCAGTCGTTCGTTGATGTTCTGTTCCAGCAGGATCTGCAACTGCTCGCGGCCCAGGCGCATGACGTCGTCGCGTACCGAACTCCAGACGAACTCGCTGGTGGGCGTGATGCTGTCGTCGGCTACGTCCATGCCGAAGGAGTCTTCGCTGAAACGCACGATGTAGCGGCCGGTCTTGCGGTTGAAACCGACGAACCCCTTGAGGGCATCGGCGGCCTGGCAGATGTCGGTGGATGTGATGCTCATGCGGAACCTCCCTGAACGTTCCTGTTTCTCTGGGCGCACGCATGATCGGCGGCGCCCCCGTTCTGCGGCGGGGGTCGCTGGTGCCGAGCGGGGTATTCTGCCAGTTGCCGCCGCCCGGGGAAGAGGGCGGATCGCGAACGGTAGTGGGACGGATTGTCGCGACCTTGGTTAAACCGCCGCCACGCGCTAGGCTCGGGGTTCGCAGCCGACCGAGTGGAGAACAGCGCCAGATGCCAGGGGCCGTGGATTTCAAGGAGCGGATATCCCGCCAGCGTCCGCATGACAGGGAAACCTACGGACATGCCGGGAATACCGATCTGCAAGACATCGTCTACCAGTTGGAAAGCGACCGCGGGCGCATCGTCAATTCCGCCGCCGTGCGTCGCTTGCAGCAGAAGACCCAGGTCTTCCCGCTGGAGCGCAACGCGGCGGTGCGCAGCCGCCTGACCCATTCCCTGGAAGTGCAGCAGACCGGGCGTTTCATCGTCCGCACGCTGTTCCGCCAACTGGGCCCGCGTGCCGCGGAGGCCGGCCTGGACGGGCTGGAAGGCGCGCTGGAAAGCCTGGTGGAAATGGCCTGCCTGATGCACGACGTCGGCAATCCGCCGTTCGGTCATTTCGGCGAGTACGCCATCAACGACTGGTTCGAACGCAACCTCGACGCCCTGTTCGAGCGCCGCATACCGCCGGGCCAGGGCGACGGCCTGTTGCAGCAGCGCATGCTCACCGACCTCAAGCACTTCGAAGGCAACGCCCAGGCCATCCGCCTGGTGGTGAAGCTGCTGCGCCTGAACCTCACCTACACGCAGACCGCCGGCCTGCTCAAGTACGTGCGCCCGGCCTACGAGCCGAAGCCGGACAAGGCGGCGGCGAACCACTACCTGAACAAGAAGCCGGGCTTCTATCTTTCCGAGGAAGCCTTCGTCGACGAACTGCGCCGAGTCCTCGGCATGCGCCCGGGCACTCGCCACCCTGTGGCCTACATCATGGAAGCGGCCGACGATATCTCCTATTGCCTGGCCGATATCGAAGACTCGGTGGAAAAAGGCATCCTCGACATCCGTCAATTGGCGGATCTGCTGGTGAAGAAGTTTGCCGTCCACCATTCGCCGGACGCGCCGATTCCCGGCGACGCGGACAACATGAGCTTCCAGCGGATGGTCGACTACTCGCTGGAAAAGGCCGAGCGGGAGCCGATCAACAAGGTCAGCGAATTCTTCATCCGCCTGCGAGTGAAAATGATCCACCCGCTGGTCCAGCACGCCGCCCAGCAGTTCATCGACAACCTCGAAGCGGTTCATGCCGGCACCCTCGGCCGCGCGCTGATGGAGGACGGCAGCCTGCCGCACGCCATCGTCCAGACGTTCAAGGACGTGGCCATGGAATGGGTGTTCTGCCATCCGGAGGTGGAAACCCTGGAATTGCAGGGCTACCGCATCATCCAGGGCCTGCTGGATTTCTACGCGCCGCTGCTGCGCCTGCCGGCCGAGGAGTTCCAGGCCCTCGCCGAAGGTCGCCAGGCCGCCGCGCCGCATCCGCAACTGCTGGTTCGGCGCCTGCCGAGCCAGCAGATCAAGGCTTACCTGGAGGCCATGAAAGGTGTGGCGGAGGACCCGTTGCAGCGGCAGTGGGAGTTCTACCACCGCTGCCGTATGCTCCAGGATTTCGTCAGCGGCATGACCGACCAGCATGCCCAGGACGAATACCGCGCGTTGTCCGCGCTGTAAGCGGAGGAGCGAGATGCGCGCTGTCGTCGAACTGCTCGCCGGCGCCCGCCGCCTGGTGATCTTCACGGGCGCCGGGGTGTCGGCGGAAAGCGGGATTCCCACCTTCCGCGATGCCCTTGGCGGTCTCTGGGCGCGCTACGATCCGGCGGCCCTGGCTACGCCCGCGGCCTTCGCCGACGATCCCGCGCTGGTCTGGGGCTGGTACGAGTGGCGCCGCCTGAAGGTGCTGGGTGTCCAGCCGAATCCCGCGCACCGGGCGATTGCCGCATTGAGCGGACGGATCGCCGACACCCGGTTGGTCACCCAGAACGTCGACGACCTGCATGAACGCGCCGGCAGCCGCGACGTCCTTCACCTGCATGGCAGCCTGCACGCGCCGCGTTGCGCGACCTGCGCGGCAGCCTACCGGGACGCCTTGCCCGATTCGGTCGAGCCGGAAGAGGGACGACGGATCGAGCCGCCGCGTTGTCCGGCCTGCGGCGGACAGGTCCGGCCGGGCGTGGTCTGGTTCGGCGAGGCGCTGCCCGAGGCGGCGCTGCGCGAGGCTTTCGCCGCGGCCTGCGAGTGCGACCTGTTGCTCAGCGTCGGCACTTCCGGCGTGGTGCAGCCGGCGGCGCGGATACCCGGACTGGCGCTGGAGCACGGTGCCAGCGTCGTGCATGTGAACCCGCAACCGGTGCGCACCCGCCATCCGCGCGAACACTGTCTCGTCGGTCCGGCCGGCGAGGTGCTGCCCGAACTGTTGCGCCGGGCGTTTCCCGGCTGAGGCGGCTCAGCCCTGGGACGAGCCGAAGAGGATCACCGCGGAACCGATCAGGATCAGCAGCCAGTAGAGCGCGCCGAGCACGATGAACAGCAGGTTGTAGCCCGAATAGCCGGCGTTGCCCGTGCCCTGCGGGTCGCCGCTGGCGAGGTTGGCCTGGCGCTGGATGTTGCGCATCGGGATAAGCGGCGTGAGCAGCAGCAGGAGCGAGGGCAGCGAGTAGGGCTCCAGCGCGGGGACCACGTCGGTGAGGTGGCTGATCAGGTTCGCCGCGACCGTCAGCAGCACCGCCCAGGTCGCATCCTTGCTCGGGCTCCATAGTGCCTGGCGCTCTTCCGGCAGGGCCTGGTGGATCCGCCGGGCGAGGGCGTGGAAAAAGAAGATGCCGAAGATCGCCCGCCATACCGGGCTGATCCGCCGCTCCATCTGCGGTTGCTGGGCCTTCCAGTGCTTGTACATCCAGTACACGCCGTACAGCCCCAGGGTGACGAGGAAGAGCACGCTCATCTTGCCCAGGGAAGTGACGAAGAAATGCGCCCGCTTCGCGCCGCGGATTTCCACCAGGGGCGCTTCCGGGGTCTTGTAGACGTTTTCCATAACTGATCCGGCAGTCCTTGAGAAAAACCGCCATTTTGCCTTTCGCCGCTCCGTCAGGCCAGCGGCCAGGGGCGTTGCCGCCCCGGCCGTCCGATCAGGCGTTGCGGCTGGGCGGCGCCATGAACTCGGGACCGACCGGATCCTGGATGGTCTCGGCGAGGATCCGCTCGATGCGGGCCATGGCCTCGTCGTCCAGGCGCCAGCCGAAGGCGTCGGCGATGCCGTTCAACTGCTCCGGCTTGCGCGCCCCCCACAGCGCCACCGTAGGGCCGCGATCGAGAATCCAGCGGATGGCCAGGGCCAGCACCGACTTGCCATAGCGCTCGCGAGCCAGTTCCTCCAGTTGCGCGACCGCTGCCAGGTACTGGGCGAAGCGGGGCTGCTGGAACTTCGGGTCGGACTTGCGCAGGTCGTCGCCATCGAAGCGGGTCTCGGCGTTCATCCGTCCGGAAAGCAGGCCGCGGCACAGCGCTCCGTAGGCCAGCACGACGATGCCGTTACGCTCGGCGTAGGGCAGCACGTCGGCGTCGATGGCGCGCTCGAACAGGTTGTAGGGTGGCTGCACGCTGGCCAGCGGAGCGAACTGGCGGAACCCGTCCATCTGTTCCGGCGAATAGTTGCTCACGCCGATGGCGAGGATCTTGCCGTCGCGGCGCAGGCGCTCCAGTTCGCCGGCGGTTTCCTCGTGCGCCACCAGCGGGTCCGGCCAGTGAATCTGGTACAGGTCGATACGATCGGTTTTCAGCCGCCGCAGCGAGTCCTCGACCTCCCGGCGGATGCGTGCGGCGGAGGCGTTGCGGTGGATGCCCGCGTCGCTCCACTCCAGCGCCGCCTTGGTGGCGATCACCGCCTTGTCGCGCAGGCCCTGCAAGGCCTTGCCGACGACCTCTTCGGAATGGCCGAAGCCATAGACCGGCGCGGTGTCGATCAGGTTGATCCCGGATTCCACCGCACGCCGGATGGTTTCCACCGACGTCGCGTCGTCAGCGCCGCCCCACATCCAGCCGCCGATGGCCCAGGTGCCGAGGCCGATGCGCGAGACCGGCGTGTCGATACCCTCGATGCGAATGCTTTCAACGCTCATGGAAATACTCCTGCAGATCGGGAAAACGCTTGCCGGCAATGCGCTCGGCGGCACGGAGCGATTACTCTAGATCACCCGAGATTGAATGTGGCTCAATGCTGCATTGACCTCCGAGAACTGCCAGGAGCCCTGGAATGCCGGCTTTCACCCGTTCCGAACTCGCCGACCTGAACGTCTTCATGACCATCGTCCGGCGCCGCAGCTTCCGTCACTCAGCCCAGGAGCTGGGTGTCAGTACCTCGGCGCTGAGCCACAGCATGCGCAACCTCGAGGCGCGGCTCGGGGTGAAGCTGCTTAACCGTACCAGCCGTTCGGTGGTGCCGACCGATGCCGGTAGCGCGCTGGCGGCCAAGCTGGAGGATGGTTTCCAGGTGATCGGCGAGGCGCTCGGCGAGCTCGATGCCTATCGCACCTCGCCGGTGGGCCGGCTGCGCCTGAACGTGCCGCGCGATGCCTCGCGGCTGCTGCTGGGGCCGGTCCTCAGGCGCTTCACCGAGGCGTATCCGGACCTGCAACTGGAACTTTCGGTGGAGGACCGCATGGTCGACATCGTCGCCGACGGCTACGACGCCGGCATCCGTTACGGCGGCACGGTGCCCCAGGACATGGTCGCGGTGCCATTGACCGGGGAGCTGCGCTGGGTGGTGGCCGCGTCGCCCGATTACCTGGCGCGCCACGGCGTGCCCCAGCGGCCGGACGACCTGTTGCGGCACGCCTGCATCCGCATGCGCCTGGGCGACAACTCGTTCTACAAATGGGAACTGGGCGACGGCGAGCGGATGGTCGAGGTCGACGTGCCCGGCCCTTTCAGCGTCAACGAAAGCAATACGGCGGTCGCCGCGGCCCTGGACGGCATTGGCCTGGCCTACTGCCTGGAAGTGGGAATCGCCGAGGAGCTGCGTAGCGGCCGGCTGCAACTGGTATTGCCCGACTGGACCTCGATGGGCGCGCCGTTCTGCCTCTATTATCCGAGCCGACGCCAGCCGCAACCCGGCTTGCGCCAACTGATGGAAATGATCCGCGGCGACTGGCTGGGGCGTGCCTGAATCGTCCTCCCGCCAAACCTTGCAAGGAGCCCCCCATGCTCACCGGTCTCAATCACCTGACCCTGGCGGTCGCCGACCTGCCGGCCAGCATCGCCTTCTACCGCGATCTTCTCGGCTTTCGCCTGGAAGCGCGCTGGGACCAGGGCGCCTATCTCGAACTGGGTTCGCTGTGGCTGTGCCTGTCCCGGGAGCCGCAGTACGGTGGGCCGGCCGCGGACTACACGCACTACGCCTTCGGCATCGCCGCCGCGGATTTCGCCCGCTTCGCCGCGCAGCTGCGCGCGCATGGCGTGCGCGAATGGAAGCAGAACCGCAGCGAGGGCGATTCGTTCTACTTCCTCGACCCGGACGGCCATCGCCTGGAGGCCCACGTCGGCGACCTGCTCAGCCGGCTCGCGGCGTGCCGGCAAGCGCCCTATGCGGGAATGCGTTTCGCCGACTAGGCCTTGGCCTTGCCGGAAGCTACGGACGCCACCGCCGGACCGGCGAGGCGCTTCAGCAGGCGCGGGCGGTTGCGCTCCAGCGCGCCGCCGCGCCCCCGCAGGCCGTCCCACAGGCCCCAGCCCAGGCAGCGCAGCTTGAGCAGCTTGTCGCGCTCGAGCAGGAGCACCGCGAGGCCCTGGGTCAGGGTCGGCAGGTTCGCCAGCAGGGCCAGCGGCGAGGACCGGGCGTAGCGGCGCAGGACCAGCAGGCCGTTGCGCGCCAGGTAGTAGCGGCGCAGCGGGGCGTGGTTCATCGCGCTGAGGCTGAGACCGCCGAGGCGGCGGGTCTTGCGCGTGCCGATGCGGTGCTCGAGGACCAGCCGCGGGTCGACGTACAGGGGCACGTCCAGCGCCTGGGCGCGCAGGCTGTATTCGGTGTCCACGTGGTCGATGAACAGTTCCTCGTCGAAGTGGCCGAGGCGCTGGTAGGCCTCGCGGGTCAGCAGGCAGCCGGAGGAGATCAGGAACGAGGTGCGCTGCGGGGTCGTCAGGCCGTCCAGAGACAATTGCCTGAGCGTCAGTCCGTCGAGATGGATGGCCGGCAGGAAGCGCCGGTCACCCCGGTCGAAGATCCGTGGGCCGAGCAGGCAGGCCTGACCGTTGCGCGCCTGCAGGTTGCGCCACTGGGCGGCGAGGAAGGCGCCGCCGGGACGGGAGTCCTGGTCGAGCAGCAGCACACCCTGCACGCCACGCCGGAACAGCGCGTCGAGCCCCTGGTTGAAGGCGCCGGCGATGCCCTGCCGGTTGCCGTGGTGCAGCACGGCGATGCCTTGCCCGCGCAGCCGGGCATTGCGCTGCGGATCGCTGTGCGGTGAGTTGTCGACGGCAAGGAAGCGCAGTTGCGGAAACGCCGCCGCCAGTTCGCCAAGGTGTTCCAGGTCGTCGTCGCCAGGATTGAACAGTACCACCAGCACGCCCATGTCTATCCGGTCCATGATCGTTCTTCTCCCGTAGGTCGAAGTTGCCAGGCCAGGACCAGCCCGGCCAGAACGAGAAGGGCGCCGGCGAGGAATGGCGCGCCGGCCAGGGGCAGCGGCGCGAGCGGACCGCTGCCCCAGTGGAACAGGCCGCTCATCAGCGGCGGACCGACGATCGCGGCGAGGCTCATCAGGCTGCTCAGCACGCCCTGCAACTCGCCCTGGCGGTCCACCGGCACGCGGGCCGAGAGCAGCCCCTGCATGGCCGGGGTGGCGAGGCTGCCGAGCGCGAAGGGCAGCAGCGCGCAGACCAGCCAGAATGACGAGTCGACCAGGGCGAACAGCAGCAGGCCGCAGCCTTGCAGGGCGAGGCCCAGGCGCAGCAGGCGGGCGTCGTCCAGGCGCCGCTTGCAGAGGTTCACGCCGAGGGTCTGGGCGAGCACCGCGAGCACGCCGTAGAGGGCCAGCGAGTAGCCGATCCAGGCGCTGCTCCAGTGAAACTTCTCGATCACGAAGAACGGCCAGACCACCATCACCGCCTGCAAGCCGAGGAATACCAGGGCAAGCACCGCCAGCAGGCGTCCGACCCCCGGTTGCCGAGCCAGGCCGCTGATCGAGCGCAAGGCATTCATCCGCCTCGGATCCAGGCGGCGGCGTCGCGTCGGGGGCAGGGTTTCCTCGAGGAACAGGCCGGCGAGCAGGGCGTTGAGCAGGCACAGGCCGGCGGCCAGCAACAGCGGCAGCGTCGTGCCGTGCACCGCCAGCAGCCCACCGAGGGCGGGGCCGAGGATCATGCCCAGGGCGAGGCCGGCGTACAGCCAGCCGAAGTGCCGGGTGCGCTGCCCGTGCGTGCCGAGGTCCGCCGCGCAGGCCATCGCGGTGGCCACGCTGGCGCCGGTGAGCCCGGCCAGCGCGCGACCGAGGAACAGCATCCAGAGGCTGTCGGCCAGCGCCAGCAGCAGATAGCTGAGGGCGAAGCCGAGCATCGCCAGGACCAGGACGGGGCGGCGTCCGAAGCGGTCGCTGAGGCTGCCGAGGACCGGCGAAAAGAACAATTGCAGCAGCGCGAAGGTCATCACCAGGGCGGCGCCCCAGGTGGCCGCGTCGCGGATCGCCAGCGGCGCCACGCTGCCGATCAGCGTCGGCAGCAGGGGCACGATCAGGCCGACGCCAGCGGCATCCAGCAGGCAGGTGAGGAACAGCAGAGGCAGGACGCGTTTCGCGCCGGGACCGTGTTCCCGCGTGGCGGAGGGGCAGAGGCTGGTCGTGGACACGCCAGGACCCTCCCGGCGAACACAGGAAATCCCGATCCTGGGACGCCAGCGACGGCAAGGGAAACTACCGGAATTCACAGGTTCGACGAACGGTCGCGGCAACGCCGGCGGGCGGCGTGATGTCATAATGATGCGACCCGTGCGCCAGTCGGGTATCCTTGCCGGCCTCTCAACGTTGTTTCCTAACGATATTTTCCTCCTGTCGCGAGCAAAGGGATTTCAATGACGCCCAGAAAAGGAAAGCTACCTGCCGTGCTCGCCTGCATGGCAGCGCTGGCGGGCTGCAACATCAACCCGGCGAACCAGGGCTCGGTGTCGTCCTGGTTCTCCATGCGCGCCGGCGATCCGCCCAGCTTCGTCACCGGCGTGGTCGGCTTCGAGAACACCGGCAGCAACGACCCGTCCACCCGCCTGACCCTGCGTTTCCGCGATCCCGCCTCCAAGACCCATGCGGCCCACGTCACCACCTCGTCGTACTCCGAGCTGTTCAGCCTCGCACTGACGCCGCGCTACTACGAGCTTTACGAGTTCGAGGTGAGGTACCTGTCCTATACCGTCACCCGCGAGACCGGTGCGTACGAGGAGCGCTGCGAGGCCAACGGCGAGGCGCTGGAGAAGACGGTCCGGAAAAGGAAGCGCAGCGTCACCCACACGGCGGTAAACGTGGAGTCCAACTGTCGTTCTACGCCGCTGACCAAGACCGACTACTACTACGAGACCTATACCTCCAAGCCGTTCTCCGCGCCGTTCCGTGCCGAGAGCTTCGCCACCAACTACATCGGCGACTTCCGCGTGCAGTGCAGCTACAAGGAGAAGAAGGGCAAGACCCTCGTCGACAGCTGCCGTCTCAACTACGGCGCCGTCAGCCGCGATCGGGTGGACGCCTGGGTGGCGCAGATGAACGAGGCAGACAAGGACAAGCGCGAGCCGCTGCCGCCGGTACGCCAGCAGGCGGTCGACACGAAGAAGGCCGGCAAGCTCATCCATTCGGTATTTCGCTGAGGCGCTCGCTCAAAGAGCGCCGGCGATCGCGCGCCAGGTGTCGGCGTATCGCCATCGCAGCCAGGCGACCAGGCAGCGCTCGTGCCAGCGTCGCAGGGCGCAGCTCCTTTGCCGCGCCAGGCGTCGCTCGATGGCCTCTTCCAGCCAGGCCTCGTCGAAGGCGGTCCATACCGCCGGAGCGGGGCTGAGCAGGTTGCCGTGGCAGACCGGCGCCACTTCCTCGAAGAACAACCGCTCCAGCAACGCCGGGTCGACGCCCTTTATCCGCCGGGCGATATCCTCGGGCTCCAGGAGAGTGTCGACGAAGGCGTCGGATAGCGCGTGGCGCAGTCGTCGGCGTTGGCTCGGGTCAAGGGCCATGGCAAGTATGGGTCCGCAGGCTGGTGCGCAGGCAGCATAACCCGCCACGGCCAGCGCGGAGAGGCGTCAGGCTCGACGGGGACGCCAGGAGCGACGACGAAGGGGTGGGCGCTGGCGGCCGAACCAGCGCCAGCGGTTGCGCCGTAGCGCCTCGTGGCACTCGTCGCGCAGCCAGGCTGGCAGCAGGCGCAGCCAGCGCAGGTGACGCCAGGGGCCCGGCAACAGGCGCAGCACCTCGAGCAGGGCATCGTTGTCGTCGCAGGCGTAGGCGCCGTCGACGAACAGCCAGGTGTTGAAATGATCGGGTGCCAGCCCGAACCAATCGAGAATCGCCAGGCCTTCGGCGGACTGCGCGGCAAGCAGCTTCAGCCGGTGGTCGGCGCGGCGTGCCAGGAAACCGCTCCAGAGCGTGCAGAAGCGGCAGTGCTGGTCGTACAACACGACCTTGTCGCCGGGCTTGAGGTACGGCGGCAGTGACATGAGGGGCCCCCTTGGGTTCGGCTTTGTGCGCAAGCCCGGAACCGTAACGGCGGGAAGGGAGGACGACTAGTCGGTGTGCTGTCAGAGTTTTCTTTCTGTGCGGTCATCGATTCGTCTTTCGCCGGACGGCGTCGGGCAACGCGCCATTCCTCTTCCTGAAGGACGATGCTGCGCCAGGCCGGTTTAAGTTCGATGACGCCGGGACGAACGGGAGATGTCCCCGTCCGTGGGGCACGGACGGGGCGCGGCGGGGAATCAGCGGGCGAACGCTTCGAGAAGGGTCTTGGCGGCCAGCTTGCCAAGGTTGTTGGAGGCCAGCGGGCTGTCGCCGGTGAGCAGCTTGCGGTCGCGGTGGACCTGGCCGGTGATGCCCTTGTTGAGGATCTTCACCCCGAGCTTCTGCAGGTTCTCGCCCACCAGCCAGGGCAGGGGACCGGGCATGTAGCCGATCTCCAGGTTGGCGCCGGTGTCCAGGGCGTCGGGGAACACGCAGATCTCGTAGCCCTTGAACGGGTAGTCCTCCGGCTTCTCGTCGACCGCCGGTGCCAGCAGGCAGGCCGGACCGTGGCAAAGGGTGATGATGTAGCGGTCCTTGGCGAGGAAGGCATTGAGCAGCCGTTTCACCTCCCGGCTGTGCGGAATGCCCGCCAGCACGCCGTGGCCGCCGGGAACGAACACCGCGGCGTACGGCGAGTCGTCGGCGACGGCCTGCTCCAGGAGGTCGGCGAGCTTCCGCGGCGCTTTCAGCTTGGGCAGGTACTTCGCGTAGATGCTCTTCACCGCCTCGTCCTCACCGGGCATCGCCCACATCTCCAGCTTCACCGGGTTGCCGGAGAGCGTGGCGACATCGAACTCGAAGCCGGCCTTGTCCAGGTGGTACATCGGCAGGAGCATTTCCACCGGGTGGTTGCCGGTGGAGAACATGCTGCCGTTCTGCATCAGGATGTAGCGTTCGTCGGTACCGATCATCAGCACCTTCTTGCCGCCCTTGTACGGGGTCGGGTAGTCGGCGCCGTCGAAGTCGGTCTTTGCCGAGGTGTACTGGCTCAGGGAATAGGGCGAGGGAAAGAACGCGTTGTGCTCTGCGTGGTCGGGCGTCGGGGTTCTGCTGGTATCGCGCTCGTTGCTCATGGCTCGTTCCTTTCTGCGTGATGGAGGTCGTACCAAGACGATAGGCGGGGTCGCCGGCCGGCGAAATAGGGGAAATCCCCTAACCCACGATCGGTCGCCTGAGGGTTTTCCCCTATGGGCTTTTGCCGGCAAGCCGGGGATCATGCGGAAAAAGCCAGGAACGTCCGCTCCATGACCGACTACGCCAGCCTTCTCTTCGACAGCGTCGCCCGGCTGCGCAAGGCCGCTACCACCGAGGCGGTCTGCCGCGAGATGGTGGAGTTCGCCGCACGCCTGGGCTTCGACCGGGTGATCGTCTGCAGCCTGTTCCCCCGCCCCGACGAGGACGAACTGATCGACGAGCTGTTCTTCGTCCATGGCGACTGGGCCGAAGGGCGCAGCGCCCAGGAGCGCGACGCCTATCTTCTGCACTGTCCGGTCACCCGGCACATCCTCGAGCTGGACGAGCCGTTCTTCTGGTCGAAGAGCCCCTCGGAGGATCCCGAGCGCATGACCTACCGCATCGTCCGTGGGGTCCGCGACCTCGGCCAGGTCAATGGCATGCAGGTGCCGGTGTTCGGCCGCAACGGTCTGGAGGGCGCGGTGTCTTTCGCCGGCGAGCGGCTGGACCTGAATGCCGGTTGCAAGCTCGCCGCCCAGGCCTTCTGCCCGATCCTGTTCTTCGCCCTGAAGCGCCTGCGCGGCCCTGTGTCGGCGGGCGATGCGCAAGCGCTCAGCGAGCGCGAGCGGGAAGTCCTGCAATGGATCGCCCTGGGCAAGCAGCAGGCGGAGGTGGCGGCGATCCTGATGATTTCCGAGCGCACCGTGGAGAATCACCTGCGTGCCGCCCGCCGCCGTCTCGGCGCGGCGTCCACCGCCCAGGCGGTGGCGCGGGCGCTGCGCCTGGGCGATATCGAGGTCTGAGCGGCCTCAGGGAGCGGACGTGAGGACGATCTTGCCGATGTGCTGGCCGGAGTCCATCAGTTCGTGGGCCTGGCGCGCCTGTTCCAGAGGGAAGGTGCGGAACACTTGCGGCCGGACAGTGCCGGCGCGCACATGCGGCCAGACCTGGCGCTCCAGTTCGGCGATGATCGCGCCTTTCTCGTCGTGGCTTCGCGAGCGCAGGGTCGAGCCAAGATGGACCAGGCGCTTGCTCAGCATCGGGAACAGGTCGACTTCGGCGGCCTTGCCCTTGATCACGCCGATCTGCACGATCCGTCCGTTCATCGCCGCCGCCTGGTAGTTCCGCGTCACATAGTCGCCGGCAACGATATCGACGATCACATCGACCCCGCGACCTTCGGTGCCGCGCAGCACTTCCTCGACGAAGTCCTGCTCGGTGTAGTCGATCGCCACGTCGGCGCCGAGGCGCAGGCTGGCCTCGCGCTGGGCCTCGCTGGAGATCGTGGTGAAGATCTTCGCCGCGCCGAAGGCCTTGCCCAGCATGGTCGCGGTGGTGCCGATGCCGGAGGCGCCACCGTGGACCAGCAGCGTCTCGCCGGCCTTGAAGCCACCGCGCTGGAACAGGTTGACCCAGACGGTCATGAAGGTTTCCGGCAGCGCCGCCGCTTCCTCCATGCCCAGGCCGTCGGGCAGGTGCAGGGTGGTGCGCTCGTCGGCCACCGCGAACTGCGCGTAGCCGCCGCCGGGAATCAACGCCATCACCGCCTCGCCGACGGCGAAGCGGCTGACCTCGCTGCCGACCGCCCGCACCGTGCCGGCGATCTCCAGGCCGGGAATGTCCGAGGCGCCGGGCGGCGGGTCGTACACGCCCTTGCGCTGAAGCACGTCGGGACCGTTGACGCCGGCGGCGCGGACTTCGACCAGGACCTCGCGCGGGCCGGGCGTCGGCAGCGGCCGGCTGGTCGCCACCAGTACCTCGGGGCCGCCGGGCCGGGCGATCTCGATGGCGGTCATTCGTTCGGGAAATCGGTTCGTGCTGCTCATCGCATGCTCCTGGGAAAGTGGTTCGGACCTGGTTCGCATGGTAATCAGCGCGGATGCCGTGGTCGCGCAGCGCTTTTTCATTAGACTGATGCGAAAATGCATCAGGACAACCGCCATGAATTGGGACGACACCCGCGTCTTCCTCGCGCTCTGCCGCGAGCACACCCTGCGCGGCGCCGCCCGCGCACTTCACGTCGACCAGGCCACGGTGGGCCGGCGGCTGGCGTCGCTGGAGGCGGCGCTGGGCTCGACCCTGTTCCTGCGCACCTCGTCCGGCTACCTGCTGACCCCGGCCGGCGAGGCGGCCTTCGAACTGGCCGAGAAGATGGAGCGCTCGGCCCTGGAGTTGCTGCGGCGGACCCGCGGGATGGACCACCGACTGTCCGGCGAGGTGCGGTTGTCCACCACCGACTCCCTGGCCGTCGACTTCGTGCTACCCGCCCTGGCCCGCCTGCACCTTGAACACCCGGATATCCGCGTGCTGCTCGACAGCGCTTCGGCCGTGGTCGACTTGCCCAAGCGCGAGACCGACATCGCGATTCGCACCCTGCGGCCGGAAAATCCCGATTTGATCCTGAGAAAACTCGCCAGTTGGCCCATGGGCCTGTTCGCTTCCGCGGACTACCTGCGGCGCAACGGCGTGCCGGTGCCCGGCGAGCGTTTCCGCGGCCACGACCTGGTGATGTACGAACCCTATTGGCACAGCCAGCGCGAACTGACCCTGGGCGGCGAGCCGATCCGCGACGGCCGGGTGGTCATCGCGGTGAATTCCAACATGATGGTGCGCCAGGCCCTGGCGCGCGGCCTGGGACTCTGCGAGCTGCCGCTGTACATGGGCGAGCGCGACGGACTGGTGCGGGTCTGGCCGCAGCGCGAGCGACGCCGGCCATACGAGGTGTGGATGGTTACCCACAAGGACCTGCGCCACACCGCGCGGGTCCGCGCGGTGATCGAGCGGTTGGTGGAGGCGTTCGCCGAAGCGCCGGCCTGAGCCTGCAACGCCGGCGCCGGGTTCCGGTCGAATGCGGCGGCGCGCCGCGGAATCACGCATCATAGGCGCCATCAGATCGAGGAGATTTCCATGGCAATCCCAAGCATCCCGCGTTTGGCCGTACTGACGCTCGGGCTGGCGCTCGCAGCGGCCGCTAGTGCCGCCGACGAGGCGCAACTGGTCGAGGCGATCAACGCCTACCGTGGCCAGGTGCAGTCCTGCGGCGGGCAGGCCAGCGGCGAACTGCCGCCGCTGGCCGCCGACCCGCGCCTGGCCTTGCCGGTGAATGCCGCCGGCGACCTGCAGCAGGCGATGGCACAGGCCGCCTACCCGATGGTCAACGTGCAGTCGATCAGCCTTTCCGGGCCGCGCGATGCCGGCGCGGCGATGAAGGCGCTGCAGGAAAGCTTCTGTCGCGTGGTGCTCGACCCGCAGTTCGTCGACGTCGGCGTCAGCCGCCAGGACCGCGACTGGCGCATCGTCCTCGCCCGGCCATTGCTGCGCGGTGGCATGGGCGATTGGCAGGCGGAAGGGCAGAAGCTCCTGGAACGGATCAATGCCGCCCGCGGGCAAGCCCGCCAGTGCGGTGGCAAACCTTACGCAGCGGCCCAGCCGCTGGCCTGGAACGCCACCCTTGGCGGCGCCGCCGAAGCGCATTCGCGGGCGATGGCCAACGGCAATTTCTTCGACCACCTCGACCGCGACGGCCGCACCCCCGGCGACCGCGCCGAGCTGGCCGGCTACAGCGGCGGGCTGGTCGGCGAAAACATCGCCGCCGGCCAGGACGGGGTGGACAAGGTGGTCGACGGCTGGCTGGCCAGCCCGGGCCACTGCGCCAACCTGATGAACCCCGGCTACCGCGAGCTGGGCGCGGCCTACGCCACCGATCCGAAGAGCGACGCGGGAATCTACTGGACGGCCATGTTCGGTTCGCCCTGAAGTCCTCCGCGCCCGGAGCTGACGAAGGGCTGGGCGCCTTCCGCAAACGAAAAACCCGGCGCCATGGCGCCGGGTTCCCTTTCAGCCTGTCCCGCCCTCAATGCGGCGCATTGAGAGTCAGGCGCATGTGCCGGTTGACATCCTTGTACAGCAGGTAGCGGAAGCGCCCCGGGCCGCCCGAATAGCAGGCCTGCGGGCAGAAGGCGCGCAGCCACATGAAGTCGCCGGCCTCCACCTCGACCCAGTCCTGGTTCAGGCGGTACACCGCCTTGCCTTCCAGCACGTACAGGCCGTGCTCCATCACGTGGGTCTCGGCGAAGGGGATCACGCCGCCCGGCTCGAAGTTGACGATGTTGACGTGCATGTCGTGGCGCATGTCGCTCATGTCGACGAAGCGGGTGGTGCTCCAGCGGCCTTCGGTGTCCGGCATCACCAGCGGCTGGATGTCCTGCTCGTTGGTGACGAAGGCTTCCGGCAGCGGTACGCCGTCGACCTTCTGGTAGTGCTTGCGGATCCAGTGGAAGCGGGTGTGCTGGCCGGTGGTATTGCGCACCTTGTAGTCGGCGCCCGGCGGAATGAAGGCGTAGCCGCCCGGCTGCATGGCGTGGACCTGGCCCTGCAGGGTCAGGCTCAGCTCGCCCTCGACGACGAACAGCACGGCCTCGGCGTTGGGATCCTGCTCCGGTTTGTCGCTGCCACCGTTGGGCGCCAGTTCGACGATGTACTGCGAGAAGGTCTCGGCGAAGCCGGACAGCGGGCGGGCGATCACCCACATGCGCATGTTGTCCCAGAACGGCAGGTGGCTGGTGACGATATCGCGCATCACCCCCTTGGGAATCACGGCATAGGCTTCGGTGAACATCGCCCGGTCGGTGAGCAGCTCGGTCTGTGCCGGGTGCCCGCCGTGCGGCGCGTAGTAGCTGGACTTGGACATGGAGCGTTTCCTCGTTGTTGTCTTGCTGCCGGCTCACGCGCCGCCGGAGCGAAACGGGCGGGCGCGAGCCGTTGCTGACGGCAACGATATCCAGCGCCTGGCGCATGCACAAATTAAATGTTGGAATCCAGCATATTCATTTTTCGAATGCGGGACGGCTCCGGGTATCTTCCGCCAGCACCCGCGACAGCACGCGCGCCAGCGCCTTCACCATCGGATCCGCCGCCGGCCGGTGCAGCAGCGCCACTTCGAACACGTCCACCGCCGGCAGCCCGACGTTCTTCGGCAGCACCGCGTGGCCTGCGCTCACCGCGCGCAGCGGCAGCAGGCCGATGCCCATGCCGTCGGCGATGGCCGATTGCAGACCGCTGAGGCTGGAACTGGTGAAGCTGATGTGCCAGCGCCGGCCGACCGCTTCCAGGGCGGCGATCATCTCGTCGCGGTAGACCCCGCGCGGCGGGAAGGTGACGATGGGCAGCGGGTCGAGGTCGATGCAGGGGTTCCTGGCGCTGTCCACCCAGCATGTCTTTTCCGGCCAGCAGGCCAGTGCCTCGCGGCTGGCGCGTCGCTGCTTGAGCAGCACCAGGTCCAGTTCGCCGCGGTCGTAGCTGGCGCTGAGGTCGCGGCTCATGCCGCTGGTGACTTCCAGCTTGACCTGTGGATAACGCCGGTTGAAGGCCGCCAGTCGCTCGGTGGTACGGCCGGCGGCGAAGTCGTCCGGCACGCCGATACGTACCGTCAGCGCCACCGTGGCGCCGGATAGCGCCTCGGCCAGTTCGTCGTTCAGTGCCAGCAGGCGGCGGGCATAGCCGAGCAGCGTATCGCCGGCGTCGGTCGGCAACACGTCGCGGTTGCCGCGCTCCAGCAGGCGGTGTCCGGCCATTTCCTCCAAGCGGCGAACCTTCTGGCTGACGGTCGACTGGGTCGAGTGCAGGCGCGCGGCGGCAGTGGTGAAGCTGCCGCAGTCGGCCACCGTGACGATGGCGCGGAGCAGGTCGAGGTCGAACAGGCGGCTATTCGATTTTTCACTGTCGCTCATGGTCGTATCGCATTTTCGAATGTCGTCGCCGCTTTTAGCAGGCCGTGCCGTCAGCGGCAACCGCTCAGCGTCGACGCAGCGTGCCCAGCGGTCGACCAATGCGCTGGAAGCGGCGGGAAACCCGCCAGGCGGTCATGCATGCGCCAGGAACAGGACCGCGGAGCGCTACTCGGGCACCTCGACGTTGACCTGTAGCGCGTCGTGGCGCCAGTACTCCAGGTCGCAGTCGATCAGGCGGCCCGCCTGGTCGCGGTTGACCCGCACGATCTGCAGCGCCGGGCTGCCCACCGAAACCCGCAGCGGCCCGGCGGCTTCCGCCGGGAGGATGGTCGGGACCATCTCGAAGCGCACCCGGCCGTAGCGGATGCCGTAGTGGTTGGCGTAGAGATCGGTCAGCGAGCGAGTCAGGTCGAAGCGCTCGATGCCGGGAAAGTAGGCGGGATTCAGGTAGTGCTCGACGTACAGCACCAGCCGCCCGTCGACCCGCCGCGCCCGGCGGATCTGGAACACCCGCGACAGCGCCGGCAGCTCCAGGCGCTGGCAGATGTCGACGCTGGCCGGGATCATCGCCGCGCCGAGCACCTCGGTCTCCGGCACCCGGCCCTGGTCGGCGACCATCGCGTGGAAGTGGCTGCGCACCAGCGGGTTGTACAGCAGCCGCTGCGGCGAGACGAACCAGCCGCGGCGTTCCTCGCGGTAGATCAGGCCCTGGTCCTCCAACTGGCCGAGCGCCTCGCGCAGGGTGATGCGGGTGGTCGAGAACAGCTCGCTCAACTGCCGTTCGCTGGGCAGCTTGCTGCCGCGCGCGAGCAGGCCGCGCTCGATCTGCTCGCGCAGGGACTGGTAGATCACCGTCAGGGGTCGGGACGGCTCGTCGCGCATATCGACGCTTCTCCGCTGGGGCTCCGGGGGGCTACAGGGTAATGCTTCCGGGCCGCCGGCGGTATAGCGCGGCGCGCCTTCTCAGCGCCATTGCAGCACCGGCCAGCCGGCCTCGCGGGCGTGCCCGAGCAGCGCCGGGTCGGGGTTCACCGTGTGCGGCCGGTCGACCCGCGAGAGCAGCGGCAGGTCGTTGCGCGAGTCGGAATAGAAGGTCGCGCCGGCCAGCGTCTCGCCCTCCTGGGCCAGCCAGGCGTCGAGGCGACGGACCTTGCCCTCGCGGTAGGTGAGGGTGCCGCGGGTGCGCCCGGTGTAGAGGCCGTCGCGCTCCTCGATGTCGATCGCCAGCACCTCGTCCACCCCCAGCCGGCGGCCGATGGCGCTGACCAGGAAGTGCGCCGAGGCGGAGATGATCAGCAGGCGGTCGCCGGCCTGGCGGTGGCGTTCCAGGCAGCGCAGGGCGTCGGCGTGGATGCGCGGCGCTATGATCCGCGCGACGAAATCCTCGACGGCGCCGGCGATCTCCGCCGGGGTGCGGCCGGCGATGGGCGCCAGGCTGAAGTCCATGTAGTCCTCCATGGCCAGCCGGCCCTCGGCATAGAGTTCCATGAGGTGGCGTTCCTGGTGCAGGAAGGCGGTCTTCTCGACCCAGCCCAGTTCGGTCATGTAGCGCCCCCAGAGGGTCGCGCAGTCGCCGTCGATCAGGGTGTCGTCGAGGTCGAAGAGGGCAAGTGGCATAGGCGGTTCCTTGTTCGCTAGGGATTGGCCCGGCACGCCTGGCGCCGGGCGGTGGTTCGGCGAGGTTTCAACGCGGCTTGCCGGCCGCCAGCAGCGGCCCGCCGGCATGCGCCTTCGGTTCGACGCGGCACGCGCCTGGCCGGCTGTTCCAGAACGGCACCAGCAGCAGGCTGGCGAGCAGCGCGGTGGCGGTGAACACGAAGAACACCGTGAGGGTGTCGAAGTAGCCCGGCAGCAGGCCGCCGAGGATCGCCCCGACCGAGCCGCAGCCGTTGACGAAGCCGGTGGCGGTACCGGCTGCTTCGCTGGTACCGAAGTCGATGGCGGCGGCGCCGCTGATCATCGAGTCCGGCCCGTAGAGGGTGACGCCCATCATGAACAGCAGGCTGACCACCAGGTACAGGCTGCCGCTCTGCATCGCCGGGACGAACAGCGCCAGGCTCACGGTCAGCGCCGCCAGGCTGAGCACGCAGGCCGGCATGCGGCGGGCGCCGAACAGCTTGTCCGAGGCCAGGCCGATGAGGATCGGCCCGGCCAGCCCGGCGACCTCGAAGGCCGAAGGCACGATGGCCGAGGCGACCTTGCCGATCTCCGGCATGCGTTCGTAGATGATCACCGGGCCCCAGAGCAGGATCGCGTAGCGCGCCGGCTTGAGCAGGAAGTAGGCGATGCCGAGGACCAGCACGTGGGGATTCCTGAGCGCCTTCAGCAGGGCGCCGGAATGGTTCGGCCGGGGCGCGTTGGCGGGGGCGCGGCCTCGGCCTCCACGGGCGGCAGGCCGACGTCCTGCGGACGGTTGCGCTGGAGGAAGAAGAACAGCACGGCCACCGCCAGCACCACTCCCGCCGAGGACAGGAAGGCCATGCGCCAGTCATGCGTCAACCGGTAGGCGCACCAGCCGGCGAACGGCGTCGCCACCAGCCCGCCGAAGGCGTAGCAGGTACTCCACAGGCCGAGCACGCGGCCTCGCTCGTAGGTGGCGAAGAAGGCGCCGATGTTCTTGCACAGCCCCGACCAGCCGGTGGACTGCGCCAGGCCCTGGACCACCATGCAGGCGGCGAAGATCGGCAGGGTGGCGAAGGTACCCATCACCAGCGCCGCCAGCGCCGAGGTGAGCAAACCGCCGAGCACCACCACGCGGGTGCCGAAGCGGTCGGCGAACACCCCCCACATGAACTGGCCCACGGCGTAGGCGGCCAGGTAGAGGGCATCGAGATCGGCCATGGCGCTCTTGTCGAGCTCGAAGGAGGGGTCTTCGGCGATGCCGAGCTTGGCCACCGAGAAGGCCTTGCGGGTGAAGTAGAAGGCGGCGTAGGCCAGCCAGGTGATGACGAAGATCTGGATGCGCCAGCGCTGGAGCGATTGCCAGCCACGGTGCAGGGTACCGTTGTGGTTGTTCATGTGGGTCCCTATGGGTCTAGACAGTGCGGGGAGGTTGTTCTTGTTGTGCTGCTGCAAAGCTGTCCGGATGCATGGTCTAGGCCAGATGCCTTTCCCATGACTTTTTTCGTGCGCAAGGTTGGCTGTCGAAGCGCTCCTGCTCGGTCCTGCCGAGGCTGAGATGGATTGTGAAGGCTTGGTGGCGGTGCGTGGCGCCGATCCGGTCAGGCTGGGCCGGCTGGCGAAGGTCAATCTAGCACTGGGTATTTTTATGGTCTAGACCAAAAGTAGGGCGAAACGATTCGATTTTTTCGAGGGATTGCCTGGGATTGGTGCATTTTCTTGTCCTGGCGGCACCTTTGGGCGGGACTTTTCTACGTATTTTCAAGAAATTGGAATAGACCAGATTTTCGATGATACGCCAGCGCCTCTGGTGCGCCGTGCGCCGCCGCTGGATGGCCGCGTGTCGCGGCGCTCGGCTAGACTGCGGGACCTCGCGCCGGATCGGACCGCCATGCTGAGAAACGTCACCGACCTAGACCTGCGTCTGTTGCGCATCTTCGCCTGCGTGGTGAAGTGCGGCGGTTTCACCGCGGCCCAGGCCGAGCTGAACATGAGCCAGTCGAACATCAGCATGCACATCGCCAGCCTGGAGAAGCGCCTCGGCTACCGGCTCTGCGAGCGCGGCAAGGGCGGCTTCCGACTGACCGCCAAGGGTCGCCGGGTGCTGGAGGCTTCGCGAACGATGTTCGACGCCATCGGCCTGTTTCGCGACCAGGCGCAGGCGTTGTCCGGACGTTTGGTCGGGGAGCTGTACCTGGGCCTGGCGGACAATCTCGCGACCTTGCCCCAGGCCCGTTTCGGCGATGCGCTGGCGCGCTTCCAGCGGCGCGACCAGGATGTCCAGCTGAACCTTTTCGTCAATTCGCCCACCGAGCTGGAACTGGCGGTGATCGAAGGCGAGCTGGACCTGGCGATCTCCTATTTCAGCCGTTCGCGGCCGAGCCTCGAATACCGCCCGCTGTATCGCGAAGAGATCGGCGTGTTCTGTGGCGATCGCCATCCGCTGTTCGCCGAGGCGCAGCCGACCCTGGAGCGGATCGCCGCCTGTGACTGGGTGATGCATGGCTTCCTGCCGGAAAACCTGGTCCTGCCGCTACGCCCGTCGCGCAGCCGCGCCACCGCCTACCACATGGAGGCGGTCGCCCATGCCGTGCTGGCCGGCACCCACCTGGGCTACCTGCCGACCCATTACGCCGAAGCCTGGATCGAGCGCGGGCGGATGCGCGCGCTGTTGCCGGAGCGGCTGAGCTATCCGGTGGAGCACAGCATGATCGTCTATGCCGGGCGCCCTCTCAGCGAAGCCGCCCGCGCCTTCATCGACGACCTGCTGCAGGTCCACGGCCTGGGGTCCTGAGCACTCAGGCGAGAGTCCCGGCCACCGCCTGGCGGTAGATGCGCGCATAATCCCGGGCATCGAGCGGCAGGGCGTTGGTCGCCGAGGACGACAGGTCGGCCAGCGCCTGCTCGCCCACCCATTGCGCGTCCTCGCCATCCAGGCCGAGGGCGGCGAGGTTCGCCGGGATGCCGATGCGCGCGCGCAGTTCGAGGATCCACGCCAGCAGGCCGTCGAAGCTCGCTTCGTCGAGTTCCAGGTAGCGCGCCAGGCGCGCGGCGTCGGCTTCTACCGCCGGGCGGTTGGCCAGCAGAACGTAGGGCAGCAGCACGGCGTTCAGCAGGCCGTGGTGCAGGTGATGGCGAGCGCCCAGCGGGTGGGCCAGGGCGTGGACCCCGCCAAGCCCCTTCTGGAATGCCACTGCGGCGCTGGCCGAGGCTACCAGCATGCCTTCCCGGGCGGCGAGGTCGTTGCCGTCGCGCACGGCGTTTTCCAGGTGCTGCCTGACCAGGCGCACGCCTTCCAGGGCGATGCCCGCCGACATCGGATGGTAGAGCGGCGAGAACAGCGCCTCCAGGTGATGGGTGAGGGCGTCCATGCCGGTGGCGGCGCTCAGCGCCGGCGGCAACCCGCGGGTCAGGCGCGGGTCGAGGAATACGCAGGCGGCCAGCAGCTCGCGGTGGCCGACGACCCGCTTGATGCCCAGTTGCGTGTCGGTCAGCACCGCCTCGCGTCCCAGTTCCGAGCCGGTGCCGGCGGTCGTGGGAAGCGCCAGCAGCGGCGGCAGGCCGAGCAGCGGGTAGTCGGCGAGGGTCGGATAGCTGCGCAGCGTCTGTGTCCATTCGAAGCGTTCGAGGCCGTGCGGATCGCGGCTTAGCAGGGCGATTCCCTTGGCCGCGTCGAGGGCGCTGCCGCCGCCGAGAGCGATCAGCGCGTCATGCCCGCCAGCCTCGAAGCGCCTGGCGCCGCCGTGGACTTCAGCGAGGCTGGGGTTGCTCGACAGTTCGTGGAACAGGTCATGGTCGATGCCGGCGCGTTCCAGGCACTCGCGCACCAGGCGCAGGGGCTCCAGGGCGAGCATGCCGGGATCGGTGACCAGCAGGGGCCGGCGTGCGCCCGCCAGCGCGCAACGCCTCGGCAGTTGTTCCAGGGCGCCGACGCCGCAGAGGATATCGGTGGGGTAGTTCCAGTAATGCAGGTCGCTCATGGCGATGCTCCGTGAAAGCAGGATGAGCCGGGCCCCGCCGGGCGCGAAGCCAGCGTGCGGGAACAACCGGAGGAGGCGCCGGAACGGCCGGCGCGTGCGGGTCAGTCCGCCGGCGGAGCGGCGAAGCTGAGGCTGGTGGCGATGCGCCGATGCGGCTTGGCGATGACCATGTAGAGCAGGCCGAACGCGGCCAGCGCGGAGAACACCACGACCACCGCCCAGACCTGGAACCAGGGCGCGTCGGGCGGGGCGAGGCTGGCCCGCGGCCAGGCGACGTTGAGCGCCTCGAAAGACAGCCAGGCGACTGCCAGGACGTTCACCGCCAGCCCCGCGCGCCCCAGGCGCAAGGCGCCCTTGTCCGGGTCCCAGCGGCCGACGAGGCGGGCCCAGAGAGCGCAGGCGGCGACGATCAGGAAGACCACGAAGAAACCGCCGCTGCCGAACGCGATCAGCGTGCCGACCGCCGTGGCGTTCAGCCCCAGGGCCAGGCCGAGGCTGGCCAGCAGCGTGCTGCAGACCATCGCCGCCATCGGCACCTTGCGCCGGTCGACCCGGCGCAGCAGGGCGGAGCCGGGCAGGATGGCGTCGCGCGCCATGCCGAAGATCGCCCGGCCGATGTAGGTCTGCACCGACACCACGCAGGCGACGAAGGCGATCAGCACCACTGCGACGAAGGGCCGCTCGGCCCAGGCGCCGAAGGCGTCCACCACCGCCGGGGTGACCGGGTCGACCACCTGGCCGCTGACCACCGCGCCGATGTCCTGGTAGGACAGGGTCACGGCGAAGGCGGTGAGCATCACGGTGAATCCCACCACCAGCATCGAGCGCAGGATCGCCCGGGGAGTGGAGACGCGGGCATCGGTGGTTTCCTCGGAAATCTGCGAGCAGGCGTCGAAGCCGAGGAAAGCCCAGCCGCCCACCGCCAGCGCGGTCAGCACGCCGTCCAGGTAGGAACCGTCCGCATCGCCTGTGCCGCCCGGGCCGCTGAACAGCAGATCGAGCGGATGGTTGCGGAAGAACAGCAGCAACAGCACGCCGATACCGATGGAGGCGATGGCCTCGGCGACGATCCCGGCATTGACGAAGTACTTCAACGGGTTGATCCCCAGCAGGTTCACCGCCAGTCCCAGCGCCAGCAGCAGCGCGCCGCAGAGCACCTGGCCGTTGGCCGACGGCGGCGCGCCGGTCGCCAGCAGGCCGAGCCAGAAGCCACCGAGGTAGGCCACGGTAGTCAGCGAGGCCAGCGCCGAAGCCAGGTAGAGGAAGCCGGTGAACCAGGCCAGGCGGTCGCCCACCAGGCGCCGCACCCACTGGTAGCAGCCGCCGGCCAGCGGAAACTGCGAGGACAGCTCGGCGTAGACCAGCGCCACGCCGAACTGCAGCAGCAGGCACAGCGGCACCACCCAGACCCAGGAGGGGCCCATGCTCATGGCGCCGAGGGACATCACCGAGTAGATGCCCACCACCGGCGAGATGGTAGCGAAGCCGACGGAAAAGGACGACCACAGGCTCAGCCCGCGCTCCAGTTCCTGGCGATAGCCGTGGGCCGCCAGCAGGCGTTCGTCGCGGGAGGTATCGCGGAGATCAGTCATGGCGGTCTCCGGGCGAGCGCTGCGGGGAAGGGGAAAGGCGGATGCCACCGATGCGATGGGTGAGCATGGAGAGTCCTCGTCGGCTATTGGAATTGTTATGGCCGCTTCCGGGACGAGCGAAAGCGTGGCAGACGCAGGTTAGGCGGATTACCTATCAGGATGAATTCATATTCGATTGGGCTGGCATCAGGAAAACCTGATGTATGGCCAGGCCCCGAGAAGGCCGGCTCCTGCGAAGGGAGCCGGCCGGTCGCGGCAGTTACTTCAGGTCCTCGCGCGGCGGTTTGCCGGGCTGGCTGGCGTAGTCCGGCAGGGCGCTGATCGCCTGTTCCTTGTCGGGGATGCTGGACGGGTCGAGGTCGCCGCCGACGTTGCGCGGGTCGGTGGGGATCGCCGAGGGAATCACCACGGTGCGCTCGGCCAGCGGCCAGCCGAGAATGGTCTCCAGGCGCCCGCCTTCCTCCTCGGGGCCGGTGATGGCGTCCAGGCGCAGCGGCAGCGGATGGCCGATCAGCCGTTCGACCTCGCCCGCCGCCTCCGGCGCGGCCAGGGTCAGGCCGGTGCGGTAGAAGCCCGGCAGACTCGAGCGCGGCACATAGACCCGCAGCAGGGCACCGTTGCGGATCCGGCCGCGCGCGTCGGGTTCCTGGTCCTGGGCGTAGCCGTAGGCCAGCGCCGGATCGCCGGCGATATAGAAACCGCGCCAGATCGCGTCGAGGTCCTGGCTGCGCGCGCGCACCCCGCCGAAGACGATGCTTTGCGCCGCTTCGAGGAAGGTGCCGTGGTAGCCGACGAACACATAGCCGCGCTCCTCCAGTTGGCGGTGCGCCTGGAGCAGCCGCTCCACCGTCCAGTTCTGCGTGCCGCGGGTGCTGAAGCTGATGTCGCCGCCGTCGCCGAGGAACTCCGCGCCAGTGGGATAGTTGCGCTCCAGCAGGGCGTCGCCGCTGTCCGCCGGGCCCGCGCATTCACCGGCGGCGACCGGGCAGGTCAGGCTCACCACGTCGGCGCTGGCCGCGCCGGCCTCGTCGTTGCCTGTGCCCTGCCGGACGAAGCGCTCGCTCTCGGCGGCGGCCAGGGTCAGGGCCAGACGGGCCTGCTCCGGCTGCTCGCGGATCGCTTCGCCCAGGTCGCCGCCGCTGCCGGGGCTGGCCAGGGCGTTGCGGATCACTTGGTCGACCTGGTTCCACGACAGTCGCGCCGCCAGGTAGAGGGCGACCAGCCGCTGCACCGGATAGCCGCACTGCTCCAGTTGTTCCCAGCCGCGCGGCTGGCGATGACGGGTGAAAGTCTCCAGCGGCAGGTGGCAGGCCTGGTGCGCGGTCAGCGCGGCCAGGCTGCCGCCTTCGGGGAAGTGCAGGCGATGACTGATGACCGTGGGCTTGATGTCCAGGTCATGCTTCGCCGGGTTGCCGGCGAGCACCCGGTAGATCTTGCCTTCCCAGGTATCGTCGAGGTTGCAGCGCTGCTGGGCGAGGTAGTTGTAGACCCCGTCCAGCGGGTCGAGCAGGCACAACACCTTGCCGCTGGCCCATTCGCTCCAGCGCTTTTCCCGGCGCGGCTGGGCCTGGGCCATGACCACGCTGACCCCGGCATGGCTGATGGCGAGCGTCGGCTGCATCTCGTTGCTCTCGTGCGCCCTGACGAAGAAGGTGGCATCGCGCGCCAGCTTCGCCAGCAACTCGTCGCCCATCTCGATGGTGTAGATCGGCGACATGTGGCTGAGCTGGTTACCGGCGTTCAGTTCGTGGATGAACACCTTGATGTTCGAAGGCTTCTCGTGGCCGATCGGCACCAGCCAGTTCAGCGACCAACTGCCGCGCGCCTGGCGCGTGTAGCTGTAGCGCACCGGCTTGTTCGGCTCGACGCCGCCTTCGAGGCGGATGGTCAGGCCGTCGCTGGTGATGCTGAGGGCGTTGTCGATGGCCAGCTTGAGCGCGTCGTTGCCGCCCTCCAGGACCATGGAGTAGTGCAGCACGCCCTGGCCGTTGGTGTCGGCGATGGCCGGGTCGACGCTCATGCGGCTGGAACGCACGCCGTCCTTGAGGTCGAGCACGCAGGCTTTGGCGCATTCGTTCCAGAGGTCGAAGGCTTCCTCGGCGGCGGACGCGGACGAGCCGCCGGCGAGCAGGCCGAGGCTGGCGACCAGGGGGATCCAATGGGGTGTCAGGTGCATCGCGATGGCTCCTGTGATGGGTGAAGGATGAGGCTGATCGAGCGGTTGGTTTTTCTTGTCGGGCGAGCCGGCGGAGAGCGGCGGGGCGTCTAGGGTGCGGGATGCGGGGAGGCTGGCGGGGAGCGGAAGAGGGCTTTTATGGGATTTATGAACTGGATTGCAGAGTGGAAGAAATATCCATGGGCGAGGGGATGGACAACCGTTCTTGGGCTTTGGATGAGAGTAATTGGTCGAGGCACTGGGCGAGTGACGAGCTCCCTCAGGATCGATCAAGGGGAGCTTGGTCGGGTTGGGATTGCAGCGGTTCCGACTATGCCTGTGCCAGCATCGCCGCGAAGCGTGCGGCGGGCCATTGCTTGCGGTCGGAGACCTGGCCATCGCCGAGTTCCATCAGGCGCAACTCGCCACTGGCCGACTCGACCACGTCGACGGAAAAGAACGGGCAATCGATACGTTGTGCCACCTGTTCCACTAGCGGCGGGACGGTATCGAGACGCCCGTGAGCGCGGCCGTGAAGAACGAAGTAGCGTTCCTCGGTTTCCGCACGCAGCGCCTCGAACTCCCGAAGGCATACACCGCCTTCGATGGTGCCTCGATAACGCTCGATCGAATCGAGGACTTCCCGCACTTCCGCAGCATTGGTGGCCTTCGAGCCGCGCTGGGTGGTCAGGGATTTCACATGGTCCTTGACGAACCAGGCGCGCCACGGGCTTTGCGCCAACACTGTCTCGAAGTCGGCGTTCCTGGACAGGAACAGGGTCGCCGGCGTGAGGTCCTCACAGAGCGGATACCACTCCGGCAAGTAATGGCAGTGCCGATATTGCTGTGGACTGGTCAGGGGCCGTCCGCCAGCGACGAGAATCGCGCCGTGCAGGCGAGCGTAGTTTTCCGGTGTGAGCATCCAGCCGCGATACAGCACCTTGGGGTTTGCCGGAAACTCCGGGCGGGCGCGAAAGCGTCCACTCTCCAGTTCCTCGTCGCAGAACAGCGAACAGGCCAAGCCTGCCGAACGGGCCGCGTCATATTCCTCGGCGAAGAGTTCATCGACCGCGTTGCTGCGGTCGGGGGCGGAGGGGTAAAGCAGGTGCATCGCGAACCTCGCTGGGTCGGTGGATGGTCATTCGGCGACGGCGCAACCAAGACGTACCACGAGCGTGCTGTCGGCCGCCAGTTGCGCATCCGCTGCCAGCGTTAGGGTACGGGCGCCTTCGTAGCGACCGTCGAGCAGACCTTCCTGAAGGACCTGTGCCTTCGCATTGGCATGCATGGCCAGCAGTCGATATCGCACCAGCGCTGAGGTACAGCCGCATTCGCCGGTGGAGCGCCGGGCCTCAAGGGTGAGTGGCAGGTGCAACTGGCCCTCCGCCGTGTGCGGTGCACCGAGCCGGGCGGCGAGGCAGGCGGAGAGGGCATTGTCGAGCGTCGCCGCGTCGGCGAATGGAGCGGCCAGGCAGAGGCTGCCGAGGAGCAGGGCTTTGGCGTCCATGTCGGGGTTCCGCTGGGGATGGAAAGGGCATCATGGCTGAGGTGGCTTTATTCGTCGAACGATGGCTGGCCCTGCCGGTATATCGGCCAGGACTTCATGCGCTGCGGAAATGGCCTAACCAGGTGCAGCGGCTTGCAATCAAAAACGCTGGGCTCGCAATCAGCGTGGCTTTGTCCGGAAGCTCGCGAAGGGGCGGCATGGATGAATTTTGAAGGTGGGACTTCGTTAATGAACCGAAGGTATGCGGCTTCCGTGACTGGCAGGGGTAGATGAGGTTTTCGTGCAGAAAATGACCGCTGGATGGGCGCATGCGCAAACGAGGTCGTTTCGTAGAAGGGAATGGCCAAGGATGGGCCTTCTGGGTCATTGGATACGGGATATTGCAGTTTGATTGCTGTGTATTTCCAGTGTATTGGCGTTCATTTGGCAAGGGGCGTTTAAAAAGTCTAATTCGACGTAAATAATAAGCCATGCACTCATGGAAGTAGGAGATACATATGGCACGACCCATTGCTGACCTTATCCACTTCAACTCTACAACTGTCACGGCAAGCGGAGACGTTTATTACGGCCCTGGGGGAGGTACCGGCATTGGCCCCATTGCCAGACCTATAGAGCACGGCTTGGATTCGTCCACTGAAAATGGCTGGCAAGAGTTTGAAAGTTATGCTGATCTGGGCGTTGACCCCAGACGCTATGTTCCTCTTCAGGTTAAAGAAAAACGCAGGGAGATCGAGCTTCAGTTCCGAGATGCCGAGAAAAAACTTGAGGCGTCGGTACAAGCCGAGCTGGATAAGGCTGATGCCGCTCTTGGTCCGGCAAAGAATCTTGCACCATTGGACGTCATCAACCGCAGTCTGACCATCGTTGGAAACGCCCTCCAGCAAAAGAATCAAAAACTACTGCTGAATCAGAAGAAGATTACCAGCCTGGGTGCAAAGAATTTCCTTACCCGTACGGCGGAAGAGATCGGTGAACAAGCGGTGCGAGAAGGCAATATTAACGGGCCTGAAGCCTATATGCGCTTCCTCGACAGGGAAATGGAAGGTCTCACGGCAGCTTATAACGTAAAACTCTTCACCGAAGCGATCAGTAGTCTCCAGATCCGCATGAATACGTTGACCGCCGCCAAAGCAAGTATTGAGGCGGCCGCAGCAAACAAGGCGCGTGAACAAGCAGCGGCTGAGGCCAAACGCAAAGCCGAAGAGCAGGCCCGCCAGCAAGCGGCGATAAGAGCTGCCAATACCTATGCCATGCCGGCCAATGGCAGCGTTGTCGCCACCGCCGCAGGCCGGGGTCTGATCCAGGTCGCACAAGGCGCCGCATCCCTTGCTCAAGCGATCTCCGATGCGATTGCCGTCCTGGGCCGGGTCCTGGCTTCAGCACCCTCGGTGATGGCCGTGGGCTTTGCCAGTCTGACCTACTCCTCCCGGACTGCCGAGCAATGGCAGGACCAAACGCCCGATAGCGTTCGTTACGCCCTGGGCATGGATGCCAACAAGCTGGGGCTTCCCTCAAGCGTAAATCTGAACGCGGTTGCAAAAGCAGGTGGTACCGTCGATCTGCCGATGCGACTGACCAACGAGGCACGGGGCAGCACGACGACCCTTTCGGTGGTCAGCACCGATGGTGTGAGCGTTCCGAAAGCCGTTCCAGTCCGGATGGCGGCCTATAACACCGCGACAGGACTGTACGAGGTTACGGTTCCCTCTACGGTCGCAGAAGCACCGCCGCTTATCCTGACCTGGACGCCGGCGAGTCCTCCCGGAAACCAGAACCCTTCGAGTACCACTCCGGTCGTACCGAAGCCGGTGCCGGTATATGAGGGGGCGACCCTCACACCGGTGAAGGCCAAACCAGAAACCTATCCAGGAGTGATGACGCTACCGGATGATCTGATCATCGGCTTCCCGGCCGACTCGGGGATCAAGCCGATCTATGTGATGTTCAGGGATCCGCGGGATGTACCTGGTGCTGCGACTGGCAAGGGACAGCCCGTCAGCGGTAATTGGCTCGGCGCCGCCTCTCAAGGTGAGGGGGCTCCAATTCCAAGCCAGATTGCGGATAAACTACGTGGTAAGACATTCAAAAACTGGCGGGACTTTCGGGAACAATTCTGGATAGCTGTGGCTAATGATCCTGAGTTAAGTAAACAGTTTAATCCTGGTAGTTTAGCTGTAATGAGAGATGGAGGTGCTCCTTATGTCAGAGAGTCAGAACAGGCTGGCGGGAGAATAAAGATCGAAATCCACCACAAGGTTCGAATAGCAGATGGAGGCGGCGTTTACAATATGGGGAACCTTGTTGCAGTAACGCCAAAACGTCATATAGAAATCCACACGGGAGGGAAGTGATATGAAGTCCAAGATTTCCGAATATACGGAAAAAGAGTTTCTTGAGTTTGTTAAAGACATATACACAAACAATAAGAAAAAGTTCCCTACCGAGGAGTCTCATATTCAAGCCGTGCTTGAATTTAAAAAACTAACGGAACACCCAAGCGGCTCAGACCTTCTTTACTACCCCAACGAAAATAGAGAAGATAGCCCAGCTGGAGTTGTAAAGGAAGTTAAAGAATGGCGTGCTTCCAAGGGGCTTCCTGGCTTTAAGGCCGGTTAGTTGGCCATCAACAAGCCCCGTTTCGACGGGGCTTGTTCCATGTTGACGCTGCTCTATCTTGACAGTCTGTCCTGAATATTCTTGAAGACAATCACATTATGAGCCGCAACCACCGCAAAACACCCATCGTCGGGCGCACGAGCTGCCGTAGCGAGCTCTCCACGTTGGCCAGCAGCCCACCTCTCCCTACTGGAAAGTCAGGTCAATAACACTGGTGCCACGTAAGGATGGGCGTTCCTACTGGCCCCTCATACGCCAGGCTGCTACGGCAGATCGTGTCGCTAACCTCAAGGGACACAACCCGCAAGAACGCGCGTCCCTGAAAAAGCGCCTGCTGCGCAAGTGGATGAGCAAATGAGTACATCCAACACCAGGCATTGGCCAGCACTGGGCACAGCTCGCCAAAGAAGCGGGATTCCGAGCCGACTATGACAGCACATCAACGCCAGAAACACATCTGGCCTGCGGAGTAACCCACGAGTGGATTCGAGAACACATCGTTGCCACCAACGATATGCGCCTGTTCGGCCTGCTGCATTTGCTGGGTCAGGCATCGTTGCGCATGGAGCAAGCGTTGTGGCCGGAAGATTACGAGCGGATGACTCGTAAGGTCAAGGGAGTCCAGCGGGAAGCTGAAGGCGACAACGCCAAATCGTACATTTATGAAGAAGTCATGCAGATAAGGCAGGAGCGCTTCGATAAAGCACGACATAATTTGCAAGGGGTTTGTCATAGGTATCAAGGATCCAATTATTTTACAGTCCTGATACTAGTATTGTGGTTGTTCTCAAAGAGGATGGAATGTTTTTGTCAGGGTGGTATCTTGAGCCAGGAAGCAGACAGGAAAAAACTATTTTGAGAATGAGATGATTTAAATGAGCATGGCACTTATTGATCTTGCAAGAAATTTTTTGGATGGATCGTTAAGCGGAAAGAGTTTCACAAAAAAATTCTTTGAAATGTGGCGTAGCGAAGGTGCGTCAGGCTTGCTGAAAAAGGATGATGATAATCTTGGCGCTTGCCTCAGGCTTATGTTTGGAATGGCAGATTGCTTCACGGATGGACCGAAGGATAATGATGGTGAGATAAATGAAGAGGAGCTAAAGCAGGAAGTTAGAGGGCTTTTGAAGAAATATAAATATATCTAGCTGATGATCCTTTATATCCGAAGATATAGATCAGGCGAAGTCAGTTTATGGGCTTCGCCTGTTTCTTAGCCAATCCATGCTTCGAGAGCAGATGTAAATCGCCGAATTGTCAGTTAGTGCGTCAGTCGCAAAATGCGTGAGTCTGCGATTTTGAATTGAAAGCCTTGTGTATTACTATCCTGCTCCGGCAACACTACCTGCCTTCCCCGACGCCTTGAGAGCTAAGCCAAAAACTTCTATTCAAGGTGGTGGTGGGTTGCGGAAGCATTGGAAGGATAAAAGGGAATATCTATAAATGGGATTCTCAGCATGGCAGTTTTGAGATGTATGACAAGAGAGGGTGGCACTTGGGAGGGTTTGATTCTAATACTGGTGCTCGCACGAAGTCTGCTGATCCAAAAAGGAGTGTAGAAACATGACTGTATTGATTTCTGGGTACCTACCATAGGGAAATGATGAGTCCTTGAAATATGAAAAAACTGTTCCTTTCGAATATATTTCGCAAGTTATGGAGGTGATGCGTTGGAAGAAGGGTGAGAATATTGAGGGTGAATATCCTATTAAGAATGATGATGTTGTAAGGATTGAGGAGGTTATAGGCGAAAAGCTTCCGGTTGGATTGGAGTATTTTATTGGGGTTTACGCCTAACTATAGATTGTAGAGGAAGGTCCTGCTGCATGGGGGTTCTTTTTAAATTTAAAAATATTCTATTTGGCAATAGAGTGCTCTTCCTTGGCCTGATAGTTGTAAAGAAAGAGAGCGTTACTGGAAAAACCTAGATTTTTAGTGGTCATGAGGGAAAAGATCACTCTGTTGCTTCAAGCCCTGACTCCTTTCAGGGCGTATGACGGGGTCAGGCCCGGATCAGCGGGCGTGGACTGTCGAGGAGTTGGGGGCAGTCGGAGAGGGGGATCCAGGTCTTGCCTTGCCAGTGCAGGGTGTCGATCTCGGCGGTTTTCCAGTGCAGCACGGCGCGCTGGGGCGTGGCGTTGGGGCGGGACTGGCTGCGCAGGCGTGGCAGCACCGAGCCGCTGACCCAACGCGCAAACCCCGTGCCGCGCCAGGCGCTGCGAGCCAGAGCAGAGCGTAGAGCCCGGACTCGCTGACCAGGCAGTCCTGGCGTGGCCCGTGGCGTTCGTCATGGAGCCAGGCGAGCCGCCACTGATCGGTGTCCAGATGCCGCTCCAGCGCATGGCAGAGGGCGAACAAGCGCTCGCGCTGTTCCGCCGTCGCCAGCGGCCACGGCGCCTCGTCACACAACGCCGCCGGCGCCCGACCGCCCAGGTAACGGCCCAGCAGCCGTGCCAGGTCGGAGAGCACGAACCAGCCTTCCTCATCCAGCAGCACGGCGCGCAGGACCCGATGGTGGTGGGTGAAACGGCTGTAGTGGAGGGGGGCGTCAGACATGGCGCACCTCCGGGGAGGTAGTGGGATGAAGCGGTGTGGATGGAGATATGGGATTGGTGATAGGCATTTCCGTTACCTCTGCGTGATGTGACCAGCTTTCTTGGGCTGGGGTGCCGGGAGTTAAGAAAACCCCACGCAGAGGGCCGGACATATTTCCCTTTCGGGTCTTGTATTCGTCCACTCCCGGCGTTGCAGAGATTTTGAGGGCGAGAGAATACCGCAGACTCAAAAAAGCCGCTTGGCTGTCGGGAGCGGTCTGGCCGCTGCGTGGTTTAGCGTTTCTTAGGCGCCGGTGGCAGAGTATTGAGACGAGAGGAACGAAACAACCGAGCGGAATGAGCGAAGCTGAAAGACTCTCTCTATCAAAGAAACCACATGAAACAAGGCTTTTTACCAAACCTGCGCCGCCCGGCGCTTGGCAACTCTGCCCCATCTTGCGAATCACGCTGTGCGTGATTTGCCCTACCTCTTCCAGAGAAATATCCGACGCTCCGGTCCGCCCCATCAGGAGGCCGAGCGGAATCGTCGTGTAGGGGGTTGAGCGGCAGGATGCCGCGAAAGCCGCCTCGGTCCACGAAGGACCGTGGCGGCGTGCCCCCGGAACGGCGATGGAGGGAGGGAACCCCAGTCGCGAAGCGACTGGGGCCGGATGCAGGGGCAAGCGTTTTTGGTTACTTTTGCCGCGACTGGCAAAAGTGACTCGCCGGGAGGCGAAAAGGGAGTGTCAGAAAATAAAAATTTGAGGAATAGCTCCTTAGGGAGTTATTTACAATAGTGACATGGATAGTAAAGCATTTTCAAAATTCATTGAGCCAATGTGATGATACATGCTTTGCAGCATTTTATCCTTGTCCTCGCTGCCTTTGAGGACGTCTAGCGCTATAGTTTTAAAGGCTTTTATATATGTTTCTATGTATTCGCCGGGGTCGATTTCTATTTGTCCTGCTAGTTTTATTATTCCGCTCTTTATGTCGTTGTAGTCTTCAAACCTGCGATTTTTTTTGTCAAGGGCGCTGAATATGGCTAAGAGTGTGACAAATGCCCTATATGATGGTTTGTCTTCTTTCCAAAATCTTTTAAATAGATCCATAATTTCAGGTTTTAACAAACCATCTTTCAAAGACTCCATCGCCGTAGATGATTTGCTGTGGAGCACGAAAAGAGCCTCTAGGAATTTAGATTTTTCAGAGTCTCTTTCGAAGTTTTGAAGTACATCAATTCTAAGCTCGGTATAGTTTGGCGATATCGCATTGTTTGCAGAGCGTGAAAATAGTCCGATAAATATCGATTTTAGTTCATCATAGCAAATTTCATCTTTATATATTTGGTCGAGTAGAGCAAAGGCTGATTTGCCTTTTGTTACTTCTTTTTGGTCGAATTTAAAATTATTCTCTGCTCCAACAGATCTGGCAAGTTGTGGTCTTAGATATCTGGCTAGTTCAAGTTCTATTCGTTCTATTTCTGTCTGGAAATTGGCCGCCTTAGCTATCTCCCATGAATCTTCTGTCTCTACAATTTTTGCTAGCACATGTCCATCGGCAGGATTGACGAAAAATACACTCATAGTAGTCTGGCAGCCGTTTACAATACTAGCATCTCTTAGTTTCAAGGATGAGTTTGAGGTTTCCTCCACTTGTGATGCTCTGATTACTATGCCGTTATTTCTTTCGAGCATTTTCTCTGGCGAGTCTTCGAGTGTTGATGCTATTGCTTCATTGACTGTTTCACGAACCCCGCCGGATTTTACTTTTTTTCCTTGGAATCCTAACCATTCACGAATGTTTTCAAAGAATATAGAGTCACCAGCTTCTTCGTATACGCGTCGAAGTTCGTTGCAAGGTAGTACTCCAATGTATACATTGTTAACCCTGATGTGAGGCGTTTGGAATATTAGTTTTGTTTCTTGGGGGCGAATGTATGTACTTCTATATATGCTCTGTATAGTGGTTAGTATTTCTATTCCATCGATATAATGAAAGCGTTTTTCTTTTTTTATTCTCTCAAGGAAAAATCTTGATGGACGTTGGCTCTCTAAGAACTTTGCTATTATGTTTGATATTTTCGAGGAGGTTATTATCAGGTATTTGCTTGTCTGTCGACTATCTTCTTCTAATGATCCTAGTAGGTCTAGTTCGTGTTGTTTGTTGGTTGCATCTTTTGAGTCGTACTCTTGGAATTTGCTTATAATTAAGTCTACATCATCTACTGACGAAATGGTGTATTTTGACTGTACTCTTAGCTCTACGCCGTTAATTTCTTTGTGTTGAAATATTAGGTCTACACCTTTGTCCCAGCTCTTTTTTGACTTTGTTGCTCTTTCAAAGTCTGAGCCTGCCTCGGTATGAGGAATCAAATGTTCTGCTAAAGAGGCAAATTTATCTCCAATTTGAACGGTTGTTAAACCATCCATCTGGCCTTGGAAATGACTAAAAAGAGATGCGTAGTCCTGAAGGAAGTCTGGAAGATTGTCAGTCTTGTTTGCCATATTTAATCCCTTACTGACTGGCTCTAGATCAGTGGTTTCGTTATATCGTCAACCTAGCATAGCTTATCGGAACATTTTTTCTTGACAAAGGAAAGCCCCGCACAAGGCGGGGCTCTTCATCTCTACCACTGTCCCGAAATCCCTTTCCGGCGACAGCGTCTAACGGTCTTGACCTAAATCGAGAATCTCAATCCCAGCTCAGCGCTCCGCCCGTCTGGTACTCGATAACCCGCGTCTCGAAGAAGTTCTTCTCCTTCTTCAGGTCCATGATCTCCGACATCCACGGGAACGGGTTGGTGGTCCCCGGATACTCTTCCTTCAGGCCGATCTGGGTCAGGCGCCGGTTGGCGATGAACTTCAGGTAGTCCTCCATCATCGCCGCGTTCATGCCCAGCACCCCGCGCGGCATGGTGTCGCGCGCGTATTCGATCTCCAGCTGGGTGCCCTGGAGGATCATCTGGGTCGCCTCGTCCTTCATCTGGGCGTCCCACAGGTGCGGGTTTTCGATCTTGATCTGGTTGATCACGTCGATGCCGAAGTTCAGGTGCATCGACTCGTCGCGGAGGATGTACTGGAACTGCTCGGCGGTGCCGGTCATCTTGTTGCGGCGGCCCATGGAGAGGATCTGGGTGAAGCCGCAGTAGAAGAAGATGCCTTCCAGCACGCAGTAGTAGGCGATCAGGTTGCGCAGGAACTGGCGGTCGGTTTCCGGGGTGCCGGTCTGGAACATCGGGTCGGAGATCGAGCGGGTGTACTTCAGGCCCCACGAGGCCTTCTTCGCCACGCTGGGGATCTCATGGTACATGTTGAAGATCTCGCCCTCGTCCATGCCCAGCGACTCGATGCAGTACTGGTAGGCGTGGGTGTGGATCGCCTCTTCGAAGGCCTGGCGCAGGATGTACTGGCGGCACTCGGGGTTGGTGATCAGGCGGTACACGGCCAGCACCAGGTTGTTGGCGACCAGCGAGTCGGCGGTGGAGAAGAAGCCGAGGTTGCGCATGACGATGCGCCGCTCGTCCTCGCTGAGGCCGTCCTTGCTCTTCCACAGGGCGATGTCGGCGTTCATGTTGACTTCCTGCGGCATCCAGTGGTTGGCGCAACCATCCAGATACTTCTGCCAGGCCCAGTCGTACTTGAAGGGGACGAGCTGGTTGAGGTCGGCGCGGGCGTTGATCATCTGCTTGTCGCCGACCTGCACGCGCGCGGCGGAGCCTTCGAGGTCGTCCAGGCCTTCCTGGATGTCGAGGTCGTTCAGGGCTTTCTTGGCGCGGGCGACGGCGTCGGAGTCGTCGGCGGAAACGGCGCGCGCTTCTTCCACCGAGCCGGCGGCTTCGTCGTCCAGCTTGTCATGGCCCTGGGCAACGGCCTGGGCGGCGGCGGGCGCGGCCTTGGCTTCGGTCGGGTCTTCTTTGTCGAATTCGTCCCAGCTCAGCATCTTGCTCTCTCCTGGTCTGGCGGCCGTCTCGGCGGCCTGGATATGGGGCGTGAGGTGCACGCGAAAGCGGTGGTCCGGCACGGTCTGGCCGGGCCGTTCTTCTCCCCCGGAGGGAAGAAGGGGATTGTTCCTGGCCCTGGCGAGGGGCCTTGCGCTGCCAGCGTGGCGCTGGACGAGCGACCGTCAGGCGCCGGGCAGGCCGAACCCACGCGAGGAGTCCGGCTTGCCCGGCCGCGACACGGACGCCGTTCAGCGACGCGCGATCACTGGCAGGCTTCGCAGTCGGGGTTGTCGATGCTGCATGCCTGCGGCACCGGCGCCGGCTTCGGCTCGGCGGCCGGGGCGGCTTGCAGGCCGTCGTTGCCACCGGCCGACACGGCGTTGAGCTTGCCGGTGTTGATGGTGGACTTCTCGGTGCTGGTGGCAGCCAGGGCACGGAGGTAGTAGGTGGTCTTCAGGCCGCGGAACCAGGCCATGCGGTAGGTCACGTCGAGCTTCTTGCCCGAGGCGCCGGCGATGTACAGGTTCAGCGACTGGGCCTGGTCGATCCACTTCTGGCGACGGCTGGCGGCTTCGACGATCCAGCGGGTCTCGACTTCGAACGCGGTGGCGTAGAGGTCCTTGAGGTCCTGCGGGATGCGCTCGATCTGCTGCACGGAACCGTCGTAGTACTTCAGGTCGTTGACCATGACCGGGTCCCACAGGCCGCGGGCCTTGAGGTCGCGCACCAGGTAGGGGTTGATCACGGTGAATTCGCCGGAGAGGTTCGACTTCACGTACAGGTTCTGGTAGGTCGGCTCGATCGACTGCGAGACGCCGGTGATGTTGGCGATGGTCGCGGTCGGCGCGATGGCCATGATGTTCGAGTTGCGGATGCCTTTCTGTACGCGCTCGCGCAGCGGCGCCCAGTCGAGGGTTTCCGACAGGTCGACTTCGATGTACTTGGCGCCGCGCTCTTCGATCAGCTTCTTCTCCGAGTCGATCGGCAGGATGCCTTGCGACCACAGCGAGCCCTGGAAGGTCTGGTAGGCGCCGCGCTCGTCGGCCAGGTCGCAGGAAGCCTGGATCGCGTAGTAGCTGATGGCTTCCATGGACTGGTCGGCGAAGGCGATGGCCGCGTCCGAACCGTAGGGGATGTGCTGCAGGTACAGGGCGTCCTGGAAGCCCATGATGCCCAGGCCGACCGGACGGTGCTTGAAGTTGGAGTTCTGCGCCTGCGGGACCGAGTAGTAGTTGATGTCGATGACGTTATCGAGCATGCGTACCGCGGTCTTGACGGTCTTCTCCAGCTTGGCGGTGTCCAGCTTGCCGTCGACGATGTGGTTGACCAGGTTGATCGAGCCCAGGTTGCAGACGGCGATCTCGTCCTTGTTGGTGTTCAGGGTGATCTCGGTGCAGAGGTTCGAGCTGTGCACCACGCCCACGTGCTGCTGCGGGCTGCGCAGGTTGCACGGGTCCTTGAAGGTCAGCCACGGGTGGCCGGTTTCGAACAGCATGGAGAGCATCTTGCGCCACAGGTCCTTGGCCTGGACGACCTTGTGCAGCTTCAGCTTGCCGTAGCTGGCCAGGGCCTCGTAGTACTCGTAGCGCTCCTCGAAGGCCTTGCCGTAGAGGTCGTGCAGGTCGGGGACGTCGGACGGCGAGAAGAGGGTCCAGGAGCCGTCGTCGAAGACGCGCTTCATGAACAGGTCGGGGATCCAGTTGGCGGTGTTCATGTCGTGGGTACGACGACGGTCGTCACCGGTGTTCTTGCGCAGCTCGAGGAATTCCTCGATGTCCAGGTGCCAGGTCTCCAGGTAGGCGCAGACCGCGCCCTTGCGCTTGCCGCCCTGGTTGACCGCGACCGCGGTGTCATTGACCACTTTCAGGAAGGGCACGACGCCCTGGGACTTGCCGTTGGTGCCCTTGATGTAGGAGCCCAGCGCGCGCACCGGGGTCCAGTCGTTGCCCAGGCCGCCGGCGAATTTCGACAGCATGGCGTTGTCGTGGATGGCGCCGTAGATGCCCGACAGGTCGTCCGGCACGGTGGTCAGGTAGCAGCTGGAGAGCTGCGGACGCAGGGTGCCGGCGTTGAACAGGGTGGGGGTGGAACTCATGTAGTCGAAGGACGACAGCAGGTTGTAGAACTCGATGGCACGTGCCTCGCGGTCCTTCTCCTCGATGGCCAGGCCCATGGCCACGCGCATGAAGAAGATCTGCGGCAGTTCGAAGCGGATGCCGTCCTTGTGGATGAAGTAGCGGTCGTACAGGGTCTGCAGGCCGAGGTAGGTGAACTGCTGGTCGCGCTCGTGATCGATGGCCTTGCCCAGTTTCTCCAGGTCGAATTCCTTCAGCTTGGCATCGACCAGCTCGAACTCGGCGCCTTTCTCGATGTAGGCCGGCAGGGCCTTGGCGTACAGCTCGGCCATCTCGTGATGGGTGGCGCTCTCGGCCACGCCGAGGAAGCCCAGGGCTTCGGCGCGCAGGGTGTCCATCAGCAGGCGGGCGGTGACGTAGGAGTAGTTCGGCTCGCGCTCGACCAGGGTGCGCGCGGTCATCACCAGGGCGGTGTTGACGTCCTTCTCGGCGACGCCATCGTAGAGGTTCTTCAGGGTCTCGCGCTCGATCAGCGCGCCGTCCACCTCGGCCAGGCCTTCGCAGGCTTCGCTGATGATGGTGTTCAGGCGGCCCATGTCCAGCGGCGACAGGCTGCCGTCGGCGCGGGTGATGCGGATGCTCGGGTGCGGCTGGGCGACATCGCTGGCGGCGCCGGCGTTCTTGCGCTCGGCGGCGCGGGCTTCGCGGTAGATCACGTAGTCGCGGGCGACCTTCTGCTCGCCGGCGCGCATCAGGGCCAGTTCGACCTGGTCCTGGATCTCTTCGATGTGGATGGTGCCGCCGGACGGCATGCGGCGCTTGAAGGTGGCGGTGACCTGCTCGGTCAGGCGGCGCACGGTGTCATGGATACGCGACGAGGCGGCGGCGGTGCCGCCTTCCACGGCGAGGAACGCCTTGGTGATGGCCACGGTGATCTTGTCATCGGTGTAGGGGACTACGGTGCCGTTGCGCTTGATCACGCGCAGCTGGCCCGGCGCGGTGGCGGCCAGATCCTGCGACGAATCGGCGGCCTGCGGCGCGCTGGCCTGCGGGTTCTCGCGTGTGGTGTCGGTATGCATGGGTGGGTATCTCCACGTTCTCGTAATGGTTTTGCTAGCGGGCGCCGGGGCGCCCATTCCCTTGAATCGATAAAGAGCCGGGCAGCCGGCCTCGCGGCGGCTGCTTCATTCGAATGCTGAGGGTGGGGACTGTGAGTGCCTCCCTGGCCCTGGCGGGTTCGTGGCGTTTTGCCGTCGAACACAATACCTAGTGGTGTTGACTGTCTGTTTACAGCGTCCGTTGCAACACCCGTACCGCTTTTCCAACGTCATGAAGGGCTCCTTGCGGTGAGCGCCGTCGATGCTTTCAGTACGTCTGGAAAATGCTTTTTTGCGGAGCCGCCGGAGCCATCAGAGTGGTCCGTGCGCGGTTGGTTCCGTTGTAGCCGTTCGTGCGCTCGAAACCCAAGATATAGGGGGTGGCGACGATGGGGATACAAGATAATGCGCTAATGGGGTGTTTGCAAGGTGACAGTCTGGGGGAAACCTGTGGATAAAGTGTGGGTCTTCTGTGCGTGAGTCCTAGGAAGCGTCCGTAGGCCGCGGCAGCGCTGGAGAATGCCATTCGTCGCCCTCGGAAAGCACCGGCGCAGACCTACTCCCCAACCTTTCGGGGCGCGCACCCTACCCACAATATGTAGTGTTTGCAAGATGTTCCTCGCGTGCTGCCGCGCGGCCCCCGTATTGGCTACAATGCGGGCCGCTCTGAGGGGGGCCGCACGGCGGCTCCGGGACCGCGATACGAGGAGGCTGTGTGGAGCAAGAAGCCTGGCGCATCCTGATCGTCGAGGACGATCGACGCCTGGCCGAGCTGACCCGGGAATACCTGGAAGGCAACGGCCTGAAGGTCGACATCGAAGCCAACGGCGCACTGGCGGCGGCGCGTATCCTCGCCGAACGCCCGGACCTGGTGGTGCTCGACCTGATGCTGCCGGGCGAGGACGGCCTGTCCATCTGCCGCCAGGTGCGTCCGCAATTCGACGGTCCGATCCTGATGCTCACCGCGCGCACCGACGACATGGACGAGGTGCTCGGCCTGGAGATGGGCGCCGACGACTACGTGTGCAAGCCGGTGCGCCCGCGTGTGCTGCTGGCGCGCATCCGTGCCCTGTTGCGGCGCAGCGAGGCGCCGGAAGCGGGCGCCCCGGCGGCGGACAGCAAACGCCTGGCGTTCGGTCGCCTGGTGATCGACAACGCGATGCGCGAGGCCTGGCTGGACGGGACCACCATCGAGCTGACCAGCGCCGAGTTCGACCTGCTCTGGCTGCTGGCGGCGAACGCCGGGCGGATTCTCTCCCGCGAGGAGATCTTCAACGCCCTGCGCGGCATCGAGTACGACGGCCAGGACCGCTCCATCGACGTGCGCATCTCGCGGATCCGCCCGAAGATCGGCGACGACCCGATGCACCCGCGGCTGATCAAGACCGTGCGCAGCAAGGGCTACCTGTTCGTCGGCGAGGGCTGAGGCGCTTTTTTCCTGCGGGCCGGGGCGCGGGCGTCCCGGTCGGCCAGAATCAACAGCAGCGGACAGCGGCCGGGGGCTCGCCGATGAAATCCATCTTCCTGCGCATCTATGGCGGCATGCTCCTGGCCCTGCTGCTGGTCAGCGGCCTGGGCCTGCTCGGCCTGCACTGGATCAACGAGGTGCGCGGCGAGCACTACCGCGAGGAGCTGGCGCGCGGCACCTTCCGCCTGATGGCCGACAACCTGCAACCGATGACCGCCACCGAGCGCAAGCGCGCCCTGGCGCAGTGGAGCCGCTTGCTGGGGATTCCCCTGCAACTGCGCGGGCTGGATGAGCTGCGGATGGACGGACGCAGCCGCGCGCGCCTGATGAACGGCCAGGTGCTGGTGAAGCAGACCGCCGAGCACGCCGTCACCGTCTATACCCAGGCCAGCGCCGCCGAGAACCTGGTGCTCAGCGGCGAGGTGCAGCAGGTCAGCGAGCAACTGGCGCGGGCCACGGTTTACCTGCTGATGGACGAACTGGTGCGCTACCCGGCCAGCGAACAGCCTTACCACCTGGCGCGGATCGTCCGCGACAAGCGCTTCGGCTTCCCGGTGCACCTGCTCCAGGTCAAGGAACTGGACCTCGACGACGACCAGCGCCGGCGGGTGGTGGAGGGCGACACGGTGATGGCGCTGGGCAAGGACGGCGACTCGATCCGCATCTTCGCCGGCATCCTCGACACGCCCTGGGTGCTGGAGCTGGGCCCGCTGTTCCAGATGAACCCCTATCCGCCGCAGCTGCTGTTGCTGCTCGGCGCGCTGTGCCTGAGCTTCATCGGCCTGATCACCTACCTGCTGGTGCGTCGCCTGGAGCAGCGCCTGCGCAGCCTGGAGGCGGCCGCCACGCGGATCGCCCGCGGCAGCCTGGATACTCGCGTCGAGGTGCGCGGAGGCGACTCGGTGGGACGCCTGGGCGCGGCCTTCAACCATATGGCCGAGCACATCCACCGGCTGCTGACGGTGCAGCGCGAGATGGTTCGCGCGGTGTCCCACGAGCTGCGCACGCCGGTGGCGCGGTTGTGCTTCGGCCTGGAGATGATCGAGACCGCCGAGACCGACGGCGCCCGCCTGAAGTACCTGGAGGGCATGGACAACGATATCCAGGACCTCGACAAGCTGGTCGACGAGATGCTCACCTACGCGCGCCTGGAACAGGGCTCGCCGCCGCTGACCTACCAGCGCCTGGAGCTGGGCGTGCTGGTGCGCCAGGTGGTGGAGGAGATCGCCCCGCTGCGCCGCGAGGTGCTGGTCAGTTGCGAGGAGGGCGCGCTGGTGCCTGAGGAGCTGGGCAGTTGGATCGAGGCCGAGCCGCGCTACCTGCATCGGGCCTTGCAGAACCTGCTGACCAATGCGCTGCGGCATGCCGATCGTCGGGTCAGGATCAGCTACCGGGTCAGCCTGGAGCGTTGCCGGGTGGATGTCGAGGACGACGGGCCGGGGGTGCCGGAGGCGCAATGGGAGCGGCTCTTTACGCCATTCCTACGCCTGGACGACAGCCGGACCCGTGCTTCCGGCGGGCATGGCCTGGGACTGTCCATCGTCCGGCGGATCGTCTACTGGCATGGCGGCCGGGCCTCCATCGGCCGCAGCGAGACTCTGGGCGGTGCCTGCTTCACCCTGGCCTGGCCGCGCAAGGCGGGTCTGCGCGACCGCTGAAAAGCCGACGGAAATATGGCGGCTAGCTATCTGCAAGTGCTTGCGCAGACGTATTCCAGGCGTAGCGAAAACATATCGAAAGGCCAGTCCCGCCGGGCGTGGCGGGTATTCCGCCAGGGGCTAAAAAAGTCCTTTTCAGTTGGACTCGTTTGTTTATACTCCGGGACGCGGTGGCTAGTGGAACGCCATTCGAAATGCCCGCTCCAACGGCATTTTGCCGGGGTCGGATAACAAGAACAGCGTTGCGCAGCCGAACCGTCGAAGTCTTCCCGGATTGGGAAGGCCACTTATAAAAAATTGCAAGTTGGAGAGTGTGGTAATGGCTGATCGTGAGGTCGGAACCGTCAAGTGGTTCAATGACGCCAAAGGTTATGGATTCATTCAACGCGATAGCGGTCCGGACGTGTTCGTTCACTACCGCGCCATCCGCGGCGAGGGTCACCGCTCCCTGGTGGAAGGCCAGAAAGTGGAATTCTCGGTGATCCAGGGCCAGAAAGGCCTGCAAGCGGAAGACGTCTCCAAGGTCTGATTCCCGCAAGCAAAAGCCCGTCGCAAGACGGGCTTTTGTCATCCAGCGCATCCACCCCGCCAGGCCCCCGTTGGGCGGCCCCTCGCAGCGCGGGGTTTTCGTCGTTCAGGCGGTGCGCCAGGTAATTTCCTCGACGCCCCCGGCGTCGACCCGCAGCCAGCGGTCGGCGTCCTCTTCGCCCTGGTTTTCCTCCCAGCCGCCCGGCGCGCAGCGGATCTCCACGCCGAGCGCGGCATGCGCGGCCCTGGCGCAGGCGAGGTCGTCGTCCCAGGGCGTGCTGTCGCTCTCCAAGAACAGGCTGTGCCACTTGCCCACCGCCTTCGGCAGCCAGGTGACGCGCACCGCGCCGTGCTCGCCGCGGGCGGTGCACTTGAGGGTCTGGCCGTGCTCCTGCCATGGGCCGCAGGGTCCCAGCGCCTGTTCCAGCCAGGCGGCGACGGCCGCGTGCTCGGCGTCTTTCAGGTAGATCTCGATATCCGGTTGGCGCATGGGGTCCTCGGGGACGGTCAGTCGCGTTGCAGCCAATCGTAGCGCACCGCCACGCTGACTTCGAAGGGTTCGGCCAGGATTCGCGCGCGGCGCTCGGGGTTGACCCGCCAGCCGTGCGGGGTCATGGCCAGGAGGTTTTCCCGCGCGTCGTAGCTGTCCAGCGCCAGGCGGAACTCGAGGGTCTCGGTGTGGCGCAGGCGCAGTTGCGCGGGCAGGCCGGCGAGGTGCTTGTCGTCGGCGTAGTCGCGCACGTCGTCATAGAGCCGCTGGCGCAGTTCCAGCAGGTGCGCGCTGGCCGGGCCCAGGCGCAGTACGCCGCCGCCGGGGGCGAGGACGCGCACGGCTTCGTTCCAGTCGATGGGGCTGAACACGCTGGCGATCAGCTCGCAACTGGCGTCGGCCAGCGGCAGCCGGGCCATGCTCGCCACCAGCCAGGACAACTGCGGCGCGCGGCGGCAGGCGCGTTTCACTGCCTCGCGGGAGATGTCCAGGGCATAGCCTTCGGCGCCTGCCAGGGCTTCGCCGAGCCGGGCGCTGTAGTAGCCCTCGCCGCAACCGATATCCAGCCAGCGTCGCGGCGCGCGTTCGGCGGCCAGTTCGGCCAGGCGCCGGGCCAGCGGCGCGTAGTGGCCGGCGCCGAGGAACTGGCGACGGGCCTCGACCATGGCGGCGTTGTCGCCCGGATCGAGGCTTTTCTTGTGCTGCACCGGCAGCAGGTTCAGGTAGCCCTGGCGGGCGCGGTCGAAGCGGTGCCCGGCGGGGCAGGCGACGCCGTTGTCGACCTCGCCCAGGGCGGCGGAGCAGAGCGGGCAGATCAGCATCAGGCGAGCAGCCTCACCAGGGTCTGGTAGTAGATTTCGGTGAGCAGCTCCAGGTCGCTGGCCAGGACCCGCTCGTTGACCTGGTGGATGGTGGCGTTGACCGGGCCGAGTTCGACCACCTGGGTGCCCATGGTGGCGATGAAGCGTCCGTCGGAGGTGCCGCCGCTGGTCGAGGGCTGGGTCTCGCGGCCGGTGACCGCCCTGATGCTGGCGGCCACCGCATCGAGCAGTTCGCCCGGCTCGGTGAGGAACGGCAGGCCGGACAGCGCCCATTCGACGTGCCAGTCCAGGCCGTGCTTGTCGAGGATCGCCTCGACGCGTTTCTGCAGGCCTTCGACGGTGGATTCGGTGGAGAAGCGGAAGTTGAACAGCGCGGTCAGTTCGCCGGGGATGACGTTGGTGGCGCCGGTGCCGGAGTTCAGGTTGGAAACCTGGAAGCTGGTCGGCGGGAAGAAGGCATTGCCGTCGTCCCAGTGTTCCGCCGCCAGTTCGGCCAGCGCCGGGGCGGCCAGGTGGATCGGGTTCTTCGCCAGGTGCGGGTAGGCCACATGGCCCTGTACGCCGCGGATGGTCAGCTTGGCGCCGAGGGAGCCGCGGCGGCCGTTCTTCACCACGTCGCCGACCAGGCTGGTGCTCGACGGTTCGCCGACGATGCACCAGTCCAGGCGCTCGCCGCGTGCGGCGAGGCGCTCGACCACCGCCTTGGTGCCGTGGTGGGCCGGGCCTTCCTCGTCGCTGGTGATGAGGAAGGCGATGGCACCCTTGTGCTCCGGGTGGTCGGCGACGAAGCGCTCGACGGCGACGATCATCGACGCCAGGCTGCCTTTCATGTCCGCCGCGCCGCGCCCGCAGAGCATGCCCTGGTCGTCGATCAGGGCGTCGAAGGGTTGGTGCTGCCAGGCCTGCAGCGGGCCGGTGGGGACCACGTCGGTGTGCCCGGCGAAGCACAGCACCGGGCCGTCGCCGCCGCGCCGTGCCCAGAAGTTGTCCACCTCCTCGATGCGCATCGGCTCCAGGGCGAAGCCGGCGGCTTCCAGGCGGCGCATCATCAGGGCCTGGCAGTCGGCGTCGAGCGGCGTGACGGAGGGGCGGCGGATCAACTCGCAGGCGAGTTCGAGGGTCGGCGAGAGACTCGGCGAAGAGGCGGTCATGGGGAGTGCATCCTGAGCGGGTCGAGCGGAAAGGGGGAATCTTAAAGCATAAACGCGGGCGAAGGGACGCCGTTTAGGCGAGCGGAGCCGGCTGTCCCGACGCCTCGCTCGACCTCAACCGCCGATCCGCTCGGCGCCGCCGGCCAGTTCCTCGCGCGGTTTCGGCAGCGACGAGAGCAGGGCCATGACCAGCGCCGCCAGGTAGGGCAGCGATTGCACCAGGAGCATGGCGACCCAGATCAGCAGGTCGCGGCTCGGCACGCCCTGAACCGCCACGATGCCGGCCGCCGCGCCCCACAGCAGGAGCATCACGAAGACTTCCTCGCGGGCCTCCGCCAGGGCCACCAGCAGGCCGTGGCTGGAGCGCATCTTCGGCGTGCGGAAGAACGGGATGCCGCGGGTGACGAAGCCGTACAGCACCGCCTTGGCAATGGTGTGCGAGAGCGACAGGCCGGCGAGGGCGGCGAAGAACGAGTCGCGCAGGTCGACGCCGACGGTGCGCCGGTAGAGGAAGAGGATCTTGCCGACCTTGAAGACGAACAGGGCCAGCGGCAGGATCGCGAAGATCAGCAGCGGCGGGTCGACGCGCTTGGGCACGATGATCATCGCCGCCGACCAGAGCAGCGCGCCGAGGGTGAAGAAGATGTTCAGGCCGTCGGCGATCCACGGCAGCCAGCCGGCCACGAAGTGGTAGCGCTGGCCGCGGGTCAGGCGGCTGCCGTCGGGACCGCGGCCGCGCAGCAGGGCGTCGGTATGCCGCTTCATGATCTGGATCGCGCCGTAGGCCCAGCGGAAGCGCTGCTTCTTGAAGTCGATGAAGGTATCGGGCATCACCCCCTTGCCGTAGCTGCGCTCGAAGTAGGCGGCCGACAGGCCCTTCTCGAACACCCGCAGGCCCAGCTCGGCGTCCTCGGTGATGCACCATTCCGGCCATCTCAGCTCGTCCAGCACGCTGCGCCGGATCATGGTCATGGTGCCGTGCTCGATGATCGCGTCGCGGTCGTTGCGGGTGACCATGCCGATGTGGAAGAAGCCCTTGTACTCGGCGTAGCAGAGCCGCTTGAAGGCGCTCTCGTGCTGGTCGCGGTAGTCCTGCGGCGACTGCACCACGGCGATCCGCGGGTCGCCGAAGTGCGGCACCATGTGCCTGAGCCAGTCGGGGTCGACGCAGTAGTCGGCGTCGATCACCGCGACCACCTCGACGTCCGCCGCCACGTGGCCCAGGGCGAAGTTCAGCGCGCCGGCCTTGAAGCCTTCCAGCGGGGCGACGTGGAAGAAGCGGAAGCGCTCGCCCAGGCGCGCGCAGTGCGCCTCGACCGGCTGCCAGACGGCCGGGTCGCGGGTGTTGTTGTCGATCACCAGGACTTCGTAGTCCGGGTAGTCGAGGCGGGCAAGGGCGTCGAGGGTCTGCTTCAGCAGTTCCGGCGGCTCGTTGTAGCAGGGCACGTGGATCGACACCTTGGGCCGATAGGCCTGCGCGGCGGTGATCGGCAGGAATGGGCGGCGCCGCTTGCGCGTCCAGACCGCCTCGGCCAGCTCGTGGGCCTCGGTGAACAGCACGATGACCACCCCCAGCGCGCCGACGCCCAGCAACGCGCCGACGGTCAGGCTGAACCAGGTGCTGTACTGCTGGCTGTAGTCGTAGGCGATCCACACCAGCACCGAGGCGCAGGCGAACGAGACCACGGCGAGGAAGGTCCTCCCGCGCTGGCGCAGCGAGGAACTGTCGATCAGCAGCAGGGTGAAGGCGAGTACCGCGAGTACCGCCGAGGCGATGGCCAGGGCGCGCCACTTGGGAATCGGCACCACCGGCCCGGTGAAGTTGAACTTGGCCTTGCGGTCGGCGTTGTAGACGCCCCAGTAGGCGCCCACCGAGCCTTCGGCGCTGACCTTCCAGGGCTGGTCGAAGGCTTCGATGACGAAGTAGCTGTAGCCTTCGCCGTTGAGCGCGTTGGTCAGGCGCCGCAGGTAGATGGCCTGGTCCGCGGGTGTCGCCTCGGCGCTGCCGCGCATGCGCCCGTTGCTCGGCCAGCCGACCTCGGCGAGCAGCAGCGGCTTCCTCGGGAAGGCGGCCTTGAGTTCGCGCGCGCGTTCGAGCACGAAGTCCACCGCGTCGGCCACCGGCGTAGCCTCCCAGTAGGGCAGGACGTGGGCGGCGATCAGGTCGACGTGTTGCGCCAGTTCCGGGTGTTCGCGGTAGACGTGCCACTGTTCGGCGGTGGTCACCGGAACCTTGACCGCCGCGCGGACCCGGTCGAGGTAGGCGATCAACTGTTCCGCCGTCACCTCGCGGCGGAACAGCGCCTCGTTGCCGACTATCACTCGCACCACGCTCGGCGACTCGTTGGCGATGCGGATGGCGCGGGCGATCTCGGCCTCGTTGCCGGCCAGGTCCGGGCCGAGCCAGATGCCCAGGCTGACGCGCAGGCCGAACGCCTCGGCCAGCGCCGGGATGTCGCCGAGCGCGCCCTGGACCGAATAGGTGCGGATGCTGTGGGTGTGCCGGGCGACCAGTTCCAGGTCGGCGCGCATCTGTTCGGCGCTGGGGTAGCGGCCGCTCTGCGGGTTCTGGTTGAGGCGGAACGGCGAGAAGGAGAAGCCGGAGATGCGTTCCGGCCAGTCCGGTACGCTGACCGGACGGTTGTACAGGGCCCAGATGCCGGTGAAGAGGGCGGCCAGGGCGACGATGACCACCAGGTTGAGCCCGATCTTGCGTGAAGACATAGAGATGAAACCAGGTTCCGGATGTTTCGCTGAACACGGGGCGGCGCATGCTACCCCGCACCCCCGGGGTGTACAGGCGCCGGGCCGGCGGGTCTGTTGCAAGTCTAGTCCGGCCTGCGCGACGAGCCGTAAGAACGCAGGCGACGCGGCGGCCGCGGCTTTTTATAATGCGCGCGGCAATCCGCGATTCGGTTTCAGAGGTGGTTGGTGATGCAGGTGGATGAACAGCGCTTCGGCGGTATCGGCCGGTTGTACGGTCGCGAGGGGCTGCAACGCCTGGCCGATAGCCACGTCGCGGTGGTCGGCATCGGCGGGGTCGGTTCCTGGGCGGCGGAAGCGCTGGCCCGCAGCGGCGTCGGCGAGATTTCCCTGTTCGACCTCGATGATGTCTGCGTGACCAACACCAACCGCCAGGTGCATGCCATCGAAGGCTCGGTGGGCAAGGCCAAGGTCGAGGTGATGGCGGCGCGCATCCGGGCCATCAACCCGGCCTGCCGGGTCCACGCGGTGGCCGATTTCGTCACCCGCGAGACCATGGCCGAGTACATCGTCGACTTCGACTACCTGATCGACTGCATCGACAGCGTGGCCGCCAAGGCCGCGCTGATCGCCTGGTGCAAGCGGCGCAAGATCCCGGTGATCACCACCGGCGGCGCCGGTGGCCAGGTCGACCCGACGCAGATCCAGGTCGCCGACCTGAACAAGACCTTCAACGACCCGCTGGCGGCCAAGGTGCGTTCCACCCTGCGCCGCGACTACAACTTCTCGCGCACGCCGGGGCGCACCTACAGCGTGCCCTGCGTGTTCTCCAGCGAGCAGCTGCGCTACCCGAAGCCGGACGGCACGGTGTGCCAATCGAAGAGTTTCGTCGGCGAAGGGGTGAAGCTGGACTGCGCCGGCGGCTTCGGCGCGGTGATGATGGTCACCGCCACCTTCGGCATGGTCGCCGCCGCCCGCGCCGTCGAGCGCCTGGCGGAAGGCCGCGCGCTGCGGCCGTCGCGGCGCACGCCGGGGAACGCCTGATCAGGCGCCGACCGCCACCAGGCTGAGCAGGCGTTCGTCGAGCACGGCGAACTGGGCATCCAGCTCGCTGCCGTGGCGCCACTCCGGCGACAGGTCGGTGAGCAGGCGCAACCGGGCCTGGCCGTCGGCGCGCCATTCCAGCAGTTCCGCATGTTCGAAGTAGAAGCGCTTGCCCACCAGCGGATAGAGCGCCTTGAACAGGCTTTCCTTCAGCGAGAACGCCAGGGTCACCAGCAGGCCGGTGCGTCGCTCCAGGTCGTCGGCGAAGCGCAGGCGCTCGCCTTCGGTGAGGATCTCGCCATGCAGGTAGCGCGCCCGCTCGGCTTCGAGCAGGGTTTCCACGTCCAGGCCGAGCCCGCGCCAGTCGCCGCGCGCCGCCACCAGGGCGGCGGCCCAGCGGTCGCCATGGGTGATCGAGCCGCTGATCGCGGCCGGCCAGACCGGTGCGCGGTCCTCGCCGACGGCCGGCGTCTGGGCGCGGCCATCGAGGGCGAACAGGGCGGCGCGTGCGCAGAGGCGCCCGGCGAGGAACTCGGCCTGGCGCTTGGCCACCGCGCGGAGGATGTTCGCCGGCGGCTGGATCCCGGCCAGGGCGAAGTCGCCGGGTTGCAGCAGCGCCGGGTCGAAGCGGGTGCTGCGCAGTTGCACGCCGGGCAGCGCGACGGGCAGCGGCCAGCGGTCGTCCAGCGGGGTGCAGAAGGAGGGGAGACGGTCGTTCATGGCGCGCATTGTGCCGGTTCCCGACGTGGCCCACCAGTCACGCGACGCTTACACAAGATTGCAAAAGCGCAACAAAGGAAAACGGACCGCAAGGCCCGGTTTTGACAGACTGCGCCGCGCATTCCAGTGGAATGCAGGTGAGGTTGTTTGTTGATGACGGGATACTGTCCTGTCTCGACCTTTCAAGACGGGAGTCCCTCCGGGGACTCCCGTTTTTTTATGCGTCGGCGCAGGGTTCAACCCTGCCCGAAGATGTCCTTGAGGAACGCCTGCAGGTCTGCCCAGGAGCGTCGGTCGGCCTGGCGGTCGTAGCCGATGTCCAGGCCGTGGCCCTTGTGCGCGTCGGCGTCGGGGTTGGTGAAGCCGTGTTTGGCGCCGTCCTGGATCACCACCCGGTAGTCGGCGCCGGCGGCGCTCAGTTCCTGTTTCAGGGCGTCGAGGTCCTTGGCCGGGACCAGGCTGTCGGCACTGCCGTGCTCCACCAGGATCTTCGCCTTGACGCTGCCCTTGCTGGCCGGGGTGGCGGTGCCGAGGGCGCCGTGGAAGCTCGCCACGCCGGCCAGCGGCAGGCCCTGGCGGGCCATGTCGAGGACGATCTTGCCGCCGAAGCAGTAGCCGATCGCGGCGATCTGGCTGGGATCGGTCTGCGGTTGCCGCTTCAGCAGTTCCAGGCCGGCGAGGAAGCGCGCCTTGGCGGCGTCGGCATCCCGGGTCGCGGCCTGCATGAAGGCCATCGCGTCCTGCGGGTGCTCGGTGTGCTTGCCTTCGCCGTACATGTCGATGGCCAGGGCGCTGTAGCCGAGTTCGGCGAGGTCGCGGGCGCGGCGCTTGGCATAGTCGTTGAGCCCCCACCATTCGTGGACCACGATGACCCCGGGGCGGATCCCCGGCTTGCTGTCGTCGTAGGCGAAATAGCCGACCATGCGCGTGCCGTCTGCGCTCCGGTAAGGCATCTCGCGGGTCTGGATAGCGGCCTGGGCGCTGGCGGCGCAGGCGATGAGCAGCAGGGCGCAGAGCAGGCGCATGGCATCTCTCCGTGAAAGGGTCCCCGATCAAGATAGACGCTTGTGCGCGGGACGCGGGGAAAACCCTCGGTGCCGGCCTTGCGCCGCTCAAACGCGGGCCATTCGGCCAGGCAAAGGGTGCGCCGCTCATCTACCCTATGGGCGAGTCCCTTCCCCTCGCTAGGACACCGTCTGGATGCCTGACCTGAGTACCTGGAACCTGACCATTCCCCAGGGCCGCCCGGCCATCACCATCTCCACCAGCCAATTGCAGCGCGACTACCGCAGCGACTATTTCCAACGCACCGCCGACGGCATTCGCTTCTGGGTGCCGGTCAACGGCAGCCACACGCGCAACAGCGAGTTTCCGCGCAGCGAGTTGCGCGAGACCCTGTCCAGCGGCAGGCCCTACAACTGGCGTTACGCCAGGGCCGACAACTGGCTGGAGGCGACCCTGCGCATCGAGGCGGTGCCCTCGACCCGGCGCATGATCATCGGCCAGATCCACAGCGATGGCAGCAATAGCGGCCAGGCCGCGCCTCTGGTGAAGCTGCTCTACCAGTTGCGGCTCGACCAGGGGCGGGTCCAGGCGCTGGTCCGCGAGCGGCCGGACGACGGCGGGACCAGGGCCTACACGCTGATGGACGGGATTCCTCTCGGCCAGTCGTTCAGCTACCGCATCGGCGTGTCTCGCAGCGGATTGCTCAGCGTGTCGGTGAATGGCAGCGCCCTGGAGCAGCAACTGGACCCGCAGTGGGCCTACCAGGGCCTTTATTTCAAGGCCGGACTCTACCTGCAGGACAACCGCGGACCGTCCAGCGAGGGCGGGCGGGCGACGTTCAGCGAGCTGCGCGTTAGCCATCAATGAGCGGTCGAGGCGTCTGCGCCGCGGACTTCGCGTTGTCGTGGCGCTTCGCAACTGCCAGATCTGGCAGGCGCGGAAGAAGGAAAACCTGGCCCGGAAAAAAATATCCGTATTTTTCCAAGGGGAAATAGGCCGCGCGATCTGGCGATTCTGGTACTTCAGTACAGGGAACCGCCTTGGCGTATCGTCCCGAATAAATGTGACGTTTTGCGCAGCGCCCTTTCGGTTTTGCACGATTGGTATAGCCCTGGCTGGATGAAATTCACTCTTGCCGCTGGCCAGCGTAGTTCTTTGCAAGTCAAAAGTTCGCCGTCAATAATTATTGTGGATAACTATTGTTCCAGGCTTTTCCTGTCAACTGTGCGAAGCGTCAGCTTATTGCCGGTTTTTCCTCTCGCTATTGCTTTCTCCACGTTCCGAAGAAGTTCGGACGTACAGGTTTCTTTGCTGTTTTCAGCGAGAACCATTCGTTTCGATCATTTGAATACGTGGAGATTCAGACATGAAAAATCAGGTGAATGCCCTGGCGGTTCTAAGTGTGGGTGAAATCGAACAAGTTTCTGGCGCCGGGACTTTCCTGGGCGATGCCATCATCAATGGCGTCTACGCGGCCAACTCCTTCCTGAACTCGCCGCTGTTCTCCAGCATCGGCAACGCGGCCAGCGCCATCGGCCTCAACCGTACCCACGAGCTGGTCGACCTGCTGGCCTTCCAGGTGCCTTCGGTGGCGGCGATCACCGTCGGCAAGATTCTCGGCGGGACCGACAACCACAATGTTCCGTTGCATTACAACAAGGAAAGCGGCGAAGGGCTTTACAGCTGATCGCAACCTGTTGAAAGAGCGATTCGATGCTCAGGCATCGAGTCGTTCCTGGTTAATGCATTGATGGAGTCGATGATATGAAACGCAGGAGTGTGCTCTTGTCGGGTGTCGCCCTGAGTGGAACCGCACTGGCCAATGACTCGATATTCTTTTCGCCCTTGAAATACCTCGGGGCGGAACAACAGCGATCTATCGATGCCTCGCGAAGTTTGCTGGACAACCTGATTCCGCCGAGTTTGCCGCAATATGACAACCTGGCCGGAAAGTTGGCGCGGCGTGCGGTATTGACCAGCAAGAAACTGGTATATGTCTGGACCGAGAACTTCGCCAATGTCAAAGGCGTGCCGATGGCCCGCTCGGTGCCGCTGGGCGAGTTGCCGAATGTCGACTGGCTGTTGAAGACCGCCGGGGTGATCGTCGAGCTGATCGTCAATTTCGTCGCCTCGTTGCCGGCGTCGGCCGCCGCGCAGTTCGAGCGGATCGCCGCCGGGCTCAGCGGCGATCTGGAAGCGGCGCGCCAGGTCCACGAGGCGTTGCTGGAGGAGGCGAAGAACGATCCGGCCGCGGCCGGCAGCCTGCTGCTGCGCTTCACGGAATTGCAGACGCGGGTGATCGCCTTGCTGACGCGGGTCGGCCTGCTGGTCGACGACATCCTCAAGAGCGCCAGCAACCTGGTTACCCAGGGTGGACAGGGCGACGGCCTGAATCGCTTCCGCGCGGTGTTCGGCACCCTGCGCCTGCCGGAGGTCGCCGACAGCTTCCGTGACGACGAAGCGTTCGCCTACTGGCGGGTGGCCGGGCCTAATCCGCTGCTGATCCGCCGCGTCGATGCGCTGCCGGCCAACTTTCCGCTGGGCGAAGAGCAGTTCCGCCGGGTGATGGGCGCCGACGACAGCTTGCTGGAGGCCGCCGCCAGCCGCCGCCTGTACCTGCTGGACTACGCCGAGCTGGGCAAGCTGGCGCCGTCGGGAGCGGTGGACAAACTGCTCACCGGGAAGGGCTTCGCCTATGCGCCGATCGCCCTGTTCGCCCTTGGCAAGGATCGGGCGAGGCTGTTGCCGGTGGCCATCCAGTGCGGCCAGGACCCCGCTACCCATCCGATGTTCGTGCGTCCCGCGGAGTCGGAGAGTGATCTGTACTGGGGTTGGCAGATGGCCAAGACGGTGGTCCAGGTCGCCGAGGAGAACTACCACGAGATGTTCGTCCACCTGGCCCAGACCCACCTGGTGAGCGAGGCGTTCTGCCTGGCCACCCAGCGCACCCTGGCGCCCAGCCATCCGCTGCACGTCCTGCTCGCCCCGCACTTCGAGGGCACCCTGTTCATCAACGAGGGGGCGGCGCGGATCCTGTTGCCCAGCGCGGGCTTCATCGACGTGATGTTCGCCGCGCCGATCCAGGACACCCAGGCCACCGCCGGCGGCAACCGGCTGGGTTTCGACTTCTACCGCGGCATGTTGCCGGAGAGCCTGAAGGCGCGGAACGTCGACGACCCGGCCGCGTTACCGGACTACCCCTACCGCGACGACGGCCTGCTGGTATGGAATGCCATCCGCCAGTGGGCGGCCGACTACGTGGCGGTGTACTACGCCAGCGACGGCGACGTCACCGCTGACGTCGAACTGGCGGCCTGGGTCGGCGAGGTGATCGGCAGCGGCAAGGTGGCCGGGTTCCGCCCGATCACCGGTCGCAGCCAACTGGTCGAGGTGCTGACCATGGTGATCTTCACTGCCTCCGCGCAGCATGCGGCGGTCAATTTTCCCCAGCCTTCGATGATGACCTACGCACCAGCCATCTGTGCCATGAGCGCGGCGCCGGCACCGGACTCGCCAGGCGGCAAGAGCGAGGCCGATTGGTTGAAGATGATGCCGCCGACCCTGGTGGCGCTGGAGAAGGTGAACATCTATCACCTGCTCGGTTCGGTCTACCACGGTCGCCTGGGCGACTACCGGCAGACCGGGTTCCCCTACGCGCCGGTGTTTTCGGACAGGCGGGTGACCGCCAGCGGCGGCCCGCTGGAGCGCTTCCAGGCACGCCTGAAGGAGGTCGAGGCGACCATTCGCACGCGCAACCAGGCGCGCCGCAGGCCCTACGAGTACCTGTTGCCGAGCCGGATCCCGGCGAGCACCAATATCTGAGCCGGAGAAAGAGGACGGGGCGCCCCTGGGCGCCCCGTTGCTCTTAGCGGCCTTCGCTTTCGGCGGCGTCCGCCGGCGCGGCATGCCGCTGCTTCAACTGGCGGCGCGCCAGGAGGCTGCCGAGGAGGATCACGAACAGCGCGCCGAAGGCCGCCGCACCGTAGTGCAGGTAGGAATCCCATTGCGCGTAGGGCGCCAGCCAGGGCTTCAGGGCGCTGTCGGTGAGCAGCATGCCGCCGGCGATCCAGCCGAGCAGGCCGCCGCCGAAGAGGATGATCAGCGGGAAGCGGTCGATCAGGCGCAGGATCAGCTGGCTGCCCCAGACGATGATCGGGATGCTGATCAGCACGCCCAGGGAGACCAGGAAGAAATCTCCGGCCGAGGCGGCGGACAGGGCGATGACGTTGTCCAGGCTCATCACCGCGTCGGCGATGATGATGGTCTTGATCGCGCCGAGCAGGTGGGTGCTGCCCTTGATGTCGTCGCCGTTCTCCTCCTCCGGCAGCAGCAGCTTGATGCCGATCCACAGCAGCAGGAGCGCGCCGATTACCTTGAGGTAGGGCAGGTCGAGCAGGTGCAGGGCGAAGAACAGCAGCAGGATGCGGATCAGGATGGCACCGGCGACGCCGCCGAAGATCGCCTGCTTGCGCCGGTGCGCCGGCAGGTGCCGGCAGGCGAGGGCGATGACTACGGCGTTGTCGCCGCCCAGGAGGATATCGATGGCGACGATCTGCAGCAGGGCTGTCCAGAACGTCGGGTCGCTCAACCAGTGGATCAAGGTTGTACTCCGAAACGTGTAGTGAGGGTGGAAAGCCCGGGGCGGTGGCGGGTGGCGGCCGCCCGGCTTTCCTGCGGTGGTCTGGGACCGTCGGGGCCGGCTCCGGCTTGTGGACGGAGGCGGGGAACACTGCTTGGACCGGCGAACGCCCGGCCAGTGCCCGGAAAACGGACGCGCGGGTGGCGCAGCGCGTTCGGGCACGGATGTGACGCGGCGGATCGGCCGCGAGACACCCGGCATGCGTATTCCGCCGCCAGTCTGCCCGAGCAAGGTTTCACCCGCCTTTCAGGGCGGAGATGGCGCCGCACCCGGCGGGACGGTAGGCTAGTGGCCCGTGTGGCTGACTCGACCAGTCGAACGCCGATCACCGAGTCAACCGTACAGGCCACCAGGCCTTCGGCGCCGGGGGAAGCCCGCCGGTGCCATGGATGACCGTTCACCGTACAAGGAAACCCCATGCGCAGTCTTCTTCTCTCCTCGCTGGCCCTGCTACCCGCCCTGGCCCTGGCGCAACCCGACGCCTCGACCTTCCCTTCCTGCCTCGCCGGCCTGCAGAAGAAGGCCCAGGCGCAGGGCATTTCCGCCGACAGTTATGAGCGCTTCACCAGCGGCCTGCAGGCCGACCTCAGCGTGCTCGACCTGCTCGACGCGCAGCCGGAGTTCACCACCCCGCTGTGGGACTACCTGGCCGGTCTGGTGGACGAGCAGCGGGTCAGCGATGGCAAGGCGATGCTCGCCCAGCACGACAAGCTGCTCGACCAGGTGGCCGCGCGCTACGGCGTGGACAAGTACACGGTGGTGGCGGTGTGGGGCGTGGAAAGCGACTACGGGCGGATCTTCGGCAAGCGTCCGCTGCTGACCTCGCTGTCGACCCTGTCCTGCTACGGGCGCCGCCAGTCGTTCTTCCAGGGCGAGTTCCTCGCCACCCTGAAGCTGTTGCAGGCCGGCGACATCCGCGACGCCGGCATCACCGGCTCCTGGGCCGGGGCCTTCGGCCATACCCAGTTCATGCCATCGACCTACGCGCGGATCGCCGTGGACTTCGACGGCGACGGTCGCCGCGACCTGGTAGGCAGCGTGCCGGATGCCCTCGGTTCCACCGCCAACTACCTGAAGAAGGCTGGCTGGCGCACGGGACAGCCGTGGGGCTATGAAGTGAAGGTGCCGGCCGACTTCCCCGCCAGCCTGGCCGGGCGCGGCAAGCGCCAGCCGCTGTCGGCCTGGGTCGCCCGTGGGGTGAGGCGGGTCGACGGCCAGCCGCTGCCGGGCGGCGACGAGAAGGCCGCGATCCTCCTGCCGGCCGGGGCCCAGGGCCCGGCCTTCCTGGTCTATCGCAACTACGATGCGATCTATTCCTACAACGCCGCGGAAAGCTACGCGCTGGCCATCGCCCTGCTTTCCGACCGCCTGCGCGGCGGCAGCGGCCTGGTGGCGTCCTGGCCGACCGACGACCCGGGCATCAGCCGGCTCGAGCGCAAGCAATTGCAGAAGGCGTTGCTGGCGCGCGGCTACGACATCGGCGAGGCCGACGGGCTGATCGGCACCAGCACGCGCAAGGCGATCCAGGCCGAGCAGAAGCGCCTCGGCCTGACCCCGGCCGACGGTCGCGCCGGGCGCAAGATCCTCGAGGCGCTGAAGGGCGCCCAGCCCTGATTGCGCCGCGCCGCCCGGTCCGCGGGCGGCGCTACCAGCCCTTCACCCCGGTCATGTCCGGCAGGTGGTGGGCGATCCCCTTGTGGCAGTCGATGCAGGTGGCTTCGCCGCTGGCCAGGGCGGTGGAGTGCATCTGCCGCGCGCGCACGCTCTGCCGGGTGAAGTCCATGAACTCGAAGTTGTGGCAGTTGCGGCATTCCAGCGAATCGTTGGCCTTGAGTCGTGCCCATTCGTGCTCGGCCAGCTCGCGGCGGTGATCGAGGAATTTCTCGCGGGTGTTGATGGTGCCGAAGATCTTGCCCCAGACCTCCTTGGAGGCCTGCATCTTGCGCGCGATCTTGTCGGTCCACTTGTGTGGCACGTGGCAGTCGGGACAGGTGGCGCGGACTCCGGAACGGTTGCTGTAGTGGATGGTGTCCTTGAGTTCGACGAACACGTTGTCGCGCATCTCGTGGCAGGAAATGCAGAAGGTCTCGGTGTTGGTCGCCTCCAGGGCGGTGTTGAAGCCGCCCCAGAAGACGATCCCGGCGATGAAGCCGCCGAGGGTGAGGAAGCCCAGGCTGAAATGCACGCTGGGACGACGCAGGACCCGCCAGTAACCGGCCAGCCAGGCGATGAGTGCTTTCATGCGGCCTCCCTCAGGGTTTGCGCGCCGCATTGGCGGCTTCTTTCTCGAGGATCTGGTCGATGTTCTCGAAGCGGTTGTCGACCAGCGGCTTTACGTCCTGTTGCGGCACATGGCACTGCACGCAGAAGTAGCGGCGCGGCGAGACGGCGGCCAGCGGCTGGCCGTCGCGGTCCATGTAGTGGGTGATGCTGATCATCACCGCCTGGGTTCGCGCGCTGTTGGCGCGGCTGTGGCAGGACAGGCACTTGTTGCTGTCCTTGTCGATGCGATAGCCGACGATGCTGTGGGGAATGGTCGGCGGCTGCTCGGGGTAGTTGCGCTCGCGTTTCAGGTCCTTGTTTTCCTCGGCCGCCAGCGGCGGCGCGGGGCGGCTTTCGGCCAGCGTGCCGCCGGGGCGGCGGCCGTCGGGGCGGGCGCGTCCAGCGGGTAGCCGAGGTCGGCGGCGAAGGCCGCGGGGGCGCCGAGCAGGACGAGGAGCAGGGCAGTCAGCAGAGGTTTCATGGCGCGCTCCTCAGGCCAGGTTGAGCAGTTCGATGCGAACGGCGCACTTCTTGTAGTCGGTCTGCTTGGAAATCGGGTCGGTGGCGTCCAGGGTGACCTTGTTGATCAGCTTGTTGGCGTCGAAGAACGGCACGAACACCAGCCCCTGGGGCGGCTTGTTGCGCCCGCGGGTCTCGACCCGCGCGCGGATCTCGCCGCGCCGGCTCACCACCTTGACCTCGCTGCCGCGGCGCAGCTTGAGCTGGCGCGCATCCTCCGGGTGCATGTAGACCAGCGCGTCGGGCACCGCCTTGTACAGCTCCGGGACCCGCGCGGTCATGCTCCCGGTGTGCCAGTGTTCGAGCACCCGGCCGGTGGCGAGCCAGAACGGGTAGTCCTGGTCCGGCGCCTCGGCCGGCGGCTCGTAGGGCAGGGCGAAGGCAATCGCCTTCTTGTCCGGATAGCCATAGAACTGCACGCCACTGCCCTTGCTCACGTAGGGGTCGTAGCCCTCGCGGTAGCGCCAGCGGGTCTCCTTGCCGTCCACCACCGGCCAGCGCAGGCCGCGCGCCTCGTGGTAGGCGTCGAAGGGGGCGAGGTCGTGGCCGTGGCCGCGACCAAAGGCGGCGTATTCCTCGAACAGACCCTTCTGGATATAGAAGCCGAATGCGTCGACCTCGTCGTTGGCGTAGCCCTTGGCCAGGTCGCTGGCCGGGAAGCGGTCGACCTGGCCGTTGCGGAACAGCACGTCATAGAGGGTCTTGCCCTTCAGCTCGGGGGCCTTCGCCAGCAGTTCCGCGGGCCAGACCTCGTCGGTGGTGAAGCGCTTGGAGAATTCCACCAACTGCCAGAGGTCGGACTTCGCCTCGCCCGGTGCCTTCACCAACTGGTGCCAGAACTGCGTGCGGCGCTCGGCATTGCCGAAGGCGCCTTCCTTCTCCACCCACATGGCGCTGGGCAGGATCAGGTCGGCGGCCTGGGCCGAGACGGTGGGGTAGACGTCGGAGACGATCACGAAGTTGTCCGGGTTGCGCCAGCCGGGCAGCACTTCCTGCATCACGTTGGGACCGGCCTGCATGTTGTTGCTGACCTGGGTCCAGTAGACGTTGAGCACGCCGTCCTTGAGCATCCGGCTCTGCTGCACGGCGTGGAAGCCGACCTTCTCCTGGATGGTGCCGGCCGGCACCTTCCAGATCTTCTCCGCGGTTTCCCGGTGCTTCGGGTTGGTCACCACCAGGTCGGCGGGGAGCCGGTGGGAGAAGGTGCCGACCTCGCGCGCGGTGCCGCAGGCCGAGGGCTGGCCGGTGAGCGAGAAGGGGCTGTTGCCCGGTTCGCTGATCTTCCCGGTGAGCAGGTGGATGTTGTAGATCAGGTTGTTCGCCCAGACCCCGCGGGTGTGCTGGTTGAAGCCCATGGTCCAGAACGACACCACCTTGCGCTTGGGGTCGGCGTAGAGTTCGGCGAGGGCCTTCAGCCGCTCGGCCGGCACGCCGCTTTCGCGCGCGGTGCGCTCCAGGGTATAGGGCTTGACGAACTCGGCGAAGGCCTTGAAGTCGATATCGCTCCAGGTGTTGGCCTTGTCGGCGTTCTTCGCCTTCTTCTCCAGCGGGTCGTCCGGGCGCAGGCCGTAGCCGATGTCCTCGGCGCCATGGGCGAAGCGCACGTGGCGCTCGACGAAGTCGCGGTTCACCGCGCCGCTCTCGATGATGTGGTTGGCGATATAGTTGAGGATGATCAGGTCGGTCTGCGGCTTGAACACCATGGGCAAGTCGGCCAGCTCGAAGCTGCGGTGCTCGAAGGTGGACAGCACCGCGACCTTGACCTGCGGCGCGCTGAGCCGGCGGTCGGTGACCCGCGACCAGAGCACCGGGTGCATCTCGGCCATGTTCGAGCCCCAGAGGACGAAGCTGTCGGTGGCCTCGATGTCGTCGTAGCAGCCCATCGGCTCGTCCATGCCGAAGCTGCGCATGAAGCCCATCACCGCCGAGGCCATGCAGTGGCGGGCGTTGGGGTCGATGTTGTTGCTGCGCAGGCCGGCCTTGAACAGCTTGTTCGCCGCATAGCCTTCCCAGACCGTCCACTGGCCGGAGCCGAACATGCCGACCGACTCCGGTCCCTTGGCCTTGAGCGCGGCCTTGAACTTCTCGGCCATGATGTCGAAGGCCTGTTCCCAACTGATCGGCTGGAACTCGCCCTGCTTGTCGAACTTGCCGTCCTTCATGCGCAGCAGCGGGCGGGTCAGGCGGTCGCTGCCGTACATGATCTTCGACAGGAAGTAGCCCTTCACGCAGTTGATCCCGCGGTTGACCTCGGCCTTGATGTCGCCATGGGTGGCCACCACCTGGCCGTCGCGGGTGGCGACCATCACGCTGCAACCGGTGCCGCAGAAGCGGCAGGGGGCCTTGTTCCAGACCAGGCTGGTGACGTCCGCCTCGGTCACCAGGTTGCTGGCGCGGACCAGGATCGGCAGGCCGGCCGCCGCCGCGGCGATGGCGGCGGCGTTGGCCTTGGCGAATTCACGACGGGTGAGGTTCATCGATTGTCTCCTCGGGCGAGCACGGTATCGCGCGGTCGGTCATGGCCGCCGCGTCGTTGCTATCGTCGTCGTGCAGGATCTCGTGGTAGACCAGCACGGCGTTGAGCACTCCTGGCAGGTTCTGCAACTGGCCCAGGGTGTCGAGAATCTGTTCTTCGCGTTCGGCTTCCAGCACCAGGATCAGCTTGCCCTGCGGGCTTTCCTGGTAGATCTCCAGGCCGTCGAGCAGCGCCAGGTTGGCCTTCACCGCCGGCAGTCGCTCGGGTCGGCAATGCAGGATGAGGCTGGCGATCTGCAGGGCTTCAGGCATGTCGTGGAGACTCCTTGGTGGATAGCGCGCGCAGTTGGATGGCCTGGCTCGGACAGGGCGCCAGGCAGGCGCCGCAGCCGTTGCAGCGCTGGCTGTCCAGCTCGGCCAGGGCGACGCCGCCGGGGGCCGGGCGGAAGCGGATCGCGGCGGGTTCGCAGGCGTCCTGGCAACTGCGGCAGTGGATCCCGGCCAGGGCCAGGCAGGCTTCGCCGATCGTGGCGATCCAGGGGAAGGCCGGGCCCGCGCCATCGAACAGGCCGGCCTCGCAGCGGCTGGCGCATTCCCCGCACAGCGTGCAGCCGGCGCTGGAGAGGTCGAGTTCGACGAGCCGACCGGCGCCGAGCTTCAGCACGCCTTCCGGGCAGGCCTCGACGCAGGCGGCGCAGCCTGTGCAGCCTGCGGCGAAGTCGGCGGCGGTCCACGGCGGGCGACGCGTCGGCGGGTGCCCGCCGAGGCGGCGGAACAGCTCTCGGCGACTGCTCATACCCGACCTCAGGCCGGCGGCCCGGGCGGGCCGGCCAGTAGCTGGTACATCCAGACGCAGAAACCGAAGCCGCCGACCAGTGCGACGGACAGCAGCGGGAACAGGCAGATCACGAGAAACAGGAAGAGCCTGGCTTCCATGCCCTTGACGCGTCCCTGGTCGGGTTGTTCGTTCATTGGCCCAGCCTCTATGCAGGCGACTGTAGAAAGCCTAGACCCTACTTGCAGTACGGGCAAAAACCTCGCCGAGCCGGCGCGCGGCAGCCTGGAAACAGAGCGTTCGCCGGCAAACGCGAGTCGTTCAGCCCGGGTTCAGCAAGCGTTCAGGGGCGGTTCAGTACCCTGTCCGTACTCTGCAAGCCGTGAACGACACGACTCTCGCAGAACGGAGAAACACCATGAAAGCACTCAAGACTCTCTTCATCGCCACCGCCCTGCTGGGTTCCGCCGCCGGCGTCCAGGCCGCCGACAACTTCGTCGGCCTGACCTGGGGCGAGACCAGCAACAACATCCAGAAATCCAAGTCGCTGAACCGCAACCTGAACAGCCCGAACCTCGACAAGGTGATCGACAACACCGGCACCTGGGGCATCCGCGCCGGCCAGCAGTTCGAACAGGGCCGCTACTACGCGACCTACGAGAACATCTCCGACACCAGCAGCGGCAACAAGCTGCGCCAGCAGAACCTGCTCGGCAGCTACGACGCCTTCCTGCCGATCGGCGACAACAACACCAAGCTGTTCGGCGGTGCCACCCTCGGCCTGGTCAAGCTGGAACAGGACGGCAAGGGCTTCAAGCGCGACAGCGATGTCGGCTACGCTGCCGGGCTGCAGGCCGGTATCCTGCAGGAGCTGAGCAAGAATGCCTCGATCGAAGGCGGCTATCGTTACCTGCGCACCAACGCCAGCACCGAGATGACCCCGCATGGCGGCAACAAGCTGGGCTCCCTGGACCTGCACAGCAGCTCGCAATTCTACCTGGGCGCCAACTACAAGTTCTAAATGACCGCGCAGCGCCCGCGAGGGCATGCTTCGATGGCCGGGCCGGAAGGTCCGGCCGCATCTCATCCGGAGGAACCTCATGAAACTGCTGGTAGTGGAAGACGAGGCGCTGTTGCGCCACCACCTCTATACCCGCCTGGGTGAACAGGGGCACGTGGTGGACGCGGTACCGGATGCCGAGGAAGCCCTCTACCGGGTCAGCGAATACCACCACGACCTGGCGGTGATCGACCTCGGCCTGCCGGGCATGAGCGGCCTGGACCTGATCCGCGAGCTGCGTTCGCAGGGCAAGTCCTTCCCGATCCTGATCCTCACCGCCCGCGGCAACTGGCAGGACAAGGTCGAAGGCCTGGCCGCCGGGGCCGACGACTACGTGGTCAAGCCGTTCCAGTTCGAGGAACTGGAAGCGCGCCTGAACGCGTTGCTGCGACGCTCCTCGGGGTTCGTCCAGTCGACCATCGAGGCCGGCCCCCTGGTCCTCGACCTGAACCGCAAGCAGGCGCTGGTCGAGGAGCAACCGGTGGCGCTGACCGCCTACGAATACCGCATCCTCGAATACCTCATGCGGCATCACCAGCAGGTGGTGGCCAAGGAACGCCTGATGGAACAGCTCTATCCCGACGACGAGGAGCGCGACGCCAACGTCATCGAGGTGCTGGTCGGCCGCCTGCGGCGCAAGCTGGAGGCCTGCGGCGGCTTCAAGCCGATCGATACGGTGCGCGGCCAGGGCTACCTGTTCACCGAGCGCTGCCGGTGATCCGTTCCCTGCGCATCCGTCTGATGCTCGGCGCCGCCGCCCTGGCGGTGCTGTTCATGCTGGCGCTGCTGCCGGCCCTGCAGCGGGCCTTCGGCATCGCCCTGGAGAACACCATCGAGCAGCGCCTGGCCGCCGACGTGGCGACCCTGGTCTCGGCGGCGCGGGTGGAGAAGGGCCGCCTGGTGATGCCCGAGCACCTGCCGGTGGAGGAGTTCAACCTGCCGGAGGCCAAGGTCCTCGGCTATATCTACGACCAGAATGGCGATCTGCTCTGGCGCTCCACCTCGGCGGCCGACGAGTCGATCAACTACACGCCGCGCTACGACGGCCGCGGCAACGAATTCCACACCACCCGCGATGCGAAGGGCGAGGAGTTCTTCGTGTTCGACGTCGAGATCGACCTGCTGCGCGGCAAGCAGGCGGCCTACAGCATCGTCACCATGCAATCGGTCAGCGAGTTCGAGAGCCTGCTCAAGGGGTTCCGCGAGCAGCTCTACCTGTGGCTCGGCGGCGCCCTGCTGGTCTTGCTCGGGCTGCTCTGGCTGGGTCTGACCTGGGGCTTCCGGGCGATGCGCGGGTTGAGTTCCGAGCTGGACCAGATCGAATCCGGCGAGCGCGAGAGCCTGAGCGAGGAGCATCCGCGCGAGCTGCTGCGCCTGACCCACTCGCTGAACCGCCTGTTGCGCAGCGAGCACAAGCAGCGCGAGCGCTACCGCCACTCCCTCGGCGACCTGGCGCACAGTCTGAAGACGCCGCTGGCGGTCTTGCAGGGGGTCGGCGACCAGCTCGCCGAGGAGCCCGGCAACCGCGAGCAGGTGCGGGTGCTACAGGGCCAGATCGAGCGCATGAGCCAGCAGATAGGCTATCAGTTGCAGCGCGCCAGCCTGCGCAAGAGCGGCCTGGTACGCCATCGCGAGCAACTGGCGCCGCTGGTGGAGACCCTGTGCGACGCGCTGGACAAGGTCTATCGCGACAAGCGGGTAAGCCTGCAGCGGGACTTCTCGCCGTCCTTCAGCGTGCCGGTGGAGCGCGGCGCGCTGCTGGAACTGCTCGGCAACCTGCTGGAGAACGCCTATCGCCTGTGCCTGGGCCGGGTCCGCGTGGGCGCCCGGCTGGGGCCGGGTTACTCGGAGCTGTGGGTCGAGGACGACGGTCCCGGAGTGCCTGCCGAACAGCGCGCACGAATCATCCGCCGCGGCGAGCGCGCCGATACCCAGCACCCGGGGCAGGGCATCGGCCTGGCCGTGGCGCTGGACATCATCGAGAGCTACGACGGCGAACTGAGCCTGGACGATTCCGAGCTGGGCGGCGCCTGCTTCCGCATACGTTTCGCTACAGTCTGAGACTTGGCGGCCGTTACCTACGTCTGAGGTGTTTCCGCGCTACGCTGAAGTCTGTTCGGCTGGCGCAGTTCCTTTGACGCAGGTACCGGGGATTCGAGCGGATGTTCAGTGGCAAAACCGACGACAGGGGCTTGTGGGCGGGCATCCAGGCCGGTGTGCTGTTCTTTCTCGCCGCCCTGGCCTGCATCTACCTGTCGCGCCAGCCTGCCACCATCGCGGCGATCTGGCTGCCCAACGCGATCCTCACCGCCGCCCTGCTGCGCGCGCCGCTGCGCCAGTGGCCGGCGATCCTGCTCTGCTCCGCCGTGGCCAACCTGGCGGCCAACCGCCTGTATGGCGACAGCCTGTGGATGAGCGCGGCGTTCCTGCCGGCCAACCTGAGCGAAGCGATCTTCGCCGCGATGCTGTTACGCATCAACCGGGTGCGCGAGGACTTCGAATTCAACCTGCATTCGGCGGTTCGCGTGCTCTGGGCCGGCGCGCTGATCCCGCCCTTGCTCGGCGCCTCGGTGGGCGCGGTGCTGGTCAGCGTCTTCGGCATGGGGCGTTTCCCGGAAATGTGGGCGCGCTGGTACGTGGGCGATGCGATGGGCATGCTCGCGCTGCTGCCATTGTGCATGGCCAGCAACCTGGCGGCCTGGCGTCACGCTCTGTCGGGGCGGGCGGGAGTGGACAACGCGATGCTCCTGCTGGTGACCCTGGTGATCAGCTTCGTGGCCCTGACGCGCCTGCCCTACGCCTTCATCTACGTGCTCCTGCCGCTGCTGGTGGCCGCCGCCAGCACCAGCGTGTTCGGTACCGCGCTGATCGGTTGCCTGAACACCTGTTTCATCGCCGTGCTGATCGCCCTCGGCGTGTTCGTCCCCGAGTCGTCCCAGCAACGTTTCGGCGAGCCGCTGCTGTACCTGCCGATGGCCTTGACCCTCATTCCCGCCTTCCTGGTCTCGGTGATCATGGAGCGCAGCCGCCGCGAGCAGCATCAGGTGGCCATCGGCGAGGCGCAGTTCCGCGGCGCCATGGAATTCTCGGCGATCGGCATGGCCCTGGTGTCGCTGGAGGGGCGGCTGTTCAAGGTCAACGAGGCGCTGTGCCGGATGCTCGGCTATTCCGCCGAACGCCTGGGCGAGCTGTCGTTCCAGGAGATCACCTATGTGGACGACCTGGAACTGGACCTCGACCTGGTGCGCGACCTGCTCGCCGGGCGTATCAACTCCTACCAGATGGAGAAGCGCTACCTGCGCCAGGACGGCGAAACCTTCTGGGCGCGCATCAGCGTGTCGCTGGTGCGCGACGAGGAGGGAGTCGCCCAGTACTTCGTCACCCAGGTGGAGGATATCGACAGTCGCAAGCGTGCCGAGCTGGAGCGCGAGCGCCTCGCCGAACGGATCAAGCTGGCCACCGACGCCGGGCAGATCGGCATCTGGGAGTGGGACCTGGCGCGCAACCGCCTGCACTGGGATTTCCGCATGTTCGACCTGTACGGCATCCGCAGCGGTCCCGGGGAGACCACGGTGGAGCAGTGGAAGGCGAGCCTGCATGCCGAGGATCACGACCGCGTGCTGCGCGAGCTGGAGCGCGCCGTCAGCGGGTTGCAGAAATTCGACTGCGAGTTCCGTATCGTCCGCCCCAACCGCGAGGTTCGCCACCTGCGGGCGATCGCCACGCTGACGCGCGACGAGGACAACCGTCCGGTGCGGATGATCGGCATCAACAGCGACATCACCGAGATCCGCACCCTGGCGGAAACCCTGCACGAGGAAAAGGAACGCCTGCAGGTGACCCTGTATTCCATCGGCGATGCCGTCTTGACCACCGACGCCGGCGGCCGCGTGACCTTCATGAACCCGGTGGCCGAGGCGATGACCGGCTGGACCTTGCAGGACGCCATCGGCGCGCCCCACGAACTGGTCTTCAACGTGCTCGACAGCGACACCGGCGAGGCCCTGGAAAGCCCGGTGCGACGCTGCCTGCAGAACACCCGGGTGTTCTACCTGGAGGACGGCGCCACGCTGATCAGCCGCAAGGGCGAGCAGCACGATATCCAGAATTGCGCGGCGCCGGTGCGCACCCGCGATGGCGAGATCATCGGCACCGTGCTGGTGTTCCAGAACGTCACCAAGGCCCGGGCGATGCAGCGCGAGCTGAGCTATCACGCCTCCCACGATGCCCTCACCGGGCTGTTCAACCGCACCAAGTTCGAGGAGGAGCTGCAACGCGCCCTGGCCAACGCCCAGGAGCGGGCGACCCAGCATGCGCTGTGCTTCATCGACCTCGACCGCTTCAAGGTGGTCAACGATTCCGCCGGGCACGCGGCGGGCGACATGCTGCTGCGCGAGCTGAGCCGGATTCTCGCCGACCGCACCCGCGCCTCCGACACCCTGGCGCGGCTGGGCGGCGATGAGTTCGGCCTGCTGCTGTTCGATTGCGACCTGGCGGAGGCGGAGCAGGTGGCGAGCAAGCTCATCGAGCAGATCTGCTCGGTGCGCTTCCCCTGGGAAGGGCGGCTCTACGACGTGGGCGCGAGCATCGGTATCACCGCCCTTACCGCCACCTCGCGCAGCACCAGCGAACTGATGAGCCAGGCCGACGTGGCCTGCTACGCGGCCAAGCATGCCGGGCGCAACCGGGTTTCGGTGTACCAGTTCGGCCATGAGGAAGTGGAGCGCCAGCACCGCGACATACTCCTCGCCAGCGGGCTGCGCGAGGCCCTGGAGAACGACCGCTTCCAGTTGCAGGCGCAGGAGATCGTCCCGGTCGGCCCCCGCCGCGACGGCGACCGGCACTACGAGCTGCTGCTGCGACTGTACGATCCGGATGGCCAGATGACTCCGCCGGGCGCCTTCATCCCGGCCGCCGAGCGCTTCAACCTGATGGCCAGCATCGACCGCTGGGTGATCAACGAGGCGCTGATCAACTTCGGCGCGCGGATCGCCGCGGTGGAGGGCCTGAGCATCGGCATCAACCTGTCCGGCAACTCGCTCAACGACCCGCTGTTCCTGCCTTACCTGCTGGATCGCATCGAACACTCGCCGCTGAGGCCGGAGCGCCTGTACTTCGAGCTGACCGAGACGGCGTTGATGAACCAGTTGTCGGTGGCTTCGCGGATCGTCGCCAAGCTGCGCGACCTCGGCTGCAAGGTGGCGCTGGACGACTTCGGCTCCGGCCTGAGTTCCTTCAATTACCTGAAGAATTTTGTCGTCGACGTGATCAAGATCGACGGCAGCTTCGTCCGCAACCTGGACAAGAGCCCGGTGGACCAGGCCATCGTCGACTCCATCAACCAGATCGCCCACCGCCTGGGCGCGGTGACCGTGGCCGAGTTCGTCGAGAGCCGGGAAATCCTCGATCACCTGGCGCGCCTCGGGGTGGATTTCGCCCAGGGCTACGCGGTCGGTCGGCCGCAGCCGTTCGCCACGGTGCTCGACCAACTGCGCAGCGGGCTTCGTCGCCAGGAGCTGGGCTGAGCTTCAGGCTTCCGCCTGGTGCCGGTACGCGCCGGGGGTGAGGCCGGTCCACTTCTTGAACGCGCGATGGAAGGCCGAGGGCTCGGAAAAGCCGAGCTGCTCGGCGATGTCCTGGATCGATAGCTCGTCCCGACCCAGGTGGTAGATCGCCAGGTCGCGGCGCAGGTGGTCCTTGAGTTGCTGGAAGCTGCCGCCTTCCTCGCGCAGGTGGCGTCGCAGGGTCTGCGAACTCATGTGCAGTTGGCGGGCGACCTGGTCGAGGTCTGGCCAGCGCCGGCAGTCGCGGCCGAGCAGGCGGCGGATCTGGCTGGTCAGGCTGTCGCCGCCGTCCGGGCGCGCCAGCAGGTCGGCGGGAGAGTGCTGGAGGAACTGCTTGAGGGTGCGTTCGTCCTGCAGCAGCGGCATGCCCAGGTAGCGGGCGGCGAACAGCAGGCTGGTGCAGCCGGCGGAAAACCGCCGGGGGCAGGGAAACAGCAGGTCGTACTCGGCCTGGTGGTCCGGCGCCGGGTAGCTGAAGGTGGCTTCCTCCAGGCGGATGCGCTGGCCGATCAGCCAACTGGCGAGGCGGTGCCAGATCACCAGCAGGCTTTCGGCGAGGAAGTGATCCGGGTCCGACAGGTGGCGTTCCTCGAGGCTCAGGCGCACCAGGTCGCCGTCGCGCCGCAGGTGGATCAGCGGCGCCTGGGGGAACAGGCCGTAGAACAGTTCGCCGCGCTGCAGGGCCTTTTCCAGGGTCCGGCAATGAATCAGGGTGTGGCACATCATGGCGAAGGTGCCGCGCTTGCTGCGGACTTCGCCGAAGCCCATGTATTCGTCGTCCAGCACTTCCCAGAGCAACTGCATCAGGCGGGTGAACTGCTCCGGCGCGATGCGTGCCCGCGGTTCGTCCAGCAGGGCCGGCTGGATGCCGGCGCGACGCAGCAGGGCGGGGCCGTCCAGGCCTTGGCGCGTGGCCCCGCGCAACGCGGCGCGGACGAAATGGCTGGCGATGGTGCGCTCACGCATGGCGGCGTCCTTGTTGTTGGAACGGCGATGGTAGGGCGCCACCCGGAAGACGACAAGGGTGGTGGCGGACTCCCGCCATGCTCGCGCGGCACAGCCGGCCCGCCGGGCGGTAATCCGCCACGCTTAGCCCGCTATGCAATTTTCATTTATTATTTAACTTGTTGATATATAAGGATTTTATTTAGAGAAAGAGCATCCTGGCACAGCCTCTGCAATGCCTGGGCAAGGTTCCGCCGCGGCGGTTCACGACAAAAAATCTCCCCAGCAAGGGGGGTAACGCTACCGGTGAGCGCGTTCCAGGGAACTGGCGAAGCGCCCCCGTGAGGACTCTGCCCATGACCAAACAACCCTTCTACAAGAGCCTGTACGTGCAGGTTCTGGTCGCCATCGCCATCGGTATCGCGCTCGGCCACTGGTACCCGGAAACGGCGGTGGCGATGAAGCCGTTCGGCGACGGCTTCGTCAAACTGATCAAGATGGCCATCGCGCCGATCATCTTCTGCACCGTGGTCACCGGCATCGCCGGCATGCAGAGCATGAAGTCGGTCGGCAAGACCGGCGGCATGGCGCTGCTGTACTTCGAGGTCGTCTCCACCGTGGCCCTGATCATCGGCCTGGTAGTGGTCAACGTGGTCCAGCCGGGCGCCGGCATGCACGTCGACCCGAACACCCTCGACACCAGCAAGATCGCTGCCTACGCCGCTGCCGGCGAGAAGCAGAGCACCGTCGACTTCCTGATGAACGTGATCCCCGGCACCGTGGTCGGCGCGTTCGCCAACGGCGACATCCTCCAGGTCCTGTTCTTCTCCGTGCTCTTCGGCTATGCCCTGCATCGCCTGGGCAGCTACGGCAAGCCGGTGTTCGAGTTCATCGAGCGCGTCTCCCACGTGATGTTCAACATCATCAACGTGATCATGAAGGTCGCCCCGATCGGCGCGTTCGGCGCCATGGCCTTCACCATCGGCGCCTACGGCGTGGGTTCGCTGGTGCAGCTCGGCCAGCTGATGCTGTGCTTCTACATCACCTGCATCCTGTTCGTGCTCATCGTCCTCGGCGGCATCGCCCGCGCCCACGGCTTCAGCATCCTGCGCTTCATCAGGTACATCCGCGAGGAACTGCTGATCGTGCTGGGCACCTCGTCTTCCGAGTCGGCTCTGCCGCGGATGATCGACAAGATGGAGAAGCTCGGCTGCAACAAGTCGGTGGTCGGCCTGGTGATTCCCACCGGTTACTCCTTCAACCTCGACGGCACCTCGATCTACCTGACCATGGCCGCGGTGTTCATCGCCCAGGCCACCGATACGCCGATGGACATCACCCACCAGATCACCCTGCTGCTGGTGCTGCTGATCGCTTCCAAGGGCGCCGCCGGCGTCACCGGCAGCGGCTTCATCGTGCTCGCCGCGACCCTTTCCGCCGTCGGCCACCTGCCGGTCGCCGGCCTGGCGCTGATCCTCGGCATCGACCGCTTCATGTCCGAAGCCCGCGCGCTGACCAACCTGGTCGGCAACGGCGTGGCCACGGTAGTGGTTTCCAAGTGGTGCAAGCAGCTCGACGAGGGCACCTTGCAGCGCGAACTGGCCGGCGAGGGCAACGCTTCGTCGCCTGCCAGCGATATTCCGGTGGGCGGCCGCGAAGCGGTCTAAGCTCAAACCTGTTCGGCAGGGGGAAGTGAAGAGCTCCCTGCCGCCCTTCGAACCCGCCCTCGTGGCGGGTTTTTTTATGCCTCGGCGGCGGCCTGCTCGCGCAGCCAGGCGAGGAACAGCGAGAGGGGCGCTCGTTGCGCCGCTCCTGGCAGGCTCACCGCGTAATAGGCGAAGCGGCTCGGCCAGGGCCGCTCGAGGGCGACCGCCAGGCGGCCGCTGGCGATCTCGGCGCGGGCATGGATCTCCCGTACCAGCGCGATACCCTGGCCGGCCTCGGCGGCGCGAACCAGCAGCAGGTCGTCGGCGAAAGCCGGACCTCTCTCGCTGCGCGGGTCGTCCTCCACCCCCATCGCCCGCAGCCACAGGCGCCAGTCATTGCGCTCCGACTCCTGCAACAGCGGGTAGGCCAGGCAATCGATCGCTTCGCGGATCTCAGGGCCTTCCGCCAGCAGGCGCGGGCTGGCCACCGGGATCAGCGGCGGGGCCATCAGCGCCTGCACGTCGAGTCCGGGGTAGTCGCCGAGCCCGTGGCGGATGGCGACGTCGATTCGTTCCCGGCGCAGGTCGGCGAGCAGTGCCGTAGCCTCCACGCGGACTTCCACCTGCGGGTGCGACGCGCTGAATTGACCGAGGCGCGGCACCAGCCAGGTGGCGGCGAAGGAGGGCTCGGTGCTGACCGTGAGGGTCTGGCGGGCATTGATCGCCTCCAGCTGGGCAAGGCTCGCGGTGATCTGCTCGAAGGCCTGGCGGAGGCCGGGATAGACCTGCTCGCCCTCCGGCGTCAGGCGCATGCCATGGCTGAAGCGCTGGAACAGGACGACGCCGGTGCGCGCCTGCAGAGCCCTGAGCTGCTGGCTTACCGCGCCGGGAGTGACGCCCATGGCCGCGGCCGCGCGGGTGAGATTGCCATGGCGGGCGGTTTCGACGAAAGCGCGTAGCGCGAGGAGCGGGAGGACGGCACCCATGAATTCAGTTTTTCTATAAACAGGTTGTAGAAAGGATCGTTTTTCATCCGCCGACCCGGGCTTCAGCATGTGTGGCGAAACGAGAGACTTTAGCCTAGCTGCTTTCTTCGGTGTGCGGGAAGCGGCCGAGGCGGTTTCCCCGGTCGGCGCCGCCCCCATCGCCCAGGCGCCGGATAGTCCAGCGCTGCAAGGATACTTGCCATGCCTTCCCTCCAGCTCTACAGCGACAGTTCACCCAACGGATTCAAGATCACCATCGCCCTCGAGGAACTGGGGCTGCCCTACGCACTGCACCACGTTCGCATCGACCATGGCGAGCAACGCCGCCCGGAATTCCTGCGCCTGAATCCACATGGCCGGATACCGGTGCTGGTAGACCGGGCCGCCGGCATCACCCTGTTCGAGTCGGCGGCGATCCTGCAGTACCTGGCGGAGACCAGCGGGCGGTTGCTTCCCGACGCCCCCCGGGAACGCTGGGAGGCCCTGACCTGGCTGACTTTCCATGCTTCCAGCATGGGGCCCATCCTCGGCCAGCGCGTGCATTTCGAGATCTTCGCCGAAGAGCGGTACCCGCCGGCCATCGAACGCTATCGGCGGCTCTCCGAGGAGGTTTTCGCCACCCTCGACCAGCGCCTGGCCGGACGGTCCTGGCTGGCCGGTGAGCAATACTCCATCGCCGATATCGCCACCTTCGGCTGGACCCATACGGCGCGGATCGTCGACTTCGACTTCAGCCATTATCGCCACCTGGACGACTGGCACCGGCGCATGGCCCTGCGGCCTGCGGTGCAGCGCGGGATCCTCCTGCCGGAACCGGCGGTGGGTCCATGAGCGCCCTGCTGCAAGGCGCCTCGGCGCCGGCCTTCGTCGGGCACCCTGGCTATCGGCGCATGTTCGCCGCAGACGCGCTGACCCTGGGCCTGTTCCTGCCGTTGCGTTTCTACCAGGGCGACATGCGGGTGCTGCTGGGCCAGGCGCGGCTGGTCGAAGAAATCGATCGACTGGGATTCGCCGCCGTCTGGGTACGCGACGTACCGCTGTTCGACCCACGCTTCGGCGATGCCGGACAAGTGTTCGACCCGTTCACCTACCTTGGCTATCTGGCCGCGCGGACCCGCCGTATCGCCCTGGCCACCGGCAGCGCGGTGCTTGCCCTGCGCCAACCGGTCGACCTGGCCAAGGCCGCGGCGAGCGTCGACCGGTTGTCCGGCGGACGCCTGGTGCTGGGCCTCGCCTCCGGCGACCGGCCGGTGGAGTTCCCCGCCTACGGGTTGGAGCATGCGCAGCGCGGCGAGCGGTTCGCCCAGGGCCTGGACTACCTGCGCCAACTGCTGCACGGCTGCCGGCACGTCGCCTCGCCGCTCGGTACGCTGGACGACGCCGAACTGTTGCCGCGTCCGCCGGCCGGCGCCATCCCGCTGGTCGTCACCGGCTCCGCGCGGCAGCCGGCGGACTGGCTGGCACGCCAGGCGGATGGCTGGCTGACCTATCCGGAGTCGACTGTCGATGCGTCCGGACCACGTCGCCTGGCCCGGAAGATCCGCGCCTGGAGGATGTCCATCGCGGACGGCGGGTTCCGCCCGCACATGACCAACGAATGGCTGGACCTGGTGGACGACCCGGCGTATCCGCGTACGCCGTTGCACGGCGGCTACGTCCTGCGCACTGGGCGCAACGGCCTGATCGAGCTGCTCGGCGAATGGCGCGCGGCGGGCGTCAACCATGCCGCCCTGGGCATCCAGTTCGCCGCCAGGCCGGCAGCGGAAGTCATCCAGGAACTGGCCGAGGAGGTGCTGCCGTTGTTCCCGTCCCACCCGGGCGTGCAGCCGGCGAGCATGGACTGGTAGCTGACCGATTCGGTCAACCGAGCCTGAGCGCTCGCGTCATTGAGGGCGCCGGCCGGCGCCGCCTACCCTGCGGAACCACTGACCGCAGGGAGTCCCCGTACATGCAACGGCAGATCTTCGAGACCGAACACAACCTGTTCCGCGATGCCTTCCGCGCCTTTCTCGACAAAGAGGTGGTGCCGCACCAGGACGCCTGGGAAGAGGCCGGGGTGGTCGACCGCGCTGTCTGGAGGAAGGCGGGGGAGATGGGCTTCCTGCTGCCCTGGGCGGACGAGGAGTACGGTGGCGCCGGGCTCAAGGACTTCCGCTACGAGCAGATCATGTGCGAGGAGCTGGCGCGGATCAACGAGCCGGGCTTCATGATCCCGCTGCACTCGGCGTTGTGCGGGCCGTACATCGCCGAATACGGTAGCGCCGAGCAGAAGGCCCGCCTGTTGCCGGGGATCGTCCGTGGCGAGACCATCCTCGCCGTGGCCATGACCGAGCCGTCCGCCGGCTCCGACCTGGCCGGCATGCGCAGCACCGCGGTGGACAAGGGCGACCACTGGCTGCTCAACGGCTCCAAGGTGTTCATCTCCAACGGCCTGCTGGCCGACCTGGTGATCGTCGCGGCGAAGACCGATCCGGCGAACAAGCACGCCATGGGCCTGTTCCTGGTGGAGCGCGGCATGCAAGGCTTCGAGCGCGGGCGCAACCTGAAGAAGCTCGGCATGAAGAGCCAGGACACCGCCGAGCTGTTCTTCAACAATGTGCGGGTGCCGAAGGAAAACCTGCTGGGCGACGCCAAGGGCGGCTTCTTCTACCTGATGAACATGCTCGCCCAGGAGCGCCTGACCAACGCCTGCGGCGCGGTGGCCGGGGCCGAGGCGGCGTTGCAGGCGACCATCGACTACGTGAAGGAGCGCCAGGCCTTCGGCCGGCCGGTCGCGCACTTCCAGAACACCCGCTTCAAGCTCGCCGAAATGCGTACCCAGATCGACGTGGCGCAGGTCTTCACCGACCGCTGCGTGATGGACCACAACCAGAAGAAGCTGTCCCCCGAGGTCGCCGCCGAAGCCAAGCTGTTCACCACCGAGCTGCTGGGCAAGGTGGTCGACGAAGGCGTGCAACTGCATGGCGGCTGGGGCTACATGTGGGAGTATCCGATCTGCAGGATGTACGCCAACGCCCGCATCCAGCGGATCTTCGCCGGTACCTCGGAGATCATGAAAGAGATCATCAGCCGCGGCATGAAGCTCTGACGCCACGGCCATGTCGCGCCGCGCGGCGGGTGGATAGGCTGCTCGGCAGGCGATCCCGACCAATGCCCGGCGACCCAGAGGAGGGAGCATGAAAGGCCCGTTGTCATCGTTGAAAGTGCTGGATTTCTCGACCCTGTTGCCGGGGCCGTTCGCCTCGCTGCTGCTGGCCGACATGGGGGCGGACGTGCTGCGCGTGGAGTCGCCCGGGCGCATGGACCTGGTGCGGGTGCTGCCGCCGCACGTCGACGGCACCTCGGCCAGCCATGCCTACCTGAACCGCAACAAGCGTTCCATCGGCCTCGACCTGAAGCGGCAGGGCGCGCGCGAGGTGGTGCTGGAGCTGGTACGCGAATACGACATCGTCCTCGAACAGTTCCGTCCGGGGGTGATGGACAAGCTCGGCGTCGGCTACGAGGCGCTGAAGGCGGCGAACCCGCGGCTGATCTACGTGGCCATCACCGGCTACGGCCAGACCGGGCCGTACCGCGAGCGCGCCGGGCATGACATCAACTACCTGGCGCTGGCCGGCGTCGCCAGCTACACCGGGCGCCGCGAGCGTGGCCCGTTGCCGCTGGGGGTGCAACTGGCGGACCTCGCCGGTGGTTCGCTGCATGGCGTGATGGGCCTGCTGGCGGCGGTCATCCACCGACAGCAGACCGGCGAGGGGCAGTTCGTCGACATCAGCATGACCGACTGCGCCTTCAGCCTGAACGGCATGGCCGGTGCAGGCTATCTCGCGGCCGGGGTCGAGCCGGAGATGGAGGCGCTGGCGCTGAACGGCGGCAGCTTCTACGACTACTACCGCACCCGCGATGGCCGCTGGTTCTCGGTGGGCAGCCTGGAACCGCAGTTCATGCAGCAGTTCTGCGCCGCCATCGGCCGCCCGGAACTGGCCGCCCGCGGCCTGTCGCCGAAGCCGGAAGAGCAGCGGGCGCTGAAGCGCGAGATCGAGATGGAGTTCGAGAAACGCGACTTCGCCGAATGGCAGGCGGTGTTCGCCGCCCTGGATGCCTGCGTGGAGCCGCTGCTGCCGCTCTCCGAGGCGCTGGAACACCCGCAGTTGCAGGCGCGCGGGCTGGTCGCCCGGGTGCCGCTGGCGGACGGCGGCAGCCAGGCGCAGATGGCCTGTCCGATCAAGTTTTCCGCCGGCCTGCCGGCGCCTCGCCACATCGGCGCGGCGCTCGGCGCCGACACCGTGGCGGTGCTCGAAGGCCTGGGCTACTCCGCCGAACGGATCGCCGAGCTGAAGGCGGCCGGGGCCATCGCCTGAATCACTCGCGGAGCACTTCGCCGGTGAACACCAGGGTCGCCTTGCAGCGCCGGCAGTAGTAGCGGCGCCCCTTGGCCACCAGGGTGTGGCGTTGCGGGGAGAACGGGAAGTCGTTGTGCTCCGGGCAATGGCAGCGGTACAGGTAGCGGGTGGTGACGCGGCGCTTGACCGCGTAGGTGTGGCAGCGGTCCGGCGGCAGGCCGTAGATGCCGCGCATGATCAACTGCCACTCCTCGCCGTGGGGGCGGATGCGTGGGCCGAACAACTGGTGCGCGATCAGGTGCGCGACTTCGTGGGCCACGGTCTGTTCCAGGAAGTGCTCGCGGTTCTCGCGGTACAGCTGGGGATTGAAGCGCAGCAGGTTCTCGTCGAGATGGGCGACCCCGGCTTTCTGGCCGCGCAGGCGGAAGCTGACGGTCGGGCGGGGGAAGCTGCGTTGGAAGAAGTGTTCGGCCTGCCGATAGCAGGCCTCGACGCGGGCGTTGAGGTGTTCGGGCATTCGGGAAGACTCCAGCAGCGGGCGATTATGCCGGAGACAGGAGGGCGGGCGCAGGCGTCGGGACGACCGCTCGTCCGGGGTGCAGGATCAGGCAAGCGCGGCGGCGGGCAAGAAAAAACCGGGCGGCGGTTGCCCGCGGCCCGGTCGTACGATGCGTTCGCTGGACGTCAGCTGGTGTATTCCGGGCCGACCCCGCTGCCCCAGAGGATCACCGACAGGGCGATCATCGCCACCAGCACCACCAGGCCCACCGCCAGCACCGAGCTGGAGAACAGGAAGCCTTCGTCCTTGTGGATGTTCATGAAGGTGGGAATCCCCACGTAGAGCAGGTAGACCGTGTAGCTGATCGCCGCCACCCCGACGATCATTCCCAGCCAGAGGTGCGGATACAGCGCCGCCAGCCCGGCGATGAACAGCGGCGTGGCGTTGTAGGCGGCGAACACGATGCACTGGGTCAGGCTCGGGTTGGCGTCGTAGGTCCGCGCCATCCAGTGGATGAACGCGCCCATCACCGCCACCCCGGCGAGCATCGCCAGGTAGGTGAGGACCGTCATCTGCAACGCGCTGGCCTGGGTCAACTTGACCGGATCGCCGCCGCCGACCACCCAGCCGACCTGGGTCGTGCCGATATAGGCGGAAATCGCCGGAATGGCAGCCAGGATCAGGATGTGGGTCAGGTACATGTGGCTGATGCTTTCTTCTTCGCCACGGATTTCCTGCCATTCCTGATCGGGATGGGTGAAGAGCCCCATACATGATGGATCATGCCGTTTCCTCCTCGTTCTTATGTGGTCGCCCCCCAGCGAAGCGCCGGGCGCGCATGGACAGCGCCACCCGGTGCTCGGCCGACCTATGCGACCTTATGTCGCAGTATAGGAACGGCCCGAGCCCGCGTCGCTCGCGGGTTTAGAGCAAATCGAAGCTTCACGGCCGGCTGTAATAGCGTTGCAGTATTTCCATTGCCTTGTTGATCGATTGCAGGCGCGCAGTGCTGCCGCCGCGGTCGGGATGGTGCTGGCTGACCAGTTGCCGGTAGCGCAGCTTGATGGCGGGATAGTCGACCGCGCCCTCCAGCTCGAACAGGGCGAGGGCGGCAGCCTTCTCCTCGCTGCCCTGCATGCGCGTCCAGAAACTCTGCAGCAGCCGCTCGACGTCGGCCTCGCTGGTCTCCCCCAGGTGACGCAGGTCGAGGTAGTAGTCGCGCAGCGGATCGCCCTGTTCCAGCGCCTGCGTGCCATCCACGTAAGGATGCAGGCGCAGGCTCAGCGGGCTGATCTCCAGGTGCGCCTCGTGCTCGGCCCAGAGGTGGTCGCGCAGGTGGTAGAGCGCGTTGAACAGGAGGAAATGGGTGCGGAACAGCACCAGCTTGTCGGCCAGTTCGCGATGGGGGATATGCGTCGAATGGCGGGCCTTCAGCAGCTGGATCAACTGGTATTCGGAAAGCCCCTCGGGATGCTCGCGCAGCAGGCAGAGGATCTGCCCGGCGAGGTCGAGGCGGTGGTCGAGGTCGGGAGTCATGAGGCAAGACTAGCATCGGGCGTCGGGAGGGGCTGGGGTCGGCGTCGCTTTGTGCGTAGAAGTGCAGAGCCGTTTGGGGTGTTGGTCATAACTGGCCAACGCTAGGCAATGCTGGGTGGGGGGCTTGTGTTGGGATTCATCATGTGGTCATTACTGGCCATTGTTAGCCAGTGATTTCGACACTTTTTCGACACGTGCCAACATCTCCCATGAAAAATAATTTCGCTATCAGCGAAAATTATTTTGACTTTCGTGAAGCATCCTGAGACTATGAGTCTGCGGTCGATGATTTCTCGATTGCTGTTGGTGCTTCGACACCGTGGAGGCCTTGAGTCTCTAATTTTTGGCCCCGACGTGGCGCGTGGTATCGCGTGTGTCATCGGATCGGCCTAGTCAGGCTTCGTCGAGAGCACGAAGCCAGGTGGTTTCAGCGAGGGGGAAAAGTACAGTTCAATCATCCGTCATTGGGCTTGTAAAGGTTGCTTCGAGAGGTTGGCTCACACCCGTGAGCCAACGCAAACCCTTACAGGAGCTTTTAAATGCAACCTAATGACGAAAAAACCGCAGAACTGTGCCTGGTTAAACAGAAGGCAAAGAAGCGATCTAAGCTACTCAATGCTTGTTTCAGCTTGGTTAAGCTGCTTGTGATATGGCTTCCACTGATTGATAAGTTTTGGAGTAAGATTGCTTCATGGCTTGATGAATAACCTACCCCGCTGTTGCCACATCCATATGAGGTGTGCAAATGCTGTGCAAAGCACTTAAATTAATCCGTTCCTATTACGATATGTCCCAGACCGAGTTGTCGGCTGAGTTAGGCCTTTCAAACTCATATTTGTCTGAGATTGAATCAGGTAAGAAGCAGCCCTCAATAGATCTGCTGCAGAAATATAGCGATTACTTCGACATCCCTTTATCTTCAATTCTTTTTTTCTCTGAAAATCTTAACTCCCCTCGACCAACAGACTCGTTGCGCCTTGGAATAGCTAAAACTATTGTTTCTTTGCTTGAATGGAATGAAAAGCGAAATGCAGCCAGGGAAAAGCAAAAGAGTAGAGCGCAAGCCAGATAACAGTTTAGAATTAGATCAGTGCAGGCTTTACAAGATCGGATCGGAAAAACGCCTGGCGGAAATCTTAGGTCTTAGCTTGCAAGACCTACGACTGCTATTAAGGTCCGAAAGTAACTATAAGAAATTCACAATTTCCCAGTCTGAGAACCCATTCACTAAAAAGCCCCGGAAAAAGCGCGCAGTCCAAGTGCCTATGAATAGGCTTCGGCGGGTCCATGCTAAGATCTTTTCTTTTCTTCGTCGTGTAAAATATCCGGACTATGTGCAAGGCGCAGTAAAAGGGCGATCTTATCAAACAAATGCTGCGTTTCATGCCAGATCAAGGCAGACAGCAACCTTCGATATAAGTAAGTTTTATGAGTCCACTAAATATCATTTGGTTCACGAGTTTTTTTTAGGGGCATTGAAATGCCCAACAGATATTGCAGGAAAATTAGCACGCCTAGTTACCTGCGATGGAGTTATGCCTACAGGCAGTTTGCTTAGCCCGTTGTTATCCTTTTGGGTTGCCAAGGGTATGTTTGATGAGTGCGCGGCGCTTGCAGAAACATATGATCTAAAATTCACCTGCTATATAGATGATTTAACTTTCTCTGGTGACCGAATACCTCGCGAGCTTAAGTCTAAGCTAAAGATAATTGTAAGCAGGTATGGCTACAAACTGGCGATAGAAAAAACAAAGGTTTTTAGATTTGGCGCTCCTGCGCATATTACCGGGGTAGTTAAACTAAACGGTGAGCTTGTCGTCCCGTTTGCTCGACTCATGGCGGCTCGGCGAATTTCTGATGCTCTCGATGGAAAGAGTCCTGACTACGGCTACACAAAAAATGAGCTTAAAAGAAAACTTGCAGGAACAATAGCTGAGGCTGCTACTATTGATGGCAATCGTTTTAGTAAGTGGGCTGCATTTGCGCAGAAGGAAGCTAGAGATTAAGAGTCTTCTATGTAGCTTGATAAAGATTAGTTTAAAAGCCTGGCTTATATAAGTTTAAATTTCAGACTGTGGACAGCTTCGGCTGACTCCATCTCTAGTTTTCTGGGTTGGACTTCGATTATTCTGCTCTGTCCAGAACTTGCACGCGGGGCTATTTAGTCTATTCAGACGTTCATTTTCGGCTTGTTCTTGAAGACGTTTTTTTTCAGACTCGTTTCTATGTTGGGCTGTGCGTTGTCTGATGGCTTCGGCATCTTGTCGCATTCGTTCGCTAGAGCGTTTCATCTCCTGGCCAGCCTCATAGAGATATCGCTCCGCTACAGCTTTGGCGATTGCGAGTTCTATCCCATCCTTTAGTAAGCCACCGAGGGTCACGCCAATAGTGATTATGGCTAGCCATTCGAAGCGCCCAATTGCGTGAACGCGGGGTGCCCAAGGGGCACGAATTTCATCTGTATCAACCTGCATGGGTTCCCTTTCCTGATAGTTGGCTTCACGCCAATCCTTCAACAATCCCGCCTTTCTCGGGCATACCAACGCCTAGCCACTTCCTGTGTGATCGCTATCCCGCGCTTTGACTGGTCAAGTTTCGGTTGGCTTCGTCGTAGTCAGGGCTTGTTTGCCCAATCTCCGGCATGACTTCGCCTGTGGTAAGCCACCATCGATATGCAGGGTAGACACTGCCGAGGATTTCAATCTCGTCCGCGCCCACTCTGGCCTTCCCTCGCTTGATGCTTACCCATCGGTTGTAGTCCGTCGCGCCTGCTCTGGTCAGGGCGCTTAGGTTACTACGGCCAATCAATAGCAAAGCTCTATCTGTAATGCTCATTTAATAGGTATTAATCATTATTTGGACTATGTACATGACATAGTCCAAGAGCTATTGTTTGCACATAGTCAATGGACATAGTCCAAGACCATAGTCCTCTATAGACCAACATAGTGCAGCAAAGGCCATGGAAGTGGAAGAAATCAAGGCTCAAGACCTTCGCGCGGCGCCCCCGGTGTTGCCGTGGCGGGACTTCGCGAACTGGATTGGCATGGGGGAAGACCACGAAACCGTCCGTGGATGGATTCGTAAGGGCTATCTCCCCGCGCACAAGATCGGCAAGCACGTGATGGTCAATGTTGCGCTCTTCACCCATCAGCTGATGGAAAAGGAGGAGTTCTGATGCTGTCAGGCAACCCTATCCATGCGCTGCTGACCTTCTTGGAAGGCTATCTGCTGCAAACGGCACAGCACCCTAGCGAACCCTTCGACCGCGCCCTGATGCTGATCGATGGCCTCATGGACGCCGGCTACCTCTCCCAGCCGGAAGAATCCTATCTGACCGACCTGCGGGTTGAGGCTCTCGCCTGGGGTCGTGCTCGCCAAGATAAGGAGGAAGCTGACCATGTCGTCTCCGAATTACTTGCGCCAAACCCACGCCCCGGACTGCGCCTGCTCTGTGTGCTGGTCCGCAAGGCAGGTCATCCCATTGCACAGCCCGTCGCCGTGTCCGGACTGCCGGCCCCCTGGGCTGCCCTATCGGGAAGATGGCCGCTGGCTCTGCCGTCCCCGTTCCTTCTGCGCGAAACACGACCCGTCCCGGCGTCCGCCGAAGTACTGGCACGTTGTGTACGACAGCGGGAAACCCACGCCCTTTGTGCCCGTGCGCGAAGCATTCCAACTGGAGGGCTGACCCATGCTCGCTGACACCCTGAAAGCGCTGCTCCTGTTCTGCCTGATCCAGGCCGCCCGCACCGTGGCCGATCCGGTCAAGGGCCGCGCTCCCGGCTCGTCGGAACAGCTTTACCGTTCCGGCGAACGGAAGCACGGGCGCAGCGCACCCTTGAACGCCTCCCCCCTGAAACAGCCTCCGCTGGGGAGTGTGGGGCAGCTCCTCCGCCCCGCGCTCCCGAGCCCTCGGCGGCAAGAGCGGGATGACAAGGGCAGAGCCCTTGGTGTTGCTCTGCGGGTTCCAAGGGGAAGCGTTCCCCTTGGCCGTCGGAGACGACGTTGCGATAGGGATCGTTACCCGAATGGGCTGAGACGAACACCCGTGGTTGGCTTGGTTCGCTAGCGAATAGAGCCCGGCCCGAAGGGGTCGCCCCACAAATCACTTTCACCCAACACCGCTGAATGAAGGCGAAACAGCCGAATTTGCAGCAGCGGGACAACTCACGCCGAAAAAGGCGAAATGAAGGAGAAACACCGATGAACATGTTTGCAACCCAAGGCGGCGTCGTCGAACTGTGGGTCACCAAGACCGACACCTATACCTCGACCAAGACCGGGGAAATCTACGCCTCGGTCCAGTCCATCGCCCCGATCCCGGAAGGTGCCCGTGGCAACGCCAAGGGCTTCGAGATCAGTGAATACAACATCGAGCCGACCCTGCTGGACGCCATCGTCTTCGAAGGCCAGCCGGTGCTCTGCAAGTTCGCCAGCGTGGTCCGCCCGACCCAAGACCGTTTCGGTCGGATCACCAATACCCAGGTCCTTGTGGATCTGCTGGCCGTGGGCGGCAAGCCGATGGCGCCGACCGCCCAAGCCCCGGCCCGCCCGCAAGCACAGTCCCAAGCCCCGCGCCCGGCCCAGCAGCCGCAGGGCCAGGACAAACAAGACAAGTCCCCGGACGCCAAGGCGTAAGCCCTAGGAGGCCGCGATGCTCCGCTATCTCTCGCTGTTCGCGGTAGGTCTGGCCACCGGCTACGCCTGGGGCTGGATCGACGGCCTAGCGGCCTCCCTGCCTGTTTGAGGACTGATCGCTATGTCAGGCGTTGTCGCTGTGCAGGTGTGTACCGCGTGGACCTCGACCCCCGAGGGCTTTATGGCGTGTCGCGAACTCGCATGGCAGCAGGCCTACCTGATGCCGCCCGAGGCCGCTGGATACGTGGACATCCTGGTCAACGGTGGTTTCTCCCCGGAAGCCTTCGGCATCGGTGCCGCTGGCGTCCTGGGATCGTTCGTGACGGGGCTTTTGATTGGCTGGGTCGCGTCACTTCTTCGTAAAGCCAAGTAGAGAGGAAACACCATGAAAGCAATGAAGCAACGCATCGCCAAGTTCAGCCCGGTCGCCTCGTTCCGCAACCTGTGCATCGCCGGTTCCGTCACTGCCGCGACTTCGCTGCCGGCCTTCGCCGCAGTGATCGACACCAGCGCGGTGGAATCGGCGATCACCGATGGGCAGGGCGATATGAAGGCCATTGGCGGCTACATCGTCGGCGCCCTGGTGATCCTGGCCGTCGCCGGCCTGATCTACAGCATGTTGCGCAAGGCGTAACGGGTGCTCTGGTCGGTGTGGTTGGGGGCGTTCTTCGCCGGCGCCTTCATCACCGGGTACCGGACCGGCGAATTCTTCTAACCGAACAGACCGAGGCGGAAGCCCCCTCCGGAGTTTCCGGCAGGGGGCTTTTTCATGGGTGACTGGATGAGTAACAACGCACGTTCCGGCCTTGGCCGACTTCTTTCGCTGCTGGGTCTGCTGGTCTCTCTGCTGTGGCATCCCTTGGCGAGCGCTGAAATCTATCGATGGAAAATTGATATAGGTGGGCGGCCTACGGCCTTCTTTCCATCCTATGCAGCAGCTTGTCAGTCCTACTTTGATACTTGGTCTCCTGAGTACAGAAAGACCATGAATAGGGTTAACGACAGGTGGGTGCAATGCATTGTCCATATAGGTGTTAACAGTTATTCGACTGATGCTGTTTTGACTGGCGATAGCTGTCCTTCAGAGCAAGAACTCGATCCGGCCGATGGCGCCTGCAAACCGCCGCCCGAAGAATGCAAGGAAGGCGAACTGTTCCCGGCCAAGGGCCCGGACTCGCCTGTTGTCACCTCGGGCGGGCGGAACTATGTCGGCGACGGCGGCGCACCGAGCGCCTGTTATCAAAGCTGCGAGTACGGCGGCAACCCCAGCCCGGCCAGTTGCTATCTGGTCAAAGGCTCCACCACGACCGGCTTCTGCAATTACATCCTCAAGGGCACCGGACAGAATTGCGGTGCCGATTCCTACACCTTCGCGCAGACCGGCGATTCGCTGAACCCACCCGACACCCCGAACACCGATCCTTCCGACCCGAACGACCCCGGCTGCCCGCCCGGCTGGTCGTGGTCGGGGACTACCTGCGTCAAGACCCCGACCGATCCCACGGATCCAACCGACCCGACCACGCCGGGGGGTGATGGCGACGGTGGCGGCGATGGCAATGGCGGTGGAAACAACAACGGCGGCGGCAATGACGGTGGCACCGGCAATGGCGGCGACGGCAGCGGGGGAGGGGACGGCAACGGCGGGGGCGAGGGTAGCGGCGACGGTGACGGCAGCGGCACGGGCGGCGATGGCAACGGTACATGCGACCCGGCGAAAGAGAACTGCTCCACCGGCCCCGAAGGCCCCGGCGGCGAACTCAAGGAGCCCACGCCCGGCACCTGGGATGACGCCATCGCCACCTGGGAAAAGAAGGTCGAGGAAGCCAAGCAAGAACTCAAGACCAAGGTGAAGGCCAACGTCGATCAGATGAAGGGCGCCTTCGACCTCAACCTGGCGGAAGGCGGCGGGCAGCTGCCCTGCGAGTCCATGACCATTTGGGGCAAGTCCTACTCCCTCTGTATCTCCGACTACGCCGGCCAACTCTCCAGCCTGCGCGTGGCGCTGCTGCTGATGGCCGCGCTGATCGCCGCCCTCATTCTGCTGAAGGACTGACCCTATGGAATGGCTCTCCGGTTTTCTCGATCAGATCATCGCCTTCTTCCAGTGGATCTGGGATTTCTTCGCCCAAGGCATCTATGACTTCGTGCGCGACGGACTGGTGGTCGCCACCAAGGCGTCGATGTACGCCGCGCTCCAGACCCTGATCCTGCTGATCGATGTCAGCTACACCGCCGCCCGCGAACTGATCGACAGCCTCGGCGTGCCGCAGATGATCCGCAGCATGTATGCCGCGCTGCCGGGGCCGATTGCGGCGGGGCTGGCCTTCTTCGGCGTGCCGCAGGCGTTGAACATCATCATGGTCGCGGCGGCGACGCGCTTCTGCATGCGCTTCGTGCCGTTCATTGGGAGGTGATCCGTGTCGATCAAGATCCATCACGGCCCCAATGGCTCCTACAAGACCTCCGGCGCGATCCAGGATGACGCCGTGCCCGCGCTGAAAGACGGACGGGTGATCATCACCAACGTGCGCGGCTTCACCCTGGAGCGGGCCTATCAGGTCTTTCCGGACCTGCCCAACACGGCGGAGATCATCAACCTCGATCTGGAGTCGCTGGAAGACCTCGAAAAGATGCGCACGTGGTTTCAGTGGGCGCCCCGCGGGGCCTTCCTGATCTTCGACGAAACCCAACTGCTGTTTCCCAAGTCCTGGCGGGAAAAAGACCTCGAGCGTTTCGACTACCCCGGTGGACCGGAAGCGGCCCACGCCGCCGACCGTCCCATGGGCTGGCTCGACGCCTGGACCCGGCACCGGCATTTCAACTGGGACATCGTCCTCACCACGCCGAACATCTCCTACATCCGCGACGACATCCGCATGACCTGCGAGATGGCCTACAAGCATTCCAACCTCGCGGTGATCGGCATCCCTGGCCGCTACAAGGAGGCCCAGCATGACGCCCAACTCAACCGTCCGCCCGCCGATGGCACCATCATCGAATACAAGCGAATCCGAAAGCAGACCTTCGCCCTCTACCAGTCCACGGCCACCGGCAAGACCCAAGACACCAAGGCGGGCAAGAGCCTCTTCCGGTCGCCTAAGCTGGTTCTTCTACTGGCATTGCTGGCCGGCACTATTGGCTTTGTCTGGTATATGGGGCCTCTGCGCACGATTGGCGCTCCGGCTGCTGCGACACCTGCCGACGCTCCTGGCGACCCTGCTCAAGCCCCTGCTGCGCCCGCTGCTGTGGCTGCTCCAACGCGTCCTGCTGCGAATAGCTTTCTTCCTCCTGGGCTTGTACCTGATGGGCCTGCTGCTGCGCCTGTTGATCTGAACGCCCATCCCTTCGCCGATCGGCGGATCTCCATCCTTGCCCACGCCTACCGCAAGTCGCGGGGCGACATTTACATGTTCGCCCTGGACGATCCCACGGGCCGGCGCCTGGAACTCACCAGTTGGCAACTGATCGGCTCCGGCTACCGGGTAACGCCCAAGGGCGAGTGCGTCGTAGAGCTTCGCTATGAGGAGTGGAAACAGACCGTCACCTGTACCGGGAGGCAGCCCGGCGCGGTGGCCAGCGTCGTTCCGGCAGCGCCTGTCGCCGCGTCCGCAGACGCACCGGCCAGGGGCCAATCGCCGCTGACCATCGTCCCCGATTCCGAATATGCCTCGCGGCCCTGGAGGCACAAATGATCGATTGGGAATTCCTCGTTCCGGTGGCGATGGGCTGGGCGCTGCATCACTGGTGGTCGGTGATGACGGCGCTAGCGGCGGTAGGGGTGCCGCCATGAGGGGCGGGCCGCGCCGCCGGCCGGGAGCGCAAGGCATGAGCGATAGGCCGAAGGCGCGGCCGACGCCCCTGTAACACGTCAGATAAGCACCCCGCGATTTGGACATTAATGGACATTGTTAGGTGAAACCATGAAGAAAGTGACCCATCAAAACCGCCTCCTGCTGCAACCCGACGGACAACTGCTGGATTCCCCCAAGGGACGGCTCTTCGTTGATTCCATGACGGGGGCGTTCACTGATCTGTCAGGCGTGCGCATTCTGCGTTGCGGCGTGGATACGGTGCGGCAGTTGTACAACGGCAAGTTGCGCCCGGAAGTCATGGCGCTGTTTGACCTCTCGGTGGATGTGGTCGAGTTCGCCGGCTACGAATGGTCCAAGGGCCGTATCGGTCGCGACTCCGGCTATCAGTACCGTCTGCAGAACGCAGAATTGGGGCTGATCCTGCTGATCAAGAATCACAACATCAAGGTCGATACCCTTGGCTCGCACCTCAAGATCGAGGTGTCGCCCCATGCCCTCGACGGTGCCGACCCGCATATCCTCCAGGGCGTGCTGGATGACTTGGCCGCTGCCGTGCTGAGCCACTGCGAGACCAACCAAGCCGCTGTGCATATCGCCCTGGACGTACAAGGCTGGAAACCGCCTCGCGATCTGGTGGATCGCATGCATTGCCGCTCGCGTCGGGTGCGGCAAATCAGCGGGATCGAGCGGATCGAATTCGACGGCAACGCCTCGGTCTACGGGCGTGGCGAGACGTACATGTTCGGCTCGGCCAACGGCCTGCAACTGTCGATCTATAACAAGACCCTCCAGGCTCGGGCCACCGACAAGCTCGACTATTGGGAAAGCGTGTGGGCCACCCTGAACGGGGATCCGTTCGGCGATGGCGACCCGGCCTATAACCCCCTGGAAACGGTGTGGCGGCTCGAATTCCGCTTCCATCACTCCATCGTCCAGCAGTTCTCCGAAGGCTCGCGTATGGCCTCGGGGGAGGTCATTGGCTGCCGCACCTATGAGGGGCTTTGCCCGCACCTGCAAGGACTGTGGAACTACGCCTGTGAAAGCTTCAAGCTGCTGAGCCGGACGGCGGTCTACGATCCGTTCTGGAGCCTGATCAGCCAGGACGCCCGCGTCCAGGTCGAGTGCGATCCGCTGATCGAGCGCACCGAGTACCGGCGCTATTACAAGACCGCCAAGGGCTTCAGTGGGCGTAACTGCGAGATGTTCCTCGGCCAGTTCATCAGCCTGATTGCGCGGGAGCGCATCCCTGCAAAAAAGGCTATTGAGTCCGCCCGCAAACTGGAGTTCTGGCACGTTATCGAAGACCACTATCTCGCCAAGGGTTGGACTCGTCGCGATCTGGAAAGGCATATCCACAAGCTCATGTGTGATCGGTATCTACGGCGGGGATACGCGATCTGATGGCGATCACCAAGCTTGAGGATGGCCGCTGGCTGGCCGACGTTGAACCGATCAAAGGCAAGCGTTTTAGGAAGCGTTTCAAGACCAAGGGCGAAGCCCAGCGGTTTGAGGCGATGGTGCGGACAAAGCATGCGCGACAGCGGGAGTGGAACCCCGTTCAGCAAGATAAGCGACTGCTGTCGGAACTTATAGAGCGTTGGTATGAATTGCATGGGCACTCGATTACCAGCGGGAGGCGTCGTAAGAATCTGCTATTGCTGATCGCGTCTCGCCTGGGCGACCCGGTGGGGCAGAGGTTCACCACTGCTGATCTGGTCGCGTTCAGGAAGCGTGAGTTGGAGGAGGGCGCTTTACCTAGGTCTATCAACGTTCGCTATTCGTATCTGAAAACAGTATTCACCGAGCTTCGTAGGCTCGGCGATATCGACTATCCGAATCCTTTGGATCGTCTCAAGCCGTTGAAGCCTCAACAGTCGGTTGTATCGTTCCTGTCTAAGGATCAGGTAGCGGTGTTGGTGTCAGCGCTCCGGGACTATTCGACCTTTCCCCACTTGGCATTGATTTCAGAGGTCTGCTTGGCGACGGGGGCTCGCTGGTCGGAAGCGCAAGGGTTGACTCTGCCCATGGTCCGGGATGGATCGGTGGTCTTCTCCAATACCAAATCAAAGCGTGTTCGATCCGTACCAATCTCGACAGACTTGCAGGCTCGACTTGAGAAATATTTCGCCGGTCGGAATCGCTTTCCCTCTTGTCGGGAGGCGTTTGCACGGATGGTGAAGCGTTGCGGTATCGTACTGCCAAGAGGGCAGTGCACCCATGTGCTACGCCATACGTTCGCTTCCCACTTCATGATGAACGGTGGAAACATCCTGGCGCTGAAAGAGATTCTTGGGCATTCGTCGCTGAACATGACCATGCGCTATGCGCATTTGTCGCCGGAATACCTGCGGGACGCTATTCGACTCAACCCGCTGGCGGATTTCGACAGTTCTTCGACACTTGCCGAGACGTCCTAGATTTTTCCTTTGCATATCAATTAGTTATGAGCGCTGATTCGGCTTTGCCGATTTGTGCGTAAAATAGCCAGCTTTTCTCCTCGAACACCCGGATTCCAGAGCACCATGGGCACCCTTTCGGTCAATCAGAACAAACTGCAGAAGCGCCTGCGCCGCCTGGCCGGCGAGGCCATCACCGACTTCAACATGATCGAGGATGGCGACAAGGTCATGGTCTGCCTGTCCGGCGGCAAGGACAGCTACACCATGCTCGACATCCTGCTCTACCTGCAGAAGGTCGCGCCGATCCGCTTCGAGATCGTCGCGGTGAACATGGACCAGAAGCAGCCCGGTTTTCCCGAGCACGTCCTGCCGGAGTACCTGAAGTCGATCGGCGTGGAGTACCACATCGTCGAGAAGGACACCTACTCGGTGGTCAAGGAGAAGATCCCGGAAGGCAAGACCACCTGCTCGCTGTGCTCGCGCCTGCGCCGCGGCACGCTGTACACCTTCGCCGACGAGATCGGCGCGACCAAGATGGCCCTCGGTCACCATCGCGACGACATCCTCGAAACCTTCTTCCTCAACATGTTCTACGGCGGCACCCTGAAGGCCATGCCGCCGAAGCTGCTGGCCGACGACGGGCGCAACGTGGTGATCCGGCCGCTGGCCTATTGCAGCGAGAAGGACATCGAGGCCTATTCCCAGCTCAAGGAGTTCCCGATCATCCCCTGCAACCTCTGCGGTTCGCAGGAGAACCTGCAGCGCCAGGTGGTCAAGGAAATGCTGCTGGAATGGGAACGCAAGTCGCCGGGGCGTACCGAGATCATGTTCCGCGCCCTGCAGAACGTGGTGCCGTCGCAACTGGCCGACCGCAACCTGTTCGACTTCGCCAACCTGCGCATCGACGAGAACGCCACGCCGCGCTTCCTCGACGTGATGAACCTCTGAGCCGCGCCGCGGGTCAGTTCTTCTCTCCGGTCTGCAAGGATTCCCGATGCGCGACTACGCCTGGATGTACGAATACTGCCTGAACCGCTTCGGCTCCAGGGAGGCGCTGGAAGCGCGCCTGCCGCAGCCGAAGAGCGCCGCCGAGCTGCGCGCGGTGGGTGACGACCGCTACCTGTCGCTGATCAGCCTGCGGATCTTCCGCGCCGGCCTCAAGCACAGCCTGGTGGACGCCAAGTGGCCGGCCTTCGAGGAAGTGTTCTTCGGCTTCGATCCGCAGAAGGTCGTGCTCATGAGCGCCGAGCATCTCGAGCGGCTGATGCAGGACGCCCGCCTGATCCGCCACCTGGGCAAGCTCAAGAGCGTGCCGCGCAATGCGCAGATGGTGCTCGACCTGGCCCGCGAGCATGGCAGCTTCGGCAACTTCCTCGCGGATTGGCCGGAAACCGACATCGTCGGCCTGTGGAAGCTGCTGTCCAAGCGCGGCAACCAGCTCGGCGGCTTGTCGGCGCCGCGTTTCCTGCGGATGGCCGGCAAGGATACCTTCATTCCCAGCGACGACATGGTCGCCGCGCTGAAGGCCCAGGAGATCATCGACAAACCGCCCACCAGCCTCAAGGACCTGGCGGCCGTCCAGGGAGCCTTCAACCAGTGGCGCGAGGAGAGCGGTCGGCCGCTGTGCCAGCTGTCGGTGATGCTGGCGCATACGGTCAATCATTGAGCTAGAGGCTCAGCCGACCGCTGCCGATCATCCATAGCGCCGCCAGCGCGAGGACCAGCACCAGCGCCGCGACGCTGCCTTCGGCGCGATTGCCGAACGCCGGCAGGCCGCGCTGGCGACGGGCATGCAGGAAGAAGCCGAGGCCCGGCGCGTAGAGGATCATCGACAGCAGCAGGTATTTCAGCCCGGCGGCGTAGATCAGCCAGACCCCGTAGAGCGTCCCCAACAGCGCCAGCGCCAGCATCGCGCCCGAGTGCGGGCGGCGCGCCACCAGCTTCAGGCAGAAGCCGGCGCAGAGCAGGTAGGGGATCAGCGCCATCGAGGTGGCCAACTGGATCAGCGCGTTGTAGCCCGAGGCGTTGAGGAAGGCCACCAGCAGCAGCGCAGAGATCAGCGTGCTGGTCAGCCACAGTGCCGGCGCCGGGGTTTCCACCGCATTGGTGCGGCCGAACAGTGCCGGCGCGGTGTGCGTTGGGCCACGGCTGGCCAGGTAGAGCATTTCCACCGCGAGCATGGTCCAGGCCAGCAGCGCGCCGCCGACCGAGACGATCAGCCCGACGTTGATCAGCGTGGCGCCCCAGGGGCCCACCGCCGCGGCCATCACCTGGGCCATCGAGGGGTTCTTCATCTGCGCCAGTTCGTGCTGCGGCACCACGCCCAGCGACAGCACCGAGACGCAGACCAGCAACAGCAGGGTGACCACGAAGCCGAGCAGGGTTGCGCGGCTGACATCGGCCGCGTGCCGCGCGTGGCTGGCATAGACCGTGGCGCTCTCGATGCCGAGGAATACCCAGACGGTGTAGAGCATGGTGGTTTCCACCTGGCGGGTGACGCTGCCCAGGGCCGGGCTGCCCCAGAAGTCCAGGTGAAAGGTCTCGATGCGGAAGGCCAGGGCTACGCAGAGGATGAACAGGGCGATCGGCACCACCTTGGCGAGGGTCACGATGGCGTTGGTGATCGCCGCGTTGTGCACGCCGTGGAGGACGAAGGCATGCATCAGCCAGAGCACCGTCAATTCGCCGAGCAGCGCCGGCCAGGTGGTTCCGTCGCCGAAGAAGGCCAGCGCGCCGAACGAGCCGAGGGCGCTGAACAGCACCACCAGGTAGCCGGCGTTGCCGACCCAGGCGGAAATCCAGTAGCCCCAGGCGGCATTGAACCCCAGGTATTCGCCGAAGCCTTCGCGGGCGTAGCCGTAGACGCCGTCGTCCAGTTCGGGGCGGGTGGTCGACAGCCACTGGAATATCCGCGTCAGGGTCAGCATGCCGACGAAGGTGATCGCCCAGGCGATCAGGATCGCGCCGGCGCCTGCGCCTTCGGCCATGTTCTGCGGCAGGCTGAAGATGCCGCTGCCGATGATGCCGCCCACCACCAGCGCGGTCAGCGCCGGCAGCCCCAGTTTTCCCTTGTCCGAATCGGCCATGTGGCACCTCCGAAACTGCATCCGGTATGTCGCGCCAGGCGCAGGCGGAGCCTGCGCCGGGGTGCGACGGCGGGAGGCGGCGGGTCGGTCCGCCGCGGCATGGTTCAGAAGCGCAGCGACATGCAACTGACGCCGCCGTCGATCTTGCGATATTCGGAGGTGTCCACCTCGATCACCCGGTAGCCGAGGCGGGCGATCTTCTCGCGGGTCCGGGGATAGCCGGCGGGCATGATCACCCTTTCGTTGACCCAGATGCAGTTGGCTGCGTAGGACTCCTCTTCGGGGATCTCGATGATGTTGAAGTCCTGGAACTCCGGCTTGCTGACGAACTCGCCGGCGGCCAGCAGGTTGTTGTGTTCCAGGTAGGCGAGCCCGGTCTTCAGGTGCAGGACCTTTTCCAGGCGCACCACCGAGCCGCTGAGGCCATGTTTCTCCAGGATCGCGATCATCTGCCGGGCGCCCTCGGCGTTGGTGCGGGCCGATTCGCCGATGTAGAAGTGGTCGCCGACCATCATGATGTCGCCGGCTTCCACCGTGCCGGGTGCCTCGATGCGCTCGACCTTGCCCGGATAGAAGCGCTGCACGGTTTCCTCGATGATCTCGGTCTCGCCGCGCCGCGATTCGGCGCCGGGGCGGGTGATGATGGCGCAGCGCGAGGTGCAGAGCACCGGGTCCTCGACGAACACCGAGTCGGGGAAGCGTTCGTCCGGCGGCAGCAGGGTGATGTCCACGTCGCAGGTCTGCAAGGCGCGGATGTAGGCGTTGTGCTGCTCCAGGGCCTTGGCGTAGTCCGGCTTGCCGAGGTGGCTGGAGGTCAGGCCGTCGACCAGGCTGCGGGCGGGCGTGCGAGCGATGATGTGCTTGAACATGACGATTTTCCTCGTGTGGGGACGACGAGGTCGTTGCAAGCCACGCGCCAGCCAACGCCCGGGAATTGCCTTGGAAATCCTTGATAAATCGGAGGATTTTCCTGGTTTTCCGAGGGCTTGGTTGATCCACGCCAAGGATGCTCGGTCGCGCTGCGTCGAAGATGGGACAACTGACGAGATTTCGACATCCGGGAAACCGAGGGGGAGAGCATGGCGCTTGTCGAGGAGCCGACGATTTCCACGCGAAGCGGTGAACTGGCCTGGTTGGTGGACTGCCTGGCGCCGATTTTCGACGGCCTGCGGCAACCGGTCACGGTGGTCGACCCCTCCGGTCGCTTCGTCTACTACAACCGTGCCAGCGGCCTGCTCGATGGTCTCGACCCGCAGCGGGCGCTGGGCATGCACCTGTTGCAGAGCGCTCCCTGGCTGGCGGCCGAGCAAAGCACTCTGTTGCGTTGCCTGGCCGAAGGGCGGCCGTCGATCGATACGCTGCAGGCCTACGTGGGGGCCGGCGGCGAGCTGTTGCAGTATCGCCACCGAGCGATCCCGCTGCGCGGGCGCGACGGTTGCCTGCTCGGCGCGATGGAACTCGGCGAAGTCGTCGCCGAGACCGAAGAGGCCGCAGGCCTGGCGGATTGCCCGAACATCCTGAGCGTGGCGCCGAGCCTGCTGCGGCAGTTGCAGCGCCTGGACGTTTTCGCCGCCACCGACCTGCCGCTGCTGATCCATGGCGAGACCGGCACCGGCAAGGAACTGTTCGCCCGTCGCGCCCATGCCCTGAGCCCGCGACGCAGCGGTCCGATGATCAGCCTGAACTGCGCAGCGATTCCCGAGACGCTGCTGGAAAGTACCCTGTTCGGCACCACCCGCGGCGCTTTCACCGGCGCCGAGAACCGCAAGGGCATGTTCGCCCTGGCGCAGGGCGGCAGCTTGTTCCTCGACGAGATCAATTCCATGCCGATGGCCATGCAGAGCAAGCTGCTGCGGGTCCTGCAGGACGGCAGCTACCTGCCTCTGGGCAGCCTGAGCCCGCAGCGGGCCGACGTACGCCTGATCGCGGCGAGCAACCAGCCGCCGCGCCAGGCGATCGCCGAGGGACGCCTGCGCGAGGACCTGTACTACCGCCTGGACGTGGGCAGCCTGTGCATCCCGCCGCTGCGCGAGCGCCCCGGCGATGTGGAACTGCTGGCACGGGCGTTCGTCCGTCGCGATGCGCGCAGCCTCAACCCACGTGTCACCGCCCTTGGCGAACGGGCGCTGGCGCAGTTGCTGGCCTGCGACTGGCCGGGCAACGTCCGGCAACTGGAAAACGTGATCCGACGCAGCCTGTTGCTGCACGGGGAGGGCGGCGCACTGCTGGATGAGGTGGCGTTCGCCGACGATGGCGCCGAGGCCGTGGGCGGCGAGGCCGCGCTCTCGATGAACAGCGCGGCGGTCGGAGGCCTGCGCGAGGCGCTGGCGCAACAGGAGCGCAACCTGATAGAAGACGCCTTGCGCCAGGCGCGCGGCAATCTCTCCCGGGCCGCCGCCCGGTTGCGGATTCCGCGCACGACCCTGCTCGGGCGCATGCGCCGGCTCGGCTTGCCGGCTTCCCTCGATCCGCCAGCCTGACAGGAGCCAACCATGGACAGCCACAGCCCGATCGCCACCGTCGCCCAGGCCCTGCGGCGCGCCGAACGCATCCTGGTCATCACTGGCGCCGGCCTCTCCGCGGATTCCGGTATGCCCACCTATCGCGGCCTCGGCGGTCTCTACAACGGTCGCACGGAAGAGGGCCTGCCGATCGAGGCGGCACTTTCCGGACCGATGCTGCGGCGCGATCCGGCGCTGTGCTGGAAGTACCTCGCGGAACTCGGCAAGGCTTGCCTGGCGGCCCGACCCAACGCCGGCCACGAAGCCATCGCCGAGTTGCAGAAGCACAAGCCGGAATGCTGGGTGCTGACCCAGAACATCGACGGCTTCCATCGCCAGGCCGGCTCGCCGGCCGAGCGGCTGATCGAGATCCATGGCGAACTGGCGCCGCTCTACTGCCAGTCCTGCGGTGCCGAGAGCGGCGGCCTGGAGGAGCATCTGCACGGCCAGTTGCCGCCGCGCTGCGCCGCTTGCGGTGGGGTGCTGCGGCCGCCGGTGGTGCTGTTCGAGGAAATGTTGCCGGAAGAGGCGATCGATACCCTGTACCGCGAATTGCGCAAAGGCTTCGATGCGGTGCTGGTGGTGGGAACCACCGCGAGCTTCCCCTATATCGTCGAACCGGTGCTGCGCACGCGGCAGGCGGGAGGCTTCACCGCGGAGGTGAATCCTGGCGTGACCGACCTCAGCGAGCGGGTCGATGTGAAAATGACAGGACGAGCCTTAGACATCATGCCGCAGGTGGTAAGTCACATTTATCGATAAAAAACTTGCATAGGATTGATCGAGAAGGCAAATTAGCCCGCTAGTAAAACTAATGAGACACGGTCGTGCCCATGCTTAAACGCTTAGCACCCCTCGTGCCCATGAGTTTCGTTCTGCTGCTGGCCGCTTGCGCCAGCCATTCGCCGGAGCCGCAGGTCGCCAAAGAGCCGACCGCAGCCAAGAGCAGCATCGACGTCGAACGCGACGCGATCGCTTGGCAGGATGTTGAGGACGAAGGGGCGGACAATTCATCGGCTGGTACGCCTGCGCTGGCGTCCAGCATCCTCGAGCGCGCTTTCGAACTGATCGGTACGCCGTACCGTTTCGGCGGTACGACGGCGAAAGGCTTCGATTGCAGCGGCTTCGTCGGCTACCTGTTCCGCGAGGAGGCCGGCATCAAGCTGCCGCGCTCCACCCGCGAACTCATCGATATGGACGTACCGCTGGTCTCCAAGGACGAGCTGCAGCCCGGCGACCTGCTGTTCTTCAACAACCGTGGCCGTGGCCGCGTCAGCCACGCCGGCATCTACATCGGCGATGGCCAGTTCATCCATTCCGCCAGCCGTCGCGGCGGCGGGGTGCGGGTGGACAGCCTGGACTCCAGCTACTGGAGCCTGAGCTACATGGAAGCCAAGCGGGTGCTCGAACCCGGCTACAAGGATGCCCTGACGAGCAAGCGCTAAACTTAAAGTTTTACTTTAAGTATTGCGTTTAACTCCTTGTCGTAGCAAAGTGGAAGCATTCCTCACCAGGAAGGCTTCCACTATGCATGCACTGGCCCGATTCTCGATCCTCGCCTTTGCTGCGCTGCTTACCGCCTGCGCCAGCAAAGCGCCGCCCCCCGCGCCCGCCAAACAGGTCGTATTCCGTCCGGCGACGAATTTCTCGCCCGCCGCCGACGATGTGCTGTTCCGTGCCCTCGGCCTGGTCGGCACGCCCTACCGCTGGGGCGGCAACACGCCCGATTCGGGCTTCGATTGCAGCGGCCTGATCAACTTCGTCTACCGCGACATGACCGGCATCAAGCTGCCGCGCTCGACCCGCGAGATGATTTCCATGCGCGCGCCCAGCGTGCCGGTGCAGGCCCTGCAGACCGGCGACCTGGTGTTCTTCGCCACCTCCGGTGGTCGCACCGTGAGCCATGCCGGCATCTACGTCGGCGAGGGTCGCTTCGTGCATGCGCCGCGCACCGGCGGCACGGTGCGCCTGGACAGCCTGCAGAACAGCTACTGGCAACGCGCGTACCTGGACGCCAAGCGCGTGCTGGTCGCGCCGTCGCCGTTGGCGCGGGTGCCCTGAGGCGGGGAGGTCCGGGCCGATGACCACCCGCACCCTCAACCTCGACGACAACCTCTACCGCTACCTGCTGGACGTTTCGCTGCGGGAAACCCCGCTGATGACCCGCCTGCGCGAGGAAACCGCGAAGCTGCCCAACGCACGCTGGCAGATCGCCCCCGAGCAGGGCCAGTTCATCGCCTTGCTGCTGACCCTGATCGGCGCGCGGCGGGCGCTGGAGGTCGGCACCTTCACCGGCTACAGCGCCCTGTGCATGGCTACCGCCCTTGGCGAGCAGGGGCGTCTTACCTGTTGCGACCTGCCCGGCGACTACCACCTGACTGCGCGCCGCTACTGGCGCGAAGCCGCTGTCGAGGAGCGCATCGAGCTACGCCTCGGGCCCGCCCTGGAAACCCTGCGTGCGTTGCTCGACGAAGGCCTGGCCGGGCAGTTCGACCTGGCCTTCATCGACGCCGACAAGGCCAACTACCCCGAATACCTGGAGGCCGCGCTGGCGCTGGTGCGCCAGGGTGGGCTGGTGCTTTTCGACAACGTGCTGTGGAGCGGCCGGGTGCTCGAAGCGCAGCCGAAGAGTGCGGATACCCGCGGCATCCAGCAGCTCAACCTGGCGCTGAAGAACGACGCGCGGGTGGACTACTCGCTGCTGCCGATCGGCGACGGGCTGAGCGTCTGTCGCAAGCGCTGAGCGAGGCTCAGCGCACGCCCCACGGCGGGCTGCCCAGGGCCTGCTGGAGAAACTGGACGAACAGCTTCACCTTCGGCGAGAGGGTTGCCGCTCGCGAATACATGGCGTAGATCAGGTCGTCCAGCGGCCGCTCCTGCGGCAGGGCCTCGACCAGCCGGCCGGCGGCCAGGTCCTCGGCGGCGATGAACAGCGGCAGCATCGCCAGGCCCAGGCCACGCACCGCGGCGTCGCGCATGGTCTGGCCGTTGTTGGTGTTGAAGCGTCCGCGCGGGGTGATCATCCGCGCCGGCTCGCCGGCCACCCGCGGCTCGAAGCTCCATAGCTGCGACGGGGTGTTGTGGCTGTAGCCGATGCAGGGATGGCAGAGGATGTCTTCGATGCGTTGCAGCGGGCCGTGCCGTTCCAGGTATTCCGGGCTGCAACACACTACCCGGCGGCTGGTGCCCAGTTGGCGGGCGATCAGCGAGCTGTCCTGCAGGCGGGTGATGCGGATCGCCAGGTCGTAGCCTTCCTTCTCGAAGTCGACGATCCGGTCGTCCAGTTGCAGGACCACTTCCAGGCGCGGGTTGCGCGCCATGAATTCCATCACCAGCGGCCCCAGCCAGAGCGTGCCGAAGCTCATCGGCGCCATCACCCGCAATTCCCCGCACAGGTCGTTCTCGCGCAGGGCCACGCTTTCCGCGGCGTTGTTCAGGTCCTGCAGCGAGGCCTTGGCCGACTTGTAGAAGAAGCCGCCGGCCTCGGTCGGCTCGACGTTGCGCGTCGAGCGGTAGAGCAGGCGCACGCCGAGGTGGCGCTCCAGGTCGCTGACGCGTTTGCTGATCACGGACTTGGACAGGCTCATGCGTTCGGCGGCGGCGCTGATGCTGCCCAGCTCGACCACGTTGAGGAAGGCCTGTATGTCTTCAAGGCGCAGGCTCATGGCGAATCTCGAAACAATCGGGAGGCAGACTGTCGCATGCGGGAGAACTCCTGGTAAGGGGATGCGCGCGTCGAACGTGCGGGAAAGACAATGGCAGGGCAAGCGTAGCGCGCCCGGGGAATGGCATTGTTCTCGTATCGAGAACACCGTTTTCGCATTTTACCGGGCGGTAAATCGCTGTCGCTGTCACTACTCTTGATGGGCGGCGTGCGCTCCCGAGACCGCCCATGCTTGCCTCCCAGGAGGCGCTTCGTTTCACACCGCGCGGCGACGGACGCCGCCCGAGACCGGAGAAACACCATGTCCTTCACCTACAAGCGACTCGACAAGAACGATGCGGCGGTGCTGTTCGTCGACCACCAGGCAGGCCTGCTCTCCCTGGTCCGCGATTTCAGCCCGGACGAGTTCAAGAACAACGTCCTGGCATTGGCCGACATCGCCAGGTTCTTCAACCTGCCGACCATCCTCACCACCAGCTTCGAGGATGGCCCCAACGGCCCGCTGGTGCCGGAACTCAAGGAAATGTTTCCGCAGGCCCCGTACATCGCCCGCCCCGGCAACATCAACGCCTGGGACAACGAGGACTTCGTCAAGGCAGTCAAGGCCACCGGCAAGAAGCAACTGATCATCGCCGGCGTGGTGACCGATGTCTGCGTAGCCTTCCCGACCCTCTCGGCACTGGAGGAGGGGTTTGACGTATTCGTCGTCACCGACGCCTCCGGCACCTTCAACCCGGTGGTGCGCGACGCCGCCTGGGCGCGCATGACCGCCGCCGGCGCGCAACTGATGAACTGGTTCAGCGTCGGCTGCGAACTGCACCGCGACTGGCGCAACGACATCGAAGGCTTCGGTGCCATCCTCGGCGGCCACCTGCCGGCGTACGCCAACCTGATCCAGAGCTTCGGCACGAAGAAGTAAGCCGGCTTCGCCGCTGTCCCGGACACAAGGCACTCCGACCATCGGGTGCCTTGTGTCGTTTTCCGTCCAGGTGTTTTCATCGGAACGCCGCTTCGCCGGAACCCGAGGTTCCGGCACGCCCCCATGCACAGGAGAAACCCCATGGCTACCCAGGTCGTCAACGCTTCCCTCGGCACCACCCCTTATCGCGTGACCCTCGGCGACGACAGCCACCAGTGGCTGAGCGACGTGCCGGCCGCCCTCGGTGGCGGCGACAGTGGTCCCTCGCCGCACGAGATCCTGCTCTCGGCGCTGGGCGCCTGCACGGCGATCACTGTGGCGATGTACGCGCAGCGCAAGGAGTGGCCGCTGGAGGGTATCGACGTGCAACTGAACATCGTCGAGGAACGCACCAAGCCGGAGCCCTTCACCCATATCCGCCGCGACATCCGCCTGGCCGGCGATCTCGACGCCGAGCAGCGCCAGCGTCTGCTGGAGATCGCCAATGCCTGCCCGATCCATCGTGTACTCTCCGGAGAGGTCAGCGTCAGCAGCCAGCTACGCGACTGAACCCGCACGCACAACGAGGAGCACGGCATGAGCGACGACATCAAGGTATTGGGCATTTCCGGCAGCCTGCGCAGCGGCTCCTACAACAGCGCGGCGCTGCAGGAGGCGATTGGCCTGGTCCCGCCGGGCATGAGCATCGAGCTGGCGGACATCTCCGGCATCCCGCTGTACAACGAGGACGTCTACGCCCTCGGCTTCCCGCCCGCGGTGGAACGCTTCCGCGAGCAGATCCGCGCGGCGGACGCGCTGCTGTTCGCCACCCCGGAATACAACTATTCGATGGCCGGGGTGCTGAAGAATGCCATCGACTGGGCCTCGCGGCCGCCGGAGCAGCCGTTCTCCGGCAAGCCGGCGGCGATCCTCGGTGCCAGTGCCGGGCGTTTCGGCACCGCGCGGGCGCAGTATCACTTGCGCCAGACGCTGGTGTTCCTCGACGTTCATCCGCTGAACAAGCCGGAAGTGATGATCTCCAGCGCGCAGAACGCCTTCGACGCCCAGGGCCGGCTGCTCGACGACAAGGCGCGCGAGCTGATCCAGCAGCAGTTGCAGGCCCTGCAGCTATGGGTGCGCCGCCTGCGCGGTTGAATGCCTCGTCACCGGAGAGCCTGAACATGAGCAATACCGAAGAGCGTTGCGACCTGTCCTCCTCGCGGGACTGTCCGGAGCGCCGCGAACACCTGCTGCAACGGGTCACCGCGCGTGCCGCGGAAATCGGCGGCGGGATCACCGTCAGTCGGCTGATGCCGTCGCGCCAGCGGCGGATGATCGGTGCCTGGTGCTTCCTCGACCATGCCGGTCCCGCCGAATTCGAACCTGGCGGCGGACTGGCCGTGGGCCCGCACCCGCACATCGGCCTGCAGACCTTTACCTGGATGATCCAGGGCGAGGCGTTGCACCGCGACAGCCTGGGCAACGTCCAGGTGATCCGCCCCGGCCAGGTCAACCTGATGACCGCCGGTCATGGCATCGCCCACACCGAGGAGTCGCTGCCCGACGAGCGCCACGCCCACGCCGCGCAGTTGTGGATCGCGCTGCCCTACGAGCAGCGCGACATCGCCCCGGCCTTCGACCATCATCCCGACCTGCCGCGCTGGCAGGAGCAGGGGGTCACCTTCACCCTGCTGGCCGGTGCGCTGGCCGGGCGACAGGCGCCGTGCCGGCTCTACTCGCCGCTGCTCGGTGCCGACCTGGCCTGCCACGACGCCTCGACCCTGCAACTGACGCTCGACCCGCACTTCGAGTACGGCCTGCTGCCGCTGGAAGGCGGGTTGGAAGTGGGCGGCGAGCATTTCGCGGTGAACGAACTGGCCTACCTGGGCGACGGCCGCGACGGCCTGCAACTGCAACTCGACCCTGGCGCGCGGGTGCTATTGCTGGGTGGCGCACCGTTCGGCGCGGAGATCTTCATGTGGTGGAACTTCGTCGGCCACAGCAAGGGTGAGATCGCCCGGGCGCAGAAGGCCTGGGAGGAGGGGGATGCTCGCTTCGGCCGGCTCGACGCCCTGGAAGGGCCGCGCTTGAGCGCTCCGCCGATTCCCTGGAAGATCGACGCCGAGTGAGGTCGATGTGCCGCCGGGTGCCCCGGCGGCGTCCTCGAATGCCTGTCGGCGATCGTTGCGGACCTGCGGTCTGGCGATTCGCCGGCAGCGGGAAAACTTTCTGCACCCATCGCCGGTCAGAACTCGCCTATCGCATGCACCGAACAGGAAGTGAGCCACATGCAATTCGAACACCTGGTCCAGGTCAACGACCGGACGCTTGTCGACCTGCCGGTCCTCGACCGGCTGCAACTCTGGGAAGGCCTGGTCTGCCGTGCGCGCGAGCCACAGTATTTCGTCGTCGGCCTGGAGCGTTTCGAGATCCTCGTCGATGACGGCGACCGCCTGCACCGGCGCCTGTACCTGCCGGGTCTGGTGGTCGAGGACGAAGTCGTGCTGAAGGCGCCGGACAGTGCCCACTACAGCATCAAGCCGAGCGCCGAGGTGGCCGGCGGCAGCCTCGACATGACCATCGAGGAGCCGGAGCCCGGCTCGCTGTTCGTGCGTTTCGCCTACTGCACCCGCTACCTGCAGCCGCTGGGCGACGAACTGCCCTACGACGCCTTCGTCAAGCAGGCCTATATCGCCATGGATGTGGAGACCATCGCCACCATCCGCGACCGGTTCGGCGCCAGCGCCGCCAGCGGGAGTTGAGCGTGGAACACGGAAGCAGTTTTCTCCAGTCCGGCGTGGTCTTCCTGATCGCGGCGGTGTTCATGGTGCCGCTGGCCAAGCGCCTGCAACTGGGCGCGGTGCTCGGCTACCTGCTGGCCGGCGTGCTGATCGGTCCCAGCGTGCTGGGCCTGGTGGACAACCCGGAAAGCGTCGCGCAGATCTCCGAGATGGGCGTGGTATTGCTGCTGTTCATCATCGGCCTGGAGCTGTCGCCGCGGCGCCTGTGGGTGATGCGCAAGTCGGTGTTCGGCGTCGGCCTGCTGCAGGTGCTGCTGACCGGCGTGGTGATCGGCACCGTGGCCCTGGTCGGCTTCGACCAACCGGTGAACAGCGCGGTGGTGCTCGGCCTGGGCCTGGCGCTGTCGTCCACCGCCTTCGGCCTGCAGATCCTCGCCGAGCGCAAGGAACTGACCCAGCCCCATGGCCGCCTGGCCTTCGCCATCCTGCTGTTCCAGGATATCGCGGCGATCCCGCTGATCGCCATGATCCCGCTGCTCAGCGGTGCGCACAGCGACGCCGGCGGCAGCGAACTGACCCAGACCCTCAAGGTAGTCGGCAGCATCGCCGCGGTGGTGGTCGGTGGCCGCTACCTGCTGCGCCCGGTGTTCCGCATCGTCGCCCAGACCAAGCTGCAGGACATGTCCACCGCCACCGCGCTGCTGGTGGTGATGGGCACCGCGCTGCTGATGGAGCTGGCCGGCGTGTCCATGGCCCTCGGTGCCTTCCTCGCCGGCCTGCTGCTGGCCGACTCGGAGTACCGCCACGAACTGGAGGCGCAGATCGAGCCGTTCAAGGGCCTGTTGCTCGGCCTGTTCTTCATCAGCGTGGGGATGAGCGCGGACATCAGCCTGCTGCTCAAGTCGCCGTGGATGGTGCTCGGCCTGACCGTGCTGCTGATCGCCCTGAAGGCGCCGGTGCTGTACTTCGTCGGACGCATTTCCGGCGGCCTCGACAAGGCCTCGGCGCTGCGCCTGGGCGTGGTCCTGGCGGCCGGCGGCGAGTTCGCCTTCGTCGTGTTCAAGATGGCCCGCGACCAGGGCCTGTTCCAGAACGACCTGCACAACCTGCTGGTGCTTTCCATCACCCTGTCGATGGCCCTGACCCCGTTGCTGGTACTCGGCCTCGCGCGCCTGCTGGCGAAGGAGCCGGAGGCGACGAAGCCGCCGCCGGAAATGGAACGCATCGACAACGACGACACCCCGCGCGTGGTGATCGCCGGGGTCGGCCGCATGGGCCAGATCGTCGCTCGCGTGCTGCGCGCCCAGCGCGTGCCGTTCATCGCCCTGGACACCTCGGTGGAGACCATCGAGCTGACCCGTACCCTCGGCGCGATCCCGATCTTCTACGGCGACCCGATGCGCCCGGAGATCCTTCGCGCGGCCCAGGTAGAGAAGGCCGAGTTCTTCGTCATCGCCACCGATGACCCGGAGACCAACATCGAGACGGCCAAGCGCGTGCGCAAGCTGTATCCGCACCTGAAGATCATCGCCCGCGCGCGTAACCGCCAGCACGTCCACCTGCTGCTCGACGCCGGGGTCGAGCCGGTGCGCGAGACCTTCTTCTCCAGCCTGGAGATGAGCCGCATGGTGCTCTGCGGCCTGGGTCTGAGCGAGGAACAGGCGGACGCGCGGATCCGTCGTTTCCGTCGGCACGACGAAGAGGTCCTGGCCTCCCAGCACCTGTTCTACAACGACCGCGACGCGCTGATCAAAAGCGCTCGCGAGGCGCGGGTCGAGCTGGAGACGCTGTTCCAGACCGACCAGCTGGAAGACCGTGGCGCGGTAGCGGCGGAGACCCCGGAGAAACCTTCCCGCGCCTCCTAGCGCCCGACCCATGCCGGTACGCCGGCATGGGTGATTCCCACGCCTGGGTCCATACTTTGCGGATATCGCAGTACGAAGGTTGGGATACCCGCGCGGCATCCCCTCTGTAGGGTGGAGGGCATCAGCCCAGCAGACGGCTGGACGCTTCCGCCGATCGAGGAACCTTATGCCTGTCGAACACCTGGACGTACTCATCGTCGGCGCCGGATTGTCCGGCGTCGGCGCCGCCTACCACCTGATGAAGCATTGCCCCGGCAAGAGCTTCGCCCTGCTCGAAGGGCGCGCGGCGATGGGCGGTACCTGGGACCTGTTCCGCTACCCCGGCATCCGTTCCGACTCGGACATGTTCACCCTCGGCTACAACTTCAAGCCATGGAGCGATCCCAAGGCCATCGCCGACGGTCCCTCGATCCGCCGCTACATCGAGGAGACCGCGCGGGAGAACGGCATCGACCGGAAGATCCGCTACCGCCACCGGGTGCTCAGGGCCGACTGGGATTCCGCCAATGCGCGCTGGGACCTCGACGTGCAGCGCGGTGACGAGCCCGAGCCGCTGCGCATGACCGCGCAGTTCCTGCTGATGTGCACCGGCTACTACCGCTACGAGGCCGGCTATACCCCGGAATTCGTCGGCCGCGAGGACTTCGCCGGGCAGGTCGTCCATCCGCAGCTGTGGCCCGAGGACCTCGACTACAGCGGCAAGAAGGTGGTGGTGATCGGTAGCGGCGCGACAGCCGTGACCCTGGTGCCGTCGCTGACCGACAAGGCCGCCCACGTCACCATGTTGCAGCGCTCGCCGTCCTACGTGATCACCCTGCCGCAGAAGGACGCGATCTCCAATTTCCTTCGCCGCTTCCTTCCGGAAACCTGGGTCTACCGCCAGGCGCGGGCGCGCAACGTGGCCATGCAGGTGGTCTTCTTCATGCTCGCCAGGACCTTCCCCGGCCTGGTCCGCAAGGTCCTGCTCAAGCTGGCCAGCCTGCAACTGGGCAAGCGCTTCGACATGCGTCACTTCAGCCCGCGCTACAAGCCGTGGGACGAGCGGGTCTGCGCGGTGCCGGACGGCGACCTGTTCAAGGTGCTGCGCAAGGGCAAGGCGTCGGTGGTCACCGAGCACATCGACCGCTTCGTCGAGCGGGGCATTCGCCTGAAGACCGGCGAGGTGCTGGAGGCGGACATCATCGTCACCGCCACCGGCCTCGACCTGGTGATGTTCGGCGGCGCCGAGCTGGCGGTCGACGGCAAGCCGTTCCAGGTCAACCAGAGCATGGGCTATCGCGGCATCATGTTGCGCGACCTGCCAAACCTGGCGGCGGTGGTCGGCTATACCAACGCCAGCTGGACGCTCAAGGCGGACCTCTCCAGCGAATACTTCTGCCGCCTGATCAATCACATGGACGCCACCGGCATGCGCCAGGTGACCGCCCGCGACAGCACCGGCGACGTGCGCGAGGAGCCCTTCCTCAACCTCGACTCCGGCTACATCCAGCGCGCCGCCGAGCGCATGCCCAAGCAGGGCGACCGGATGCCCTGGAAGCTTTACCAGAACTACGTCCTCGACCTGGCGCTGCTGCGCTACGGCAAGGTCGAGGACGGCTACCTGGTGTTCTCCTCGCCGGCGCCGCAGCGGCAAGCCGGCGGCGCGGCGGTGCAGGCCCTGGGCTGAACCCGGTGGGCGTCGCTCAGGCGTTCGCCACGACCTGCCCGTAGGCCTTGCGCCAGGCGTCCAGGCCGCCGGCCAGCGCCCAGGTGCGGGTGAAGCCGGAGGCGTTGAGGCGCTGGGCGAGCATCGCGGCGGAAAGTTCGTGGGGACAGGCGCAATAGATGACGATGCTGGCGTCCCTGAGGTCGCCGGGGAGGTCCTTCAGCGACACGTTCAGCTCCACCGGGATGGCTCCCGGAATGCCGCTCGGCTCGTCTTCGTGATGGGCGCGGACATCGAGGATCACCGGCAATTGCCCCTGTTCGCGAAGGTTTTCCAGTTCCTCCACGCTGATTCGCGGAATCCGCCGGCTGCGCGACAGCAGGCGCTGGCGCTGCCAGAGCTTCCAGGCGATGAAGGCGGCGAAGGCGCCGGCGATCAGCAGCGCGCCGATGGCCGCGTAGTCGCTGAGCAGGGCCAGCAGGTGGTCTACCGCATCGCTGAAGATCACCCCCAGCAGCAGCGCGGAACCGGCCCAGAGTGCCGAGCCGGCGGCGTCGTAGGCGAGGAAGCGGCGCAGGTGGGTGCGGGTCATGCCGGCCAGGGTGGTGGACAACGCACTGGCGCCGGGCAGGAACTTCGACATCAGCAGCGCCCTCGGACCGACCCGCAGGTACATGTTCTGGCTCTGGCGGATGCAACTGTCCTGGGACAGCGAGACCTTGCAGATGCTGCGCAGGAGGAAGCCGCCGTAGCGGCGTCCGGCCAGGTACCAGGCGACGTCCGCCAGCAGGCAGGCGAGCACCACCACCAGCAGGACCACGCCCAGCGGCGCGCCGACGCCCTGCATGGCCAGCGCGCCGGCGACGATCAGCGCCGGGTAGGCGGGGATCGGCAGCCCGGCCTGCTCGCAGAGCACGTTGAGGAACAGCAGGAGCAGCCCGTGGTTCTCCAGCAGGGGTTGCAGTTCACGCATGGCGGAGCCTCTCGAATTCTTCTGCGGGTAGTGTGAGCGCGAAGCGTGAAGCTGGGAAGAACCCAGTCGGCAGGGCCGGAGGCGTTGCGGCGGATAACGCCGCTGCGTCGAGAGAGGCTGGGGCGCAACGAAAGCAGCCCCTCGCCCGTGGGGGCGAGGGGCTGTCGGGTCAGGCCACTTCCACCAGCAGCACTTCGCTGTCTTCCAGGGCGGTGACCTTCAGGGTCGGTTCGTCGCGTACCGCCAGGCCATCGCGGGCCTCGGCGCGCACGCCGTTGACCTCGATGCTGCCGGTGGCCGGCACCAGGTAGGCGCGGCGACCGTTTTCCAGGGCGTACTCGGCGCTCTGGCCGGCCTTCAGGGTCACCGCGGCGACCTCGGCGTCGGCGCGGATGTGCAGCGCTTCGCTGTCCTGCTCGTCGCCGCTGGCGAGAGTGACGAAACGACCGTCGCGCTCGGCCTTCGGGAACGGTTTGGAGCCCCAGCGCGGTTGGTCGCCGCGGCGGTCCGGGATGATCCAGATCTGGAAGATCCGGGTGGTCTCGGCTTCCAGGTTGTACTCCGAATGGACGATGCCGGTACCGGCGCTCATCACCTGCACGTCACCGGCCTCGGTGCGGCCCTTGTTGCCCAGGCTGTCCTGGTGGGTGATCGCGCCTTCGCGGACATAGGTAATGATCTCCATGTCGCGGTGCGGGTGCGGCGGGAAGCCGCTGCCGGCGGCGATCTCGTCATCGTTCCAGACCCGCAGGCGGCCCCAGTCCTCGCGCTCCGGATCATAGTAGTCGGCGAAGGAAAAATGATGACGCGCGTTCAGCCAGCCGTGGTTGGCATGGCCCAGACGGTCGAAGGGACGACGTTCGATCATGATCGGATCTCCATTGGGCCCGTCGCCGCTCGTTTGCGCGAGGGGGGCGGGCGGTTGATGGGGTCATCATCCGTCAGATCATTGCGATAAAAAAGCGCGTATTTTTGGCTTTATCTATCTAATTATTAGATTCGATAAGGGCGCGAAGGAAGCGCGGGTCCGCCAGTGCGGCGAGGTGCCCGCCCGGGTATTCCCGCACTCGCGCGTCCAGGCGGTGGGCGAAGGTACGTTGCAGCGGCGGCGGGCTGAGCCGGTCGGCGGCCGCCACAACGTAGGTGACCGGGCAGGCTGGACGAACCTGCCGCGGCGAGTCGATCAGCAATTGCGCGGGTTCGCTGGCGCTGGTCGGCACCTCGGCGCCGAGCAGTTCGAGGAAGCCGGCGCGGTCTTCCAGGCGGACCCGCCCTCCGAGCGGGTCGAGGCGGCATAGCCCGAGGAGATTGTCCTGGCCGCTGTCCTGGTAGCTTTCCAGCGCGCCGCCGCCCTCGCTGACCAGCGCGCTGAACAGGTACAGGTGCGCGGCGCGCTCGCCCAGGCGGGCCGCCAGGCATTGCGCCAGGTAGCCGCCGAAGCTGTGGCCGCAGAGTATCACCCGCTCCTCGCCGGCCAGCGTGGCGGCGGCCTGGTCCAGCCAATGCGCCAGGTCGCATCCGGGCGCGTCGCGCAGATGGTCGCAGCTTCGCCAGCCGGCGCCTTCCACGGACCAGGCGGAGCGGCGCAGGAAAAATCCCGAGACCAGCAGCGCGCCGCTCATCCGCCGGCCCGCTCGGCCTGGCGCAGGCCGACCGCGCCGACCTGCAGCAGCATGATCACCCCGCACAGCGCGGCCAGGCCGAGGTACAGCGCCTGGCTGCCGGCATGGTCGAGCATGATCCCGCCGTACAGCGGTGCCAGCGCGGTGCCGAGGCTGTAGAGATTGGCCGCGCCGAAATAGCTGCCGCGCAAGTCGTCGGGGGTCAGTTGGTCGACCTCCACGCTGAAGGTCGGGAACACGATCAGTTCGCCGAGGCTGAGCACCACCGTGGCCAGCGCCAGGCCGGCGAACAGGGTCACCGGGGTCCAGGCGAAGCCTAGCTGGGCCAGGAGCATGAGCAGCATGCCGAGCATCAGGCGGCCGCCGGTGCCGGTGTTTTCCAGCAGGCGGAGGAGGGGAAACTGGGCGACCACTATGGTCAGCGCGTTGATGGTCACCAGCAGGGCGATGCTGTTGACCACGTCGGGCAGACCGCTGCGGGTGAGGTACTGCACGAGGGTCGAATCGAAGGTGGCGTAGATCAGCGCGGCCAGCATGTTGCACAGCAACAGCAGGGTGAAGGCGCGATGCCGGGCCATGCTCAGGCAGGCTTCGAGGAACCCCGTCGAGGATCGCGGGGCAAGGCTGCGCCGCTTAAGTTCGAGGTGGTGCAGCAGGCGCCAGAGCAGCAGGCCGTAGCAGAAGTAGACCAGCGCGGTGACCAGGAAGGTGCCGGCCTGGGCGGCGACGCCGAGAGTCAGGCCGATCAGCGGGCCGAGGGCGGCGCCGAGGTTGATCAGGAAGTACCGGCAGTAGAGCGCCAGTTCCCGCGAGCGGCGATCCTCGACGCGGTCGCCGATCAGCGCCTTGCAACTGGATTCGAGCAGGGCGCAGCCGATGCTCACCCCGGAGATCGCCAGTCCGTAGGACAGCGGCTGGCCGCTGAAGCCCAGCAACACGAAGGAAAGCCCGCTGAGGCTGGTGCCGAAGAAGATCAGGCGCTTGCGCCCGAAACGGTCCGACAGCCAGCCGGTGTAGATGCCGCTGAGCGCGCCGCAGACGGTCGCCAGCGCCAGCAGCAGGCCGATGGCGCTGGCGGACAGCCGGAACTCGCGCCACAGCAGCAATGCCAGGAACGGCCAGACCATGAAGTAGGCGCCGCGGGTCAGCAGCGTACCGACGAGCATCACGTGGATTTCCGTCGGCAGGGCGCGGAAGCGTTGCACGCTGAAGGTGTTGTCGCTCACGGGCGGGGCTCCTGGGCGAGGGGACGGATGCCGCCGCGCAGGCTGCCGGCGGCTACCTGGTGGAACAGCGGCAGGAAGCTTTCCGGCAGTTCGCGGGTGAACTCGCTGCTCAGCCAGCAGCGCAGCAGGCAGCGGCGCTGCCGCTCGTCGTCGCTGAACTCGGTGCGCGCGTGCAGGGTGGTGTGGTTGTTCACCAGCACCAGCATGCCCTTGCTGAAGTCCAGTTCGGCATAGCCGTCGGCGCGTTCGATCGCCTCGTCCAGGCCGTCGAGCATGCTTCGCACCTGCGGGGCGAGGCTTAGCCCGTGGCGCGTCACCGATTCGTTGAACTTGCGGATATAGCGCAAGACGAAGGTCCGCGGGGTTTCCGTGAGCAGCGGCACCAGCGCGTAGTCGGCGTCGCCTTCGTCGCGCAGGTCGTGGGGGATCGGCTGGCCGAGCAGGGGCAGCCAGGCCGGATTGGCGGCTTCCAGGGTGGCGAGGACGTCGGCCGAGGAACGGATGCGGAAGGCGCCGCCCCGGCGTGCCGGCGACCAGCAGGCGAGCACCGTGAGGTCGGCGCGATCGGAGTGGAAGGCCAGTTCCTGGCTGGTCAGGTGGCCGCGCTGCGGCGCGTCGCGGGCGTCGCGCAGGCCGAGGTCGCGCACTTCCTTGAGGTACTCGCCGTTGCGGTTGATCGCCACGGTGCGTCCCAGCCATTGGCAGAATGCGCGGAACACCCGCTGGAATTCGTCCTCGGCGAGTCCGCGCAGCAGCGCGGAATCGTGCAGCAGCACGCCGCTTCCATGCTCCAGTTCGTGATGCAGGCGCTGGCGCAGGAGAGCCTCCGCGCTATCCGCGGGACGCCGCTCCAGCAGGCGCGCGAACAGCGTTTCCAGGCCGGCGGCGAAAGCGGCCGAAGCGCAGAACACCGCGTTGCCCCGCCAGGGCGCGGGGCGACGATGGATGGTTGTCATAGCGAGGCTCCGTATTCCTGCTGCCAGAGCGACAGGGTGGTGAGGGTGAACAACTGGTCGCCGGGCAGCGCCGCGACGCTCGGTGCATCCAGGCCTTCCAGGCCGAGGTCGTGGAGCGCCGGCAGGCGTTCGGCGAGGTGCCGGCGCATTTCCCCGAGGGCCTGCGGCCAACGTTCGAACGGCAGGCGGAAATGCCGTTTCGGCTGCGCCTGCCAGCGTTTCTCGCGCTGCTCCAGGAGCGCCACCAGCGGTGCCTTGGCGGTGTCGCCGACGATCCGCTGGAGGCGCCCGGCGCGCTGCGCCAGGGCGCCATGCAGGTAGGGGGTGCGCGCTTCGATGGTGCGCGACATCAGCAGATGGTCGGCGCGGCGCAGCAGCGGCTCCAGCGAGTAGTGCAGGTCGAACTGGCCGATCGCCGCCTCGAGGCCCTGGCCGAGGGCCTCGTGGGCGAGTTCCTCGATCCGCTCGGCGACCCGTCGGCCCGCCGGTTCCGCCAGCAGCGCGGCCTTGCGCCGGTACTCGCCGAACCAGGCGGCGGCGAAGCGCCGCGGTTCCGGTGCGTCGCGCCGGCGCCAGAGTTCGAGATGGCGCGGGTAGCCCCAGAACAGTTCGTCGGCGCCTTCGCCGAGAAGCACGCAGTGATAGCCCTGCTCGCCGATACCGTCGGCCAGGCGCTGGTACATCAGCAGGCTGGACATCCGTGTCGCCCCGCCGAAGTTGCCGACCGCGCGACGCAGCAGCGGCATGAAGGCTTCCTGGCGCAGCTCGAAGCGTTGCAGCCGAGGGTGTGGCAGCAGGCTTTCCTCGTCGCCTTCCAGGCACAGGTGAAAGCGTTGCAACTGCGGGTCCAGGTAGCTGCCGAGCAGGTTGGAATCGACCCCGCCGCTGACCAGCAGGGCGCAGGGGCGGAAGGTCTGGCGGCAGCGTTCGAGGGTTTCGCCGAGCTGCTCGTCGAGGCTGTCCACCTCGCTGGCCGGGGCGGTGGCCAGCCGCTGGCGCTGGCAGAGGCGCGGACGCTCCTGGGAGAGATCGAAGCGCAACACCTCGCCGGGCAGCAGCAGACGGACCTGCTGGAACAGGGTCTGGCCTTCCAGCGGCACGCCGGCGGCGACCACCTGGGCGATCGCCTCGGCGTCGGCGCGGGCGCCGCCGAGCAGGTGCAGCAGCGCCCGCGGCTCGGAGGCGAAGGCCAGCAGGCCGCGCTCGGGCTGGTAGCTGTAGTACAGCGGCTTGATGCCGAACTCGTCGCGCAGCAGGGTCAATTGCCGGGTCTGCGGGTCCCAGCTGGCGAGGGCGTACATGCCGTCCGGCAGTACCCCGCGCTGCAAGCCGTCGAGCAGCAGGCGGATCTCGCCATGGATTTCGCAGCCGGCCTGGTAGACCTCGCCGTTGTAGGCGACCCGCCGCTGGCCCTCCTGCGGCGGCAGCGGTACCGCCGCGGCGCCGGACATCGGCAGGCGGGTCATGCCGATGGCGCCGTTCGGCAGGGCCGCGATGCCCTCGCCGAACGGGCCGCGATGGGCCAGCAGGCGTAGCGCTCCGGCGAAGCGCGAGACACTGAAACCGGTGCCGACGTAACCGAGGATGCCGCACATCACGAGGCTTCCCGTTGCAGCAGGGCGGCGAGCGCACGGCGGTCGTGCTTGCCGGCGCCGTTCAGCGGCAGGGCCTGGTGCGACAGCACCACGCGCTGTGGCGCGCGGAGGGTGCCGAGCTGCTGCTGGAGCCAGGGCAGGAAGGCGAACTCGACCTGCGGCGCGGTGTGGATCACGGCGACATAGTCTTCGCCATAGAGCGGGCAGTCGACCTTCAGGCAGCAGACGTCGATCACCTCGTCCAGGCCGTTGAGCGCCCTTTCGCATTCATTCAGGTGGAACAGGTTGCCGCCCTTGTTGATGGTGCCGTCGCAACGGCCGAGGACGTGCACGCAGCGGTCCTCGTCGAAGTAGGCGAGGTCCTGGGTGTTCAGCCAGCCGTCCTCGAGCACCTGGGCGGTCAGGTCGGGGCGGTTGACGTAGCCGGAGAACAGGCTCGGCGTGCGCACCCACAGGCGCCCGCGTTCGCCGCTGCCCTCCAGCGGGCGGCCGTCGGGGTCGGTCAGCTTGAGTTCCAGGCCGATGGCAGGTCCCACCGAGTTGTCGAACGCATCGCCGCGACGCTTGCCGAAGAGGAAGGCGAAGCCGCACTCGCTGAGGCCGTAGATGTTCGCCAGCGCCGCGTAGTCGCGCTGGAAGGCCGCCTGCAGGTCGGCGTCCAGGCGCGCCGAGCCGGCGACGCAGAGCAGGCGCTGCAACGGCAAGCGGCGCGGCGGCGGGGAGCCTTCCTTGACCATGTGGTTGACCACCGGCGGCACCAGGTAGAGGAAACTGATGCCGAAGCGTTCCACGCATTCCCAGAAGCCTTCGCTGTCGGCCCAGCAGTGCAGCGGCAGGAGCACCGCGCTGCCGCCGTACAGCAGCGGGAAGAGGAAATTGATGCCGAGGATGCCCAGGCCGCTGATCCGGTAGAAGCAACCGGAGCGCGTGTGCTCGCCGATGCCCAGGCAGTCGCGGCCGATGCGGTAGGCATGGAGCATGGCCTGCTGGCTGAGTTCGATGCCTTTCGGCTGGCCGGTGGTGCCCGAGGTGAACAGGATCATGTGGCTGTGCGCGGCGCGGTCGAGCCGGCGCGTCGCGCTGCGCTCGAAGTCCAGCGCCAGGCGCAGCCCGGCCAGCGCGCCCTTGAGCGGATGTTCGCTGGCCAGCGCGTCCAGGCGCATCTCGTCGACGATGGCCTGCTTCGCGGCCTCCCCCCACTCGGGATCGATCAGCACCAGATGCTTGCCCGCGCGCATGACCGCATAGATCAGGCAGAGGTTGCGGTAGCTGTTGTCGAGCAGCACGCCGACACTGCGGCAGGCATGCGCGGCGATCTGCTCGGCGAGGGCATCGACCTGGCGGTCGGCGTCGCCCCAGGTGTATTCCAGCGGTCGCTCCGGCTCGCGGGCGTCGATCAGGAACGGCCGCCGCGGGTCGGCGCTGCCGAGATGGCGGAGGGTGCTGTCGAGCGATACGGGTACGGGGAGGCTGCTCATGCCGGCTCCTCAGCGATTCAGCGCGGTGAAGGCGTGGATGTCGAAGTTCACCGCCACCTGCGGCGCGCTCTCGATCTCGCGCACCGCGGCGATGAAGCGGTCGGCGTAGTCTTCGCCGCCTTCCTGCTCGATGTAGCGGGTCACGTAGCTGGTGGAGAGGAAGAACAGCGCGACCTCCTCCGGGCTGAGGAAGATGATGTTGGCGAACACTTCGCGGCGGCAGTCGCGCAGGTGCGGGCAACTGCCCATGATCTCCAGGGTGTCGTCATAGCGGGTCAGGCGCGGATCACGGTGTTTGGCCCACTTGTTCACCAGTTCGTGCTCGATGAAGTCGCGCAGCGGCCCGTAGGCGATCGGGAAGTCGTACTTGTAGGCGCAGAACAGCCCGCCGGGGGTCAGCCAGTCGGCCATGCGCGTCAGCACCTGCTTGCGGTCCATCCAGTAGAAGGAGGTGGCGCTGGTGACCAGGTCGAAGCGGCGTTGCGGCGCGAAGGTTTCCGCCGGCGACACGCTGAAGCGGATCTCCGGGTAGTTCTCGCGGGCCTTGGCGATCAGCGCCTCGCCCAGGTCGCTGCCTTCCACGTAGCGGAACCAGGGTTGCAGGCGGACGGTCGAGACGCCGTTGCCGCAGCCGATGTCCAGCGCCGCTTCGCGTGCCGGGGCGCGTTCGGCGAGGTTGCGGTAGAGCGAATCCGGATAGGCGATCTTGCCGCGGACCACGTTGTAGGCGTCTGCGTGCTTGTCGAACTGCTTCATTGGGTAATCTCCAGTAGGCTCTCGTGGTAATCGCCCTTGTGGACGAAATTGATGTAGGTGCCGCTGCCGCCGAGGTAGCGGTAGCTGTGCTCGACGCCGGCGGGGATGAACACGCTGGCCGGGCTCTGCAAACGGCGCAGTTGGCCGCCGAGCAGGACTTCCACCTCCAGGCCGCGGTAGTCCTCGTCGCTGCCGAGGAACAGGAACACCGAGTCGCAGTTGTGCACGTGGCTGTCGACGTGGCCCGGCCCGCCGTCGCCGACGTCGTGGAACTGGCGGGCGATGAAGTAGAACGGCGAGCCGTCGAGCAGGCGCCGGTCGAGCATGACGAAGCGCTTGCCGGGGCCGTGGCGGTGGTACTTCAGTTCGCTGGCGGATTTCTCGAAAGGCGTGAGGAACAGGGATTGGCGGTGCATCGGCGTGTAGCGTTGCAGCGAGACGCGGCCGTTGATCAGTTCCGGATCGAAGGCGCTGTAGGCGTCCTGGTTTTCCTGCATGGCCAACTGGTGCAGGCGGGCGACATGGACGAAGGCGTTCTCGCCGACCACCGGGTGCATCGGTGAACGCTTGATCCGGCTGTGCGCCTCGACCAGCTCGGAGACCGCGAGGACGTTCTTCAGGTTGAAGCGGTCGGCGGCGAACTTGGTATGCAGCAGGGTCAGCAACTGGAAGGTGTCGGTGATCCCGGCGCGTTCGCCGATCCCGTTGCAGCTCGCCGAGTGCCACTGGACCCCGGCCTGGATCGCCGCCAGGGTGTTGCCCAGGGCCAGGCCGCGGTCGTTGTGCACGTGGTACTCGAAGACCACGTCGGGGAACTCGTGGCGCAGCAGCGAGAGCACGTCGAAGGTCTCGTCCGGCAGCAGGATGCCGACGCTGTCGGCGAAGCAGATGCGATCGGCGCCGGCGTCGCGCGCGGTGGCGATCATGCTGACCAGGTCGCTGACCGAGGTGCGCGCGGCGTCTTCCACCGTGGCCCGGACCCGCAGGCCGCGTTCGCGGGCGTAGCGGATCGCGTCGTGGAACAGTTCGAGCACCTCCTCGCGGTTCATGCCCTTGAACTTGGTTTCCAGCGAGATCGCGTTGATCGAGGCGAACAGCCCGACCCACTGGGCACCGGTTTCCAGCACCGCGTCGATATCCTCCCGGCGCGCCCGGGCGTGGGCCAGCACCGGCGTGGAAACCGCCGCCACCACGGCGCGTACCCGCTCGCGTTCGTCCGCGGAAATCCGCGGGTGGCCGCACTCGATCATATCCACCCCCAGCGCCGCGATTTCCCTCGCCAGCTGGACCGACTGCGCGCTGTCGAAGCTGCACTGGCGGGCCTGGCACCCCTCGCGCAGGGTGCAGTCGATGACCCGGATCATCGTCTCGCTCCCGCGTCCGAGGCCGACAGCGTCGCCAGCCGCGGCTCCCTGATGAAGTCGTGGATCTTCGGCGCATGACCGAACTGGCGGGAGAAACGGGCGAGGAAGGTGACCATCTTCAGCGAGTAGTCGCACAGCTGCGGAAGATAGTGGTCGAGGTTGTCCTCGGTGATTGCCTCGTCCGGGAACACGCTTTTCAGGTTGGAAGCGATCCAGGTTTTCATGCTGTCCTCTCGATTCAGTTGGTGGAATTCGTCGTCCTCGACGAAGACGATCGGCATGCCGATGCGCAGCTGGCCGCTGCGGTTGTTGTGGCTGCCATGTGCGGTGCGGGCGGGCCAGACCAGGACATCGCCGGCGTCCAGCTCGGCATCCACCAGTTGCTCGCGGGAAATGCCGTTGGCCTGGAGGTCGATGCACTTGAACATCGGGTAGGCGAGGTCGAACTCGTGGGGGAAGATGGTGCGGTCGTCGGGGTAATAGAACATCCCACCGTTGTCGTTCCGCGACGGGGTCAGGGCGACCCAGAAGGTCTGCGCGCTTTCGTAGCGCTTCTCCCATAGCGCGATGTCCTGGTGCAGCGGGATGTAGGACTCGTCGGCGTGGCGCTTGATGAACGCCGCGTGGCGCAGCAGGCGCGGCTTGCGCAGATGGTCGCGGACCAGCGCGTCGAGCCCGGAGCGGGCGAACCAGTCGTCCCAGAAGAGCGGGTCGTGGCGGTGCAGGTTGCGCACCTTCTTCGCCTCGCGGCGCTCGTCGTCGGCGATGTCGAATTCCGGTTCCAGCGCCGGGTCCGGCCGCTGCGCCGCGGCGAGGATCCAGTCCAGCGCCTGTTGGCGCAATTGCGGGGATACCACCTGCCGATAGTGTTTCATTGGACGGACTCCTTGCTGACGGTGTGGACGATGAAATCGATCACCGCCGGGTCCTGCAGGGCCAGGTGGTGCGGACGCTCGCAGGGGAAGGTGTCGAGCCGCTCGATCAGGTCGCACCAGCGTTCGGCGGCCGGGTCGCGGCCGGCGTCGTCCCGGCAACGCACCCAGCTGGCGCGGGCGAGGCGATGGCGGGGCTGCCAGCGGCCGAACAGCTCGACATTGCGCAGCAGGACCTCTTCGCGCAGTTCGCCAAGCTCGCTCATCAGGGCGATCCATTCGCGCATCTCGGCGCTCAGCCAGCGCTGGTATTGCTCGCTCGGCGGCATTCGCCGCAGGGCCGGCCAGGGCAGGTGGCTGTCGATCATCAGCAGGCGGCTGGCCGGCAACTGGCGGGTCATCTCGTAGCCGACCAGGCCGCCGAAGGAATAGCCGATCAGCCAGTCCGGTTCTTCCGCCAGGCCGTCGAGTACCTGGCTGGCGAGGGCTTCGATGCTGGCGTAGGCATCCAGCCGGTGGTAGTCGACCAGCCGGCAGTCCGTTGCGCCGAGGCGTGCCAGCAGCCCGCGGAAGCAGCTCGGGTGGCCGATGAAGTCAGGCAGCAGGATCAGCATGGGCGTAGCGCCTCGGCCATGGCCGCCGCCAGCGCCAGGGTCCGTTCGCGGCCGAAGCGGCTGGCCAGGCTGGCGTCCCAGCCGCCGTCGTCGCGCCGGACCAGGGTCAGGGTCAGCGGCAGGCGGCTCTTCAGTGTCGGCCGGTGGATGAACCCGGCGCTGCGGAATGGCTGGTCGATGACATTGATCATCACCTGGGCGTCGGCATAGCGCAGCCCGGCCCGTTCGGCGATGGCCTCCGCCGGCAGCAGGCTGTGCTCGAAGGCCTCGAGCCTGTGTCGTTCGAAGGTGTCCTCGGCGGTCGCGGCGTCCAGCAACAGCGGCACCAGGTTCAGCCAGCAACCGGAAACCGCCGTGCCTCGGCGACTGCGCAGGCTGACCGGGGTCAGCGCCAGGACCTTGCCGGTGGCGCCCTGGCTGGCCAGGGCGAGAGCCAGGGCGCAGGCGAGCCGGGTCAGCAGGGCGGCTTCGCCGCCTCCTGGCGTGGCGGCCAAGCGGAAATCCTCGCAATGTCTGGCGCGCTCCGCCCAGGGCAGGCTCGCCAGTTCGCGGAACGCCTCGCCGCGCTCGCTCCAGTAGTCTTCCAGCCTGGTCCTGCGCTCGCGCAGCTGGCGCTCCAGGCGCCATTGCTGCTGGAGGAAGCCGAACTCGGGGGCCGCCGCTTCGGTCGTGGGGTCGGCGTTGAGCACGGCCAGGCGGGCCAGCAGCACGCTGGCGAAGTCGGCGTCGGCGACCAGGTGATGCAGCCAGACGCCCCAGCGCGCACGTCCTCCGCAGCGCCCGTGGAACAGTCGCAGCAGGCCGCGCTCGAACAGGGAATGCGGGCGTTGCAGCAGCGCTGCGATGAGCGCGTTTTCGTCGGCGAAGGGGCCGACTTCCAGCGCCGGGCTGTCCTCGGGCCGCCCGTGGACGACCAGTTCGAAACCTTCCGCGCCGCTGTCCACCTGGCTGTCGAGCAACGGGAACTCTTCGCGCAGGCGCCGTCCCAGGCGCGTCAGGTCGGATGCCGGCACCTCGGCCGGAGCCAGGTAGCAGAGGCCGAAGCGGGTCAGGTCGGCGCCGAGCAGCTCGCTGAAGACCATCCCGCAGGACCAGGGCGACAGGTCGACGCGCAAGGACTGTGCGGCCTCATCCGGCATCGGTTGGTGCCGCAGGCGGTCGCGCTCGGAGGGGGACAGGCGGTGCCAATCGCCGACCACCACCAGGTGCTCGCGGAACCAGTGGTAGCGCACCTCCGCGGAGAGACCGACGTTCATGCCGCGCTCCTCGACAGCACCAGCGGCTGCTCCGGCGTCGCCGCCCGTTCCAGCAGACGCTCCGGCGCCAGGCCGTGGCTGCGCAGGAGACGGCTGAACTGGTCGAGGTGCGAGTTTGCCTGCAAGTCGGCGAGTCCCAGGTTTGCTCCCGCACCCGCCGATTGACAGAGGGCGACCAGTTGCAGGGCGAGCAACGAGTTGCCGCCGCAGAGGAAGAAATCCTGGTCGGCGGCGCCGACCTCGCAACCCAGCAATTCGCTCCACAGCTGCGCGCAGCCGCGTTGGTCGGGATCGAGCGCGCTGGCGCAGCGCTCCAGCGGTTCTTCCAGGCGGCGCAGCAGGGCGGCGCGGTCCAGCTTGCCGTGCGCCGTCAAGGGCAAGGCCTCGACCCGGACGCAGGCATGCGGGCGCTGCCAGGTGGGCAGTTGGCGGAGCAGGGCCTGCGGGCTGGTGTCGGCTTTTCCCGTCCAGGCGCAGAGCAGTTGCTTGACGCCGTTGCGCTCGCGGACCAGCAGGGCGCAGTCGAGGATGCCCGGCTGGCGGCGCAAGCGCTGTTCCAGGGCGGGGAGGTCGAGGCGATAGCCGTTCAGCTTGACCTGGCCATCGCCGCGGCCGATGAAGCGCAGCCGGCCCTGCTCGTCGTAGCGAGCGCGGTCGCCGGTACGGTAGGCACGCAGGAGGCGGCCGCGATAGGGCAACTCGACGAAGCTGGCGCGGGTGCGCGCCGCATCGTTCCGATAACCCTGCGCCAGGCCGGCGCCGAAGGCGACGATCTCCCCGGCCCGGTCGGGCTCGGTGATCTCCTGTCCGTGCTCGTCGAGCAGGAGCACCGCGGTGCCGGCGATGGCCTTGCCGATGGGGATGTCGTCTTCCTCGAGGTCGTCGTCGGTGACGACATGGCAGCAGGTGAAGGTGGTGTTCTCCGTCGGTCCGTAGCCATTCACCAGGTGCAGTCGCGGATGCCGCAGCAGCGCCCGGCGCACGTGCGGCACCGAGAGGATGTCGCCGCCGGTGAGCAACTGGCGAAGGCCGCCGAGACAGTCCGGGTCGAGGTCCACCAGGGTGTTGAACAGCGAGGCGGTGAGCCAGGCGCTGTCGGCTCCGCGCTCTCCGATCAACTGGCGCAGCACGCCCGGGTCGAGGGGGCCGAGGTCGTTCAGCACGCAGCAGCCGCCGTTGAGCAGCGCACCCCAGATCTCCAGGGTCGCCGCATCGAAGGACAGCGGCGAGTTCACCAGGAAGCGCATCTGCGGAGCGAACGCGAGGAACGACTGGCCCAGGCACAGGCGGGTAATGCCGGCGTGGGTGCAGGCGATGGCTTTCGGGCGGCCGGTGGTGCCCGAGGAGAAGTTGATGTAGGCGATCTGGTCCGCCGCGAAGCATGGCCGGGCGACCGAGGCTGGAGCGGCAGGCAGGTGCCTGACCGGGACGCAGGGAAGACCGTTGGCGGGCGTCGGCGTGGTCGAGCAGTCGAGGATCAGGCGGCAGTCGACCTGCCGGCACAACTCTGCATTCCAGGCCGCCGGTTGTTTCAGGTCTATATATAAGTAGTGATGGCCGGATAACAGTATGGCGAGCAGGCAGGTAATGCTTTCCCGAGAATATTCGCCGTACACTCCAAGACAAACTCCCGGCTGCGGATAATGCTCGAGAAGATAGTCTGAAAGTTGTTCGGCGCTATCCAGGAGTTGCCGATAGTCGACACTTCCGAAACGGTCCCTGATGGCTTCGCGATGGGGATGAAGCGCTGCCATTTCGCTGAAGCGGGCCACCACCGTCGGGTGCGCGTACAGGTCGAGCAGGGAGTTCTGGGACATTCTGGCAATCGCCTTTTTTCGAAAAAATGAGTCCATCTGCCGGCTTCTTCGGCTAAATGAAGGATTTTTGGTTTTTCGCGAAGACGGCGACCGAGTCTTCCCGGGCTCTGCCAGTCGTCCGCCGCCCACCGGCTCGCTCACGCGAGCGGCAAGCGTCGAGGCGCCTTGCCCGGAAAAACCGTTATGGAAATACGGAGTGCCGTCGACTCAAGGGCAGTCAACTGCTGCCATGCAGTCTTATCGTCAGGAAAGAGAGAAAAGCGATGAGAATGGATTCACGGTCACGCATTGCACTTCCACCTTGCGTTGGTTTTCCGAAGTGTTTCGCTGTGTGTGTTTTTATATGTTTCGTGGGTATTTAAAATAAGATACAAATTTCCCCTCACAACTATGAGAATTGGTAGTTGGCGAAAGGGCGCCATGAGGGGCGTCGAAGCGTGCCGGCTGATGGCTTTTTGCCGAGGCAGGCGGCCGCGGCTACGCCTGCCGGGGGTAGCACGGACAAGTGGTGTCGGGGGGCCTGGCCGCTGCGGCGAGGCGCGGAGGTCCGGCTGGCGCGGCGATCATCACAGAGGATTCTGCGGCGTCATTCATCGTTTGAATGGTTGCTGCCGCAAGCGCGCCCGGCGCCGTCGATGCTGGTCTGCGGTGTCGGGCGCTCGCTGGCGTTGCGTTGGCCAGCCGTCCCGGCCGGGTGCGTCGGCACCGGCCGGAGGTTTTCAGGAGGCGGGCAGCGGCGCGCCCTTGGGCCATAGCAGCCAGAGCCGGCCCGGCTGCTTCATGTGTCCGGCGAGTTCGCCGGCGGCGTCGCCGGTGCCCCAGAACAGATCGGCGCGGACCTCGCCGACGATGGCCCCGCCGGTATCCTGGGCCGCCACCGGACGGACCACCGCGCTGCCGTCGTCAGGGCGGGTGGTGGACAGCCACATCAGGCTGCCCAGCGGAATCACCTTGCGGTCGATGGCCACGCTGTAGCCGTCGGTCAGCGGTACGTTCAGCGAGCCGCGCGGACCTTCGTCGCTGTCCGGGCGCAGGCTGAAGAACACGAAGCTGGGATTGCTCGCCAGCAGTTCGGAGACCCGCTGCGGATTGGCCTCGGCCCAGTCGCGGATGCGCTTCATGCTGACCTCTTCCTTCGGCACCAGGCCCTGCTCGACCAGCCAGCGGCCGACCGGCTTGTACGGGTGGCCATTCTGGTCGCCGTAGCCGATCCGCAGTTGCCGGCCGTCTTCCAGCTGGATGCGCCCGGAACCCTGGATCTGCAGGAACTGCAGGTCCATCGGGTCGCCCAGCCAGGCGAGCACCGGCGCGCTGGAGCCGTTGTCGCGGATCGTCGCGGCGTCGTCGTAGGGTTTCAGCACCCGGCCTTCCAGGCGTCCGCGCAGGCGCTTGCCCTTGAGTTCCGGGTAGACGCTTTCCAGCGCGACCACCACCAGGTCGTCCGGTACGCCGTAGACCGGCACCGGGGTTTTTTCGCCCTGGCTCAGGCTGCCGTGGTAGACCGGTTCGTAGTAGCCGGTGATCAGGCCCTGGTCGCCGTTGCTGGAGGAACGCAGGCTATAGACCTGCATCCGCTCCTGGAGGAACGCGCGCACCGCCGTCGGATCGGCGGCGACCGTCGTGGCGCTCGCACAGGGCTCGCCCCATACCGGGTCCTTGGCCAGCCGCGCGCAGGCCGAGCGCCAGGCATTGAAGCCGGCGAGCAGGTCGGCGTCGCTGGTGGCCGGCAGGGCGTCCCAGGGCACGCTGTTGTAGGTGGTGACTTCGGCGGGTTTGGGCGGGGGCTCTTTCTTGCCGTCGTCGCATGCGGTCAGCAGGGCGGCGAAAGGGAGCGCGCAGAGCAGCAGGCGGCGCCAGGGATGGAACGGAAACTTCACGCCAAGGACTTCCTGGTGGTGGATCGAAGCCCGCTAGCTTGGGCAAAGCGCGACGGTGCGTCAAACCGCGGCGACGACCGAAGCGTATCGCCGCGTTACACCGAGGCGGCGATGAGTTCGCGCAGCCAGCGATGGGCCGGATCGCGGTGCGAGCGCTCGTGCCAGAGCATGGCCAGGTCGTAGCCGGGCACCTCCAGGGGCGCCTCGACCACCCGCAACCTGTCGCGCTCGCGTACCAGTCGCGACGGCAGCAGCGCCACCAGGTCGGTGCTTTCCAGCACCGCGCGGAGGAACAGGAAGTGCGGCACCGACAACGCCACCCGGCGTTCCGCGCCGAGTTCGGCGAGCGCCTGGTCGGTGGGACCTAGGAAGCCGCCGCCGTCGGGCGAGACGATCGCCTGCTCGAGGCGGCAGAACTGCTTCAGCGTCGGTCGCCGACGCAGCCCCGGATGCCCGGCGCGCCCGGCCAGCACATAGCGCTCGCTGAACAGCCGGCGACAGCGCAGTCCCGGCGGCGCTTCTTCGAGGGTGTGGAAGGCCAGGTCGATCTCGCCGCGTTCCGCCTGCCTGACGATTCGCGTCGGCGCCAGCTCCAGCACCGCCAGGCGGCTGCCCGGCGCCTGGCGGCGAAGACTGGCGAGGATCGGCAGGAGGATCGCCGACTCGGCGTAGTCGGTGGCGGCGACGCGCCAGGTATGCCGTGACTGCGTCGGATCGAACGGCGCGGCCGGCGCCACCGCCTGCTCCAGGGCTTCCAGGGCCAGGCGTAACGGCTCGCGCAGCTCCTCCGCCCGCGCCGTCGGGCGCATCCCGCGCGGGCCGGGAAGCAGCAAGGGATCGTCGAAGATCGCCCGCAGCTTGGCCAGGTGCACGCTCACCGAGGGTTGGGAAAAATTCAGGCGTTCCGCCGCGCGCGTCACATTGTGTTCGGTGAGCAGCACGTCGAGGGTCACCAGCAGGTTCAGGTCCAGTCGCCGGAGATTAATCATCCATATACCTGGAATTTCGGATATTCATTTCAACTATATCCGGCGATGGCCGATCCTGCGCCCACCTTTTGCCGGAGACCCGCCATGAACGTACTCATCGTCTATGCCCATCCCGAGCCGCGCTCCCTCAACGGTGCGCTCAAGGACTTCGCGGTCGCCCGCCTCGAGGCGGCCGGCCATGCGGTGCAGGTTTCGGACCTCTACGCGATGGGCTGGAAGGCCGTGCTCGATGCCGGCGACAGCCTCGAGCGCGAGGCCAGCGAACGCTTCGATCCTTCCGCAACTTCCCTGCGCGCCTTCGAGAACGGTTGGCAGAGCGTCGACATCGCCGGTGAGCAGGACAAGCTGCGCTGGGCCGATACGCTGATCCTGCAATTCCCGCTCTGGTGGTTCAGCATGCCGGCGATCCTCAAGGGTTGGATCGATCGCGTCTATGCCTGCGGCTTCGCCTACGGGGTCGGCGAACATTCCGACAGCCACTGGGGCGACCGCTACGGCGAGGGCCGGATGCAGGGCAAGCGGGCGATGCTGGTAGTCACCGCCGGCGGCTGGGAGTCGCACTACGCCGCGCGCGGTATCAACGGACCGATGGACGACCTGCTGTTCCCCATCCACCACGGCATCCTGCATTACCCCGGCTTCGAGGTATTGCCGCCGTTCGTCGTCTATCGCAGCGGCCGGATCGACGCGGAGCGTTTCGCCGCGCTGAGCGAGCAGTTGGGCCGGCGCCTCGATGACCTGCAGCGCGCTGCGCCGATCCCGTTCCGCCGGCAGAACGGCGGCGACTACCTGATCCCGGCGCTGACCCTGCGCGACGAACTTGCCCCGCAGCGGGCCGGTTTCGCCATGCACCTGGCCGAATGACCTGGGGTCAGGCCTCCAGCGGCTGCGCCTGGGCGGCCCCCTGCGCGCCGCGTGCGGCGAAGAGCTGGCTGCCGATGTGCAGGGCCTGGTCCAGATGCCGGATCGGATCGGCGGTCTCCGATTCCAGCAACAGTTCGGAACGGACCACCCGTGCGCCGCAGTAATCGAAGATGCCATGGTCGATCTGGGTGCGCATCGCCCCGGCGTAGCCGTGCCGCTCGAAGGTGCCGGCATCGGCGCCGCCGACACCGACCAGCACCACGCGCAGGCGCTGCAGCTTTTTCCGCAGGTCGCCGCCGATGCTGTAGTCGAAGGCCCAGCCATTGGAGAACACGCGATCGATCCAGCCCTTGAGCAGGGCCGGCATCGACCACCAGTAGATCGGGTAGACCAGCACCAGGGTATCGGCGCGATCGATGCGCGCCTGCTCGGCGAGGACGTCGGCGGGAGGCGACGCCTGGCCGCGATGCACGGCGTGGTCGGCCAGGCCGAAGCGCGGCTCGAAGCCTTCCGCCGCCAGGTCGGCGGTTTCCGCGGAATGACCGGCGCGGACCACGCCTTCGGCGATGCGCGCGGCGAGGGCATGTGTGAGAGAGCGAGGATGGTGATGGGCGACGACGATCAGGGCATGCATGGGCGAATTCCTCCGGGAATTGCGGGAAGGGGGGCAAGTCGATAGTCTGGGTAAACCTACTTTCCGTAGGTTACCTTTAGTAAGTTACTTTTAGTAGGTTATCTATGTCAACGCACTCCCCAGACGACCCGTCGCCACGCCGCCGCCTGTCCCGCGACGAGCGCCAGCGCCAGTTGCTCGAGGTGGCCTGGCGGCTGGTCCGCGAAGAAGGTACCGAGGCGCTGACCCTCGGACGCCTGGCCGAGCAGGCCGGGGTGACCAAGCCGGTGGTCTATGACCACTTCGGCACCCGCGCCGGCCTGCTGGCGGCGCTCTACCAGGATTACGACCTGCGCCAGACGGCGCTGATGGAGGCTGCCCTGGAAGCGAGCGAGGCGACCCTGGAGGGGCGCGCCGACGTCATCGCCCGCGCCTATGTCGACTGCGTGATGCAACAAGGCCGGGAGATTCCCGGGGTGGTCGCGGCCCTCGCCAGCTCGCCGGAGCTGGAGCGGATCAAGCGCGACTACGAGGTTCTCTTCATGGACAAGTGCCGCGCCGTGCTGGAGCCCTTCGCCGGCGGCGGACGGCTGACCGTCGCCGCTCTGCGCGCAATGATCGGCGCCGCCGAAGCGCTGTCGCACGCGGCCGCCACCGAAGAGATCGCCCCGGAAGAGGCGCGGCGGGAACTGTACGAGGCGATCGTGGCGATGGTCGCGCGGAGTCGTCGGTGAAGGAACCGCGTGCCCTGGAGGAATATCGCCGGGCGATAGTGGCGGCCTGTCCGGAGCTGGCGGACGCCACTTTCGCCATCCTGGCCTCGGGCTGGCATTCCACGGCGGTGGAGGTCGGAGGGCGCTGGGTGTTCAAGTTTCCGCGCGGCGCGGAGGCCGAGGCGGCGCTGCTGCGCGAGGCCGCCGTGCTACGCCTGGTGCGTCCGGCGGTGAGCCTGCCGGTGCCGGCGCCGCAGGTGTTTGCGGGACCGCCGCTGTTTTCCCGCCACGAGAAACTGCCTGGCGGTTACCTCCTGGGCGAGGACTACCGGCGCCTGGACGAACCCGCACGGCAGGCGGTCGGCGATGCGTTGGGGCGCTTCTACGCCGAGCTGCATCGACTGCCACCGGCGCGCATGCGGGCGGTTGGAGCCTTGCCGGTGCGTCCCTGGGAGTCGCCTGCGGCGATGCGCAGGCGCGCCTTGCCGCTGCTGCCTGCGGCCTGGCGCGAACGCGCGGAACGCTTGGTGCGGGAATATGCCAAGCTGCCTGCCGATCCGCTGGGTTCGATCTTCGGCTTCTTCGACGGCCATGGCTGGAACATGGCATTCGATAGCGAGGCCGGGCGGCTGAACGGTGTGTACGACTTCGCCGACGCGGGCATCGGTCCGCTGCACCAGGAATTCATCTATTCCGCGTTCATCGATGCCGACCTCACCGAGCGCATCGTCGCCGCCTACGAGCGCTTCAGCGGTCGGCGCCTGGAGCGTCGGCGGATCGCCTTGCTGACGGCGGCGCATCGGTTGTCGGAGCTGGCCGAGCTGGCCGACGAGCCGCGCCATCTGCCGGAGATGCTCGCCGGCGCCCTCGACGGCCTGGCCCTGGCGGAGGCGCAGGGCCTGGCCTGATGAGGGGACGCGCGGTTGTGCTGGGCAGGACGGATATGACCGCGTGCGGACATCCGCCGCGAAGTACCGCTACCGCTCAGAGATAGGCTTGCGCGCGGCGCCGCGAGCGCGGCATGCGGTTCTTCCCGGACAATTCGTTGAGACGCGCCTGCCAGGCCTTGCGGGCGGCATCGCGGTCCTGGCGCTGCGCGGCGGCGAGCCTGGCCTCGGCTTTCGGCCGCGGCGCGGCCTTGTCGATCACTGGCGCAGCGGCGGTGGGGGTGACAGGGGCACTGGCCGGAGCGGCGTTTTCCTGGGCCTGGGCGAAGGCGTTGGTGCGCCGGCAGGTCTTGCAACTGACCTGGCCGACGTCGCTCGAGCCGTTCACGTTGCTGTCGCCGCGCCCGCAGGCTGCCTGGCCGGATTCGCTCAAGAAGTGCGTAACCATCTGATCCTCCTGGAGAAAAAAGGGCGGCATTATTCCCAGAAGTGTCTTCGAGTGCCAGCCTCGGGGGAGAACAGCTGACGAACTGCAAGACCTTTCCGTCGACCTTCGTTCAGTCGGCTGGCCGCCGCATGCTGTCGCGCACGTAGCGGGCCGGGGGGCTGCCGAGCGCCTTGCGGAACATGCCGATGAACGAGCTGACCGACTCGTAGCCGAGGATCTCGGCGGTGCGTTGCACCGAAACGCCGGCGGACAGTTGCTGCAGGGCGATGATGATCTGCAATTGCTGGCGCCACTGGCCGAAGGTCATGCCGGTCTCCCGCCGCACCATCCGCGCCAGGGACCGCTCGCTCATCGCCACTCGCCTGGCCCATTCGGCCATGCTGGCGCGGTCGCCGGGGGCGCGGGTCAGTTCGTCGGCGATGCGGCGTAGGCCGCGGTTGTCCGGCAGCGGCAGGTAGAGCTGTTCGGTCGGCGCCTGTTCCAGGAGTTCCAGCAGCACCCCGGCGAGACGTGCGAGCGGGCCGTCGTGCGGATAGTCCTGCGGTTGCGCGCTCAGGTGCAGGATCAGTTCGAGGACCAGCGGCGACAGGGCCAGGGTGCAGCAGTCGCTCGGCAGGCGTGCCGCCCCCGGCTCGACGAAGAGGAAGCAGACCTTGCCGTTGGCGGTGACCCGGTTGCTATGGGCGATGCCGCCGGGAATCCACACACCGAACCCGGCCGGCACCATCCACAGGCCATCGGGCACCGTGCAGGTGATGCCGCCGCGGCAGGCCACCACCAGCTGGCCCTTGCGATGCCGGTGCACCGGCACTTCGGTGTCGTTGTGCCGGGCCTCCAGCTGCAGGGCCAGGGCCGGCTGGCCGAGCGCGTCGGGATCGAAGCGTTGGGCGAGGTAGGTCTGCGGTTCACGGCTCACGGCAGGTCCTGTGGGTTGTCCGAATTCGATTATTTTCTGGCTGAGTAGTCGATATTTGCAAATCGCTACGACCCGTAGCCTGTGCTCGTCAACCCGACAGGAGCGGCCGACCGCTCCGCGCCCTCGATACCCTGGTGCCCTGCATGCTGAGCGAAGTCTCCGTTTCCGGCCTCTACGTGCCGCCATTGTTCCTCTACCTGTGCCTGGCGATGCCGCTCTACCTGCTGCTGGAGCGCCTCGCCTGGCGCTGGCTGGAATGCGCCTGGCATCCCGGCCTGCTGCGTTTCTTCCTGTCGTTCATCGTGCTGTCCGTGCTGGTGCTGAAGTTCTGAGCCGAGGTCCCCATGTCCATCGTTCGTCTTTCCAAGGTGGCTGCGACCTTCGCCTGCGGCCTGCTCGCCCTGTGCCTGGCGTTGCAGTTGTGGCAAGCCTACGTGCTGGCGCCCTGGACCCGTGACGGGCGGGTCAGCGCGCAGGTGATCCGCATCGCGCCGGAAGTCTCCGGCAGCGTCGAGGCGGTGTTCGTCGCAGATAACCAGCGGGTGGCCCGCGGCGATCCGCTGTACCGCATCGATCCGCGCAGCTATCGCCTGGCCGTGCGCCAGCGCGAGGCGGAGCTGGAGCAGGCGCGGGAAACCCTGCGCCAACGTGACGAGCAATGGCGCCGACGCATGCAGTTGGCCGGCGCGGTTTCGCGCGAGGAGGTCGCCAACGCCGGTCGCGCCCTGCGTATCGCCCGCGCCCGCGCCGAGGCCGCCGGGGCGGCGCTCGACCAGGCGCGGCTGGACCTGCGGCGCAGCGAGTTGCGCTCGCCGGTGGACGGCTATGTGACGCAGTTGCGCGTGCAGCCCGGCGATTACGCGGCGGCGGGCCGGACCAACATCTTCATCGTCGATCGGCGAAGCTTCTGGGTCACCGGCTATTTCGAGGAAACCAAGCTGCGCAATGTACAGGTCGGCGCGCCGGCGACGATCAAGCTGATGGGGTTCGATCCGCTGCTCGACGGCCATGTCGCGAGCATCGGTCGCGGTGTCGCCGACCTCAACGAAAGCCGTGCCGACAGCGGCCTGCCGCAGGTCAGCCCGAACTTCAGCTGGATACGCCTGGCGCAGCGCGTGCCGGTGCGCATCGAACTCGACCGGGTACCGGCGGGCGTGGTGCTTGCCGCCGGCATGACCGGCAGTGTCGAGGTGCTGCAGGCGGGGACCGCGCGGCACTGGCGGCTGACCCGCTGGTTGCAGGAGTACCTTTGATGGCGGCGTCGGCGTCCGGCGGGCGCGATTGGTACGCGGCGTTGCCGTTGCCCTGGCGGATCGACAGCCTGGACTACGTGCTGCGCAGCATCGGCGCTGCCGCTCTGGCGCTCGGCCTGGGGCTCTACCTGCAACTGGATTCGCCGTTTTCCGCCGCGTCCACTGTGCTGTTGCTGATCAATCCGGTGCAGGGAGCGGTGGTCGGCAAGGGCTGGTGGCGCGCCGTGGGTACCCTGGTCGGCACGCTCGCTGCCTTCGTCCTGACCGCGCTGTTCGCCCAGAAGATGCTGCTGTTCGTCGTCGCCCTGGGTTTCTGGCTGGGTCTCTGCGTCGGCGTCATGAGCCTGGTCTGGCACTTCTACGCCACCGCCGCGGTGGTCGCCGGCTACACTGTGTGCCTGGCGCTGGGACCGGCCATGGTCGAGCCCGAGGCGGCCTTCGAGCACATCGTCACCCGCGCCTCGGCGGTAATCGTCGGGGTCTGCTGCCTGAGCCTGGTGACCGTGCTCTTCAGCCGCAGGACCGTGTCCGGGCGGGTGCGCCAGCGTCTCGTCTCGCTCTGCGCGGCGACGCTGGCGCTGGTCGCTGCGCGGCATGCCGGTGCGGCTGACGGGGAACTGGAGCGCCGTCGCCGGACGCTGGCCGGCGAGGTCTACGCGGTAGACGACCTGCTGGGTGTCGGTCGCGCCGAGTCGCGGGCGCTGAGCGCTGCGCTCCCGGCGATCCGCGGTGGCCTGGCGGCGCTGTTTTCCACGCTGATGGAGTTCCGCTTCGCCGGCGAGACGCATTGGGCCCGGCGCTTGGCGGAGCGTGGACTGGCGCTGCCGATGGCCGACGACCTGCGCCTGCTGGGCGGCCAACTGGATCGCGGCGAGCTCGACTTCGCCGGCGCCGCGCGACGGCTCGCGAGCTTGCGCGGTCGCCTGGCGGCGATTCGGCGCGGACTTCCGACAGACCAAGCGGATGCCTGTCGCGAAGGGCTGTTCATGGAGCGTCTCGACGAGCAACTGGATGACCTGCAGGCCGCCCTGCGGGGGTTCGCCCGGCTCGACGGCCGGGCCCGCGCCGACGTCCGCCCAGCGGCCTTCCATCGACATTACCGCGAGGCCTTGCGCAACGGCGCGCGAGCCTGGCTGGCGATGCTGGTCGGCGGCGCCCTGTGGTTCCTCAGCGGGTGGGACCAGGGGCCGGCCCTGCTGGCGGTGCTCGGCCCCTACTGCACGCTGCTGGCAGCCTCGCCCTTTCCCGCCGAGGGCACGCGCAATTTCATTCGCGGCACGCTCTACGCGATACCTGCCGCATTGCTCTGCAAATTCCTTCTGCTACCGCTGATCAACGGTTTTCCATTGCTGCTGCTGTGCCTCGCCTTCTTCTGGTCGTTCGGTATCCAGGCCACCACAGTGCCCAGGCGGGCGTTGCAGGGAATCGCCTACCTGATCGCCTTCAACACCCTGGTCGCCACCGGCAATCTCGCCCGCTTCGATTTCGGCGACTTCGCCAACCAGTCCTGCGCCTGGGTGCTGGCGCTCTGCATCAGCCTGCTGGTCTACCGCCTGCTGCCGAAGGACCTGGAACGGCATTCGGCGTCGCTGCTCGACCATCTGCGCCGCGAGACCCTCGCCTTGCTGCGTCGTCGCGCCGGTTTCGACGCGCATGCCTGGCAGGCCCGCCAGCAGCATCGCATCGCCCAGCTGGGCGCGCTGCATGGCATGGAACATCCGCGCAGCGCGCTGGCCCTGCGCCTGGGCTTCGTATCCCTGCAACTCGGCCGCGAGTCGCGGCGCCTGTGGCGCGCCCTGGCCGGGCTCGACCCGGCCGCCGCGGAGGCGCGGTGGATCGAGCGCGCACTGCGAGCCATCGCCGTCCGCCATCGCGATCCGCCGCTCGCCGCGCGGCACGCACGCCGTGCCGGCGCCCGCCTGGCGGCCGCCGGCGAGTGGCGCCTGGCCGCGATCCTCACCGACCTCGCCTGGTTGCTCCGGGCCTATTCGCAAAGCGTCTCGTCCGACGGGGCGCAGCATGGAGAAAAGACCTCATGAAAACCTCGTTCTTGCTGGCCTTGCTGCTGTCCTGCTGGTCCCAGGTCCAGGCGGCGGACGACGACGGGAAAGAGTTGCCGCCGATCGAGCGCTACGACTACGGCATGCCGCTGGACATCGAGCGGGTGCTTTCCGTCACGCCGGTGCCGGCCACCTGTGGCGTGGTGCCGCTGGTGATGCTCTACCGCGACAGCGCCGGACGCCTACATCGCTTGCAGTACCGAGGCCTTGGCGCGGGCTGTTCGCGGCACTGAGAAGCGGGCGAAGGCGCTGTCTCAGCGCGCCGCGCCTTCGATGATCGCCAGGACGTCGCCGATGGCGTGCTCCAGGTAGTCGCCCGCCTTGTACGCCGCAAGCGCCTGCGGACCGCCGTCGAGCACCGCCTGCGGCCGTTCGACGAAGCGTCCGAGCAGGTTGAACTCCTCGTCCAGCACCAGTACCAGCGGAATCGGGATTCGCTCCAGCGCCAGGCGCTGGCGCAGGTCGTCCTCGGCGCGGCCCTTGGAAATGATTGCCAGCTCGATATTCGGTTGCAGGCGCTGCGCGAAGTCCAGCGCGGCCAGGTTGATCTGGCAGTCCGGGCACCACATTTCCCCGGCGACCAGCAGGCGATAGCGCCGTTCGATGCGTTGCAGGCGTTCCGTCAGCGCGCTCGGCAGCCCGTTGCTTTCCAGCTTCTGCCGGAACCGCGCGACCGCGCCCTGTTCCGTGGCCAGGCCATGGCCGACGAAGGCGGCGAAGTCTTCTCCGATATCGAACAGTTCCGCGTAAGAGGCCATGCTGGTTTCGCTCCTGTGCTTGGGGAGGGATGGCGCGGCGGATATGCCAGGCAGTCGCGCCACGCCGGGGCGGCCAGGGTAGCGCGCTCGCCGCGTCGCGGCGAGCGCCGGCGTGCTCCGCCGGGTCTGGTCGTTAGCATGGCGCGGCTGGTAAAAAGACAGCGCCACCACTGCCCGCCAAGGCCCGCCCGATGCTGATCGACCTGCCTTCCACCCGTCCGGTCTTCGCCTATGCCCAGGATTATCTCCACGGCGAGCGCGTCGAGCTGCACCGGCATTCGCGCGCGCAATTGATCCATGCGCTCAGCGGGGTGGTCACGGTCGGCACCGCCGAGGGCACCTGGGTGGTGCCGCCGGGACGCGGTGTCTGGTTGCCGGCCGGTATCGAGCATGCCCTGCGTTTCGCCGGCCAGGTGCGCATGCGCACCTTGTTCATCGCCCCGCAAGCGCGCCACGACCTACCGCAGGACTGCCGGGTGGTGGACGTGCCGCCGTTGCTGCGGCAATTGATCGTCGCGGCGATGCGGATCGCCCCGGACTACCCGCCGGGTGGCCGCGACGAGCGGGTGATGGAGCTGATCCTCGATGAACTGCGGGTGCTGCCGATCCTCGCCCTGCACGTGCCACAGCCGGTCGATCCGCGACTGGCGGCGCTGTGCCGCAGCCTGCGCGCCGAGCCGGCCGCCGACTGGAGCCTGGGCGATGCTGCGCGTCGCCTGGGCGTCAGCCCGCGGACCCTGACCCGCGCCTTCCAGCGCGAAACCGGTCTCAGCTTCGTCCAGTGGCTGCGGCGCATGCGCCTGCTCGCCAGCCTCGATGCGCTGGCGGCAGGGCATTCGATCCTCGAGGTCGCACTGGACCTCGGCTACGACAGCCAGAGCGCCTTCAGCGCCATGTTTCGCCGGACCCTGGGCGTTTCGCCGAGCCTCTATTTCGGCCGCGGCGCCGCCTACCGGGTGGCCGAGGGCGACTGAGTTCAGTCCTTCTGGCGCAGCATCAGCGAGGCCAGGGCGCAGGCCAGGAGCGCCACGCAGGAAAGGTAGAAGGCGTCGGAGTAGGCCATCAGGTAGGCCTGCTGGCGCACCCCGTGGTCGAGCAGGGCCAGCGCCTGCTGCTGCTCCGGCAGTTGTATCCGCACCTGGCTACCGCCCAGGCGCTGTTGCAGGGCGCCGTCGAAGATCGTCAGGGTCTCGCCGATCCGCTCGGAGTGGAAGCGCTCGCGCAGCGAGACCAGTTGCGTCAACAGCGCGGTGCCGATCGCGCCGCCGAGGTTGCGCAGCATCGAGATCAGCGCCGAGGCCGAGCCGGCCTGGGCCTTGTCCAGGCCCTTCACCGCCAGTACCGAGAGCGCGACCATGATCAGCGGCTGGCCGATGCCGCGCACGACGATGGAGGGGATGATCACGTTGCGTCCCGCGTCGGCGTTCAGGTGCGCGCCCATCCAGCAGCCCAGGGCCATGATCGCGAAGCCGCCGGCCACCAGCAGCTTGGGGTTCAGCCAGCGCATCAGGCGCGGCAGCAGCGGCGCCAGGAGCAGTTGCACGAGGCCGTAGAGGATCAGGCTGTCGCCGATCTGCCGGGCGTTGAAACCCTGCAACTGGGACAGGTAGTTGGGCACCAGGAACACCAGGCCGAAGGTCGCCGCGCCGAACACCGCCATCGCCAGGCTGGACACGCCGAAGTTGTAGCTGCCCAGCAGGCGCAGGTTGATGAACGGCCGCGCGCCCCACAGTTGGCGCTGTACGAAGAGCAGCAAGGCGAGCACGGCGAGGACGGCGAAGGCGCGGATGAAGCCAGACTCGAACCAGTCGCGGCGGCCACCTTCCTCCAGCACGATCTGCAGCGCGCCGAGGCCGGCGACCATCGCGCCGATGCCGAGCCAGTCGGCCTGGCGCAGGCGTTCGCGGTCGCCGTCGCGGGGGCGGATCGACCAGGCCACCGCGGCCAGCAGGGCGATCCCCGGCAACAGTTGCAGGAGAAAGATCCAGCGCCAGGAATAGGCATCCGCCAGCCAGCCGCCGATCGACGGGCCGGCGGCCTGGGCCACGCTGTTGGAAAGGCTGAACAGCGCCATGCCGAGGGGTATCCGGCTGGACGGCAGCTCGGTGAGGATCAGTTGCATCGACAGCGGGATCAGCACCGCCCCCGAAGCCCCCTGGATCACCCGGATCAGGATCAGCGTCGACAGGTTCGGCGCCAGCGCGCAGCTCAGCGAACTGAGCAGGAACACCAGCGAGCCGAGGAGCATCACCCGGCGCAAGGAGAACACTTCCACCAGCCAGGCGGTAAGCGGGATCATGCTGATTTCCGCGACCAGATAGGCGGTGGATATCCACGAGCCCTCCTCGAAGGTGGCTCCCAGCGCGCCTTCTATCTCCGGCAGCGCCGCGCTGGTGACGTGCACGTTCATGCCAGCCATGAAGCAGCCGAACAGGCCGCCGGTGACGGCGACCCAGGCACGCAGCGATACCTTGTCGTCAGCGCTCATCGGCGGAGGCTCCGTCCGGTTCGCGAGTGTCCACGGTGGCGATCACCGACATCCCCGGCAGCAGCCGGCCCCGCTCGGCGGCGTCGGCGTCCAGGCGGATACGCACCGGGAAGCGCTGGACGATCTTGGTGAAGTTGCCGGTGGCGTTGTCCGGCGGCAGCAGCGCGAATACCGCGCCGGAGGCCGGCGCCACGCTGTCGACGCGGCCGCGCCAGCGGCGGCCGAACGTGTCCACCTCCAGCTCTACCGGTTGCCCGGGGCGGATGCGTTCGAGCTGGGTCTCCTTGTAGTTGGCCACCACGTAGGCCTGCTCCAGCGGCACCACCGCCAGCAGCGGCAGCCCCGGCGTGACGTACTGGCGCAGGCGCACCTTGCGCTGGCCGACGCGGCCGGCGAATGGGGCGCGGATTTCGGTATCGTCCAGGGCGTGGCGCGCCAGTTCGCGCGCCGCCGCGGCTTCCTGCAGCTCCGCCTGGCGCTGGGCGAGCGCCGCCTCCGCCTCGCGTCGCCGGCTCTTCAGTACGTCCCTGGCGGCGCGCTGGCGGCCTTCCTCGGCGCTTGCCCGCCGCGCCGCCGCCCGCGCTCGCTGGTGCGCCGCGTCGGCATTCTCCAGGCGCTGGCGACTGGTGGCATGCTCGTCGGCCAATTGCCGGTAGCGTCGCCAGTCGGTCTCGGCGCGGCGCCATTCGGCTCGCGCCGCTTCGCCATCGGCGCGGGCGCGGCTGATCGTCTGCACCTGCTCCAGCAGTTGCCGATCGAGGGTCTCCAGCTTCGCGCGCTGGGCTTCCAGCGCCGCCTGCGCCGCCGCTTCGCGGGACTCGGCGGCGCGCAGGCGCTGGCGGAAGTCGCGCGGGTCCAGGCGCAGCAGCAGGTCGCCGGCCTGGACGTCGGCGTCGTCGGCCACCAGCACCTCGGCGACGTAGCCGGAGACCTGCGCGCTGACCGCCACCCAGTCGGCGCGTACATAGGCATCGTCGGTGCCCTCCAGGAAGCGTCCGCTGCTCCACCACCAGGCCAGCAGGGCGGCGAGCGCGATGGCGCCGGCGAGGCCGCCCAGCAGCCAGGTTCGGCGCCGGTGCGTGGCTGCTGGCATGGTTTCGCCAGTGGTGTGTTCGATGGGTTCCCTGATTGCCTGGTTCATTGTCCGTTTTCCTGGTGGGAGGGGCTGGGAGCGGCTTGCCAGCCGCCGCCGAGAGCCCGGAACAGTTCGACCTGGCGCTCGGCGACGCGCATCTCGGCGTCGACCAGGCGCGCCCGGTCGGCGACCAGGCTGCGTTGACTGTCGAGCAGCTCGAGGGCATCGAGGGCGCCGGCGCGATAGTTGCTGCGCGCCAACCGGTAGGCGTGGCGCTGCTCGTCGAGGGCACGCTGGAGGTCGGCACGCCGCTGGCGCTCGCCGGCATACAGCGCCAAGGCACGCTCGACCTCGCGCAGGGCGCCGAGCACCGCTCCGTCGAAGCGCGCCAGAGCGGCGTCGCGCTCTGCCGCTGCGCTGTCCAGGCGGCCTCGCGCGCTTTCCCGGTTGGGGAAGCGCCAGCTCAGCAGAGGACCGGCCGCGTAGGCTAGCGCGCCGCTGCCGCCGAGGCCGGCGAGGGTCGCTGCGGAGGTTTCGGCGCCGACGGCGAAGCTGATGCGCGGGTACAGCTCGGCTTCGGCCAGCGCGCGCCGGGCGTCGGCGGCGGCGAGCCGGCGCTCGGCCGCGCGGACGTCCGGGCGGCGCGCCAGCAGGCTCCAGCCGTCGCCGGTGGGCAGGGCACGGCGCAGTTGCGGTATGCCGGCGCAGGTCGCGGCAGGAGCGTCCAACTGGCGCGGCGAGCGCCCGCTGAGCAGCGCCAGTTCGTAGAGTGCCGCGCGCCGCCGCGCCTCGAGCATCGGCAGCGCGGCGCGGGTCCGCTCGCGCAAGGCCAGCAGCCGGCGTCGCTGCAGCTCGCTGGAAAGGCCGGCGGCGAGCTGGCGTTCGCTCAGCGCCAGGCTCGCGTCGAGCAGGCCGACCGATCGGCGTTGTACCTCTGCCCGTCGCGCCAGGGCGCAGGCGCGGACGTAGGCGAGGGTGGTCTGGCTGGCCACGCTGACTCTGAGCAGGTCGCGCGCCGCTTGCGCCGCTTCGGCATCCGCCTTCGCCGCGGCGATGCGGGCGCGGACTTCGCCCCACAGGTCCAACTGGTAGGACAGGTCGAGGCGGGCGGTGTGTTTCCACTGGCTGCGCAGCTCCTCGTCGGTGGCTTCGGCGAGGGTCTGGTCGTCGCCGTCGCGCCCATACTGGTAGCCATAGCCGACCTCGGTCCGTGGCCAGCGTTCGCCCTGTGCGCCGCGCAGATGGCCGAGGAGCGCGCGGGCATGGGCATCGGCTGCGGCCAGGTCGCGGTTGTGGCGCAGCGCGGCGGCCACCAGGTGGTTCAGCCCAGGGTCCTGGTAGAGCGTCCACCACTGGGCGGGCAGCGCGTCGCCGCGGGTTCCCGCCACCCTCGACAGGCCAGGGTCGAGGCTTTCCGCGCGTGGCGCGGGTTGGTTGCGGTTCGCGCAGCCCAGCGCGGTGGAGATCCCCAGCGCCAGCGCCACGCAACGCAGATGACTGGCAAGCGGCATTGCCCTGCTCCCGTGTCTGAAAGAGCGGGGAACGGTAAGGCAGGCGCGGGCGGCCTGCGCCGGCAAAAGCGCCAGTCATCGTCGCGAAATGGACAGTCGGCGGATTTTTCAGCGTTGTCGCATCAGGTACGGGCCGCAGCCCAGGGCCAGCAGCCCGGCCGGGATGGCCAGCAGGGAGATGCGGGCGATCTGCCGGGAGTAGCGGTTCACCCCGGCAAAGCTGTCGCCCTTGGTGGCGGTCTCCCGGCGAAACCCCGGTCGCGGCTTTCGGCGCGGCTGCGTTCGAGAAGGAACTCCACGGCGACCACGCCCAGCCAGAATGCGACGGCGAACAGGCGAAGGGACAACGGCAACGGGTGCATGGCGCGCTCTCGCTGGTCTTTCAGGCGTTCTCCGGATGCCGTCTCAGCCAGCGCAGAGCGTCGTCCCACAGCGCCTCTGCACCGGCGCGGAAGTAGCCCATGTGTCCGAGCGGTCCACCGTCGGGTCGCAGGTCGAGGGTTTCCAGCGGTGCGTTGCGGTAGGCCTCGACGAAGGCGTCCCGCGAGCGCGGCGGTGCCCAGGGATCGTCCAGGGCGGTGGCGAACAGACAGGGCGTGCGCACTGCGGCGTAGCGCTGGTGGAGGTGGCGCATCGCCGGGTCGTCGAAATAGTAGCGGGGATGGCGGCACCAGCGCTTCCAGTCGCGGTAGACCCCCAGCGGCAGGTCGTCGCCCATGCCCAGCAGGCTCCAGGCCATGTAGCCTTTCCAGGCCACCAGCGGCGGCAGCACCAGGGTCCACAGCAGGCGCACCTTGAGCGCTTCGCGGCGCGACATCCAGCCGCTCCAGCCGGCGCCGCTGCCGAAGCTGTAGCAGGCGGCGAGCCGCCCATGGTCGGGCAGCAGGCCGATGGCGTGGCCGCCGAAGGAGTGGCCGATCCAGTACAGCGGCCGCTCCTCCCGGCCGAGCAGCTCGACGGCGGCGGCGAGGTCCCGGTAGGCCCAGTCCAGGTAGGACATGGCGAAGCCCTTCAGGCTTGCCGGCGCGGATTCGCCGATGCCGCGATAGTCCAGGGTGAGTACGTCGAAGCCCTGGCGCGCGGCGTGTTCGGCGAAACGCCGGTAGAAGCGCTGGGCGACGCCCGTCGCGCCGGCCACCAGCAGGTTGCCATGGGCGTGGCCCGGCGCGTGGTAGCGGTAGGCGGACAGCGGATAGCCGTCGGTCGCGGGCAGGGCCAGGCGTTCCATCCGCACCGGCGCTGCGGAATGTTGAGTCAACGAAGTCATGTCGGTTTCCGCAGGAGAGATGGAGCGGAGCGACCGGGGGTCGACCCGCAGGGGAGCTAGCGGCCTTTGAACGCCGGCGCGCGCTTTTGCACCATCGCCAGCACGCCCTCGCGGACGTCCTCGCTGCCGATCAACGCGGCCAGCGACTCGTTGACCCGCGACAGCGCCGCATCGTCCCCCTCGTCGCGCCCCTGGAACGCCGATTGCAGCGCGGCGCGCACCGCCAGCGGCGCGGCCCGGGCGATCCGCTCGGCGTATTCGAGGGCCCGTGCCAGTTCCTCGCCGGGTTCCACCACCTCGGTGAGCAGGCGCATGCGCAGGGCTTCGTCGGCATCGAACTCATCGCCGGTGAGGATGTAGCGCATGGCGTCGGTCCAGCCCGCCGCGCGCGGGAAGCGCACGGTGGATCCGCCCAGCGGCGGGATGCCGCGTAGCACCTCCAGATGGGCGAAGCGCGTGCCGCGCGCGGCCACCGCGATGTCGGCATTGAGCATTAGCTCTATCCCGGCGGTCCAGCAGGTGCCTTGCACCGCGACCACCAGCGGCTTGCTCCGACGCGGCTGGACCACGCCCCAGGGATCGACGCCGCCGTCCGGATAGCGGAAACCGCTGGCGGCGAGCTTCGGTGCCAGTTCCATCAGGTCGAGCCCGGCGGTGAAGTGCTCGCCATGGGCGAAGAGCACGGCACAGCGGGATTCCTCGCTGCGCTCGTATTCACCCATGGCCAGCGCCAGGTCCGCCAGCATTGCGCTGTCGAAGGCGTTGCGCTTGCCCGCGCGGTCCAGGCCGATGAGAAACAGATGACCGCGCTGCTCTCGGGTGACGCGGCCCGGGCCGCTGTTGGCTTCGCTCATGATGCCTCTCTCCTGTGCTTGGGTTGGTGGAGCGGAAACTTCTTCTAGTTACCTACCGAACATTCGGTTTGTAAAAACTAAACAAACATTCGGTAACCGTCAAATTGAGGCGCCAAGGCTTATGGCATAGAATCAACGCCTTTGATCGAGAGCAGGAACCTTCCGTGCGTCCGTTGAAAATCTCCCGCGACGAGCTTCTCCAGCGCTGCGCCGGCACCTTCCGTCGCTACGGCTACCACGGCACCACCATGGAAATGCTGTCCAGCGCCTGCGGCTTGACCAAGGCCTCGTTCTACCACCACTACCCGAACAAGGAAGCCTTGCTCCGCGACGTTCTCGAATGGACCCACCAGCGGCTCGCCGAGACGCTCTTCAGCATCGCCTACGACCCGCTGCTGACGCCCCGCGAGCGCCTGGAAAAACTCGGCCGCAAGGCCGCCCGGTTGTTCCAGGACGACAGCATCGGCTGCCTGATGGGCGTGGTCGCGGTCGACGCCAGCTATGGTCGCAGCGAGCTGATGGCGCCGATCCGCAGTTTCCTCGACGACTGGGCGCAAGCCTTCGCCCAGCTCTACCGCCCGGCCTTCGACGAGGCGCAGGCGCTGGAGCGCGGCCGGCAACTGGTGGCCGATTTCGAAGGCGCCATCCTGCTGGCGCGCATCTATGGCGAGCCGGGCTATATCGATGGCGTCACCCGGCGAGCGCTGGAGCAACTGGCGGGCTAGCCTGCGCCCGCCTTCAACCTGAACGAAGCGTTTCGCCAGGCGGTCGGAACAACAGGTCCCCGTTCCGGAAGCCGAGTCCATGCCGCTGCGCCGTGCCGTTTTCGCCATCCTTTTCGCGTCCCTGGGCAGTCCTTTGGTAGCCGCCGAAACACCCCTGCGCCTGGAGCGCCTGGAGCGCTGCGGCGATCTCCTGGCCAGCGAGCGGCAGGAGTGGTGCCTGCGCGTGCGCGGCCTGGGCTCCGGCCTGCCGCGCCTGTTGCTGGACGGCCGCGAACTGCCGGCCACCGCCCTGCGGCGCGAGGGCGACGGCCTGCGACTCCGCCTGGACCGCCGTGGCCACGCCAGCGGTCCGCTTTGGCTGGAGCAGGGCGGGCGCAGCAGCAATCCGGTATGGCTGACCCTGAACGGCAGTCATGTGCTCGCCGCCGGTCCCGACGAGGTGGCGAAGAACATGGATGGCCTGACCACCTACGTCGACCTGGTCAGCCTGTTGATCGAGGAGAACCACGACGGTCGCCGGGAGGCCGAACGCCTGGCCGATAAATATGGCGCGCGGGTGGTCGGCGCGATCCCGCCGTTGAACCTCTACCAGTTGCGCCTGCCGGCGCGCGACCTCGTCCAGCGCGACGCGCTGGTCCTCCGCATCGGCAGCGAGACCAGCGTGGACGCCGTGGTGGTGGAGGAGTCCGCGCCGGAGAAGGGCGAGGAAACCGAGGCGGCGCGCCGGCCCGTGGACAAGCCGGACAGCGACTCCGACGAGTGGGCGGCCAATCGTTTCATGGACGCGGTGAACTATTACCAGCGTCGGGTCCGCGCCCGCCAGGCCCCGCTGGAGACCCGCCCGGTGCGCATCGGGGTGATCGAGCGCGACGTCGACTTCGACGCCCCCGACTTCGCCGACTACCTCGGCCCCTGCAAGGCGCCCGCGCCGCGTACCTGCCTCTACGCGCGCGATGCCGAACGTCCCGACAACCACGGTTCGACGGTCGCCGGCATCCTCGCCGCGCGCTGGGACCAGGGCGGCAACAGTGGCTTCCTGCGTGGGCTGGACCGCGCCAGCCAGGGTTTCGAAGTGATCGTCGAGCGCAATTCGGACGCTGGCATCACGGCCAACGTCGCCGCCTCGGTGAACCTGGTGGAGGATGGCGTGCGGGTGCTCAACTGGAGCTGGGGCATCCACCGCGTCGGCGCTCGCGACGTCGACGGCGACGAGGTGGATTCGCTGGTGCGCTCGGGGATCGCCATGAGCGGCTACGAGGAGTTGCTCGAGGAATTCTTCCTCTGGCTGCGCAAGGAGCATCCGGACGTGCTGGTGGTCAACTCCGCCGGCAACGGCTCGTCCTACTCCGGTACCGACGAATACCGCCTGCCGTCCTCCTTCGTCACCGAGCAGTTGCTGGTGGTGGGCGGCCACCAGCGCAGCGAGCGCCAAGGCCTGGCGGTGGACGACCCGGCCTACGCGGTCAAGCGCAGCACCTCGAACGTCGACATGCGGGTGGATGTCACCGCCGCCGCCTGTACCCATGCCTCGACCCTGGAGCGGGACGCGCGGGGCGAGGTGCACTGCGGCACCTCCTATGCCACGCCGATGGTCGCCGGCACGGTCGCCGCCATGCTTTCCCTCAACCCGCGGCTGCGACCCGAGGAGATCCGCATGCTGCTCCGGCGCAGCGCCATGACCATCGGCGGCGACTACGATTTCGAGCCGGCCGATGCCGAGGACCTCACCGCACCGATCCTGCCCTCGGAGCGCGGCTACCGCCTGGACCACCGCGACGTCGGCCGCTCGGCGCGGCTGGACATGCAGAAAGCCCTGGACCTGGCGGTGAAGAGCCGCGAGCGGGTGCGCTGAGGCGTTCCGCCGGCCCGGGGCCTCACGGCGAGGCTTCCAGCAGCCGGGCGAGGCGTTCGGCGAGTTCGTTGTGGCGGAACGGCTTGGTCAACACCTCGAAGCCGTTGAGTTGCTCGGGCCTGAGGTTGGCGTAGCCGGTGATGACCAGCACCGGCAATTGTGGGAAGCGCTGGCGCAGTTCCTCGGCAAGCTGCACGCCGGTCTTGTCGGCCATGAGATGGTCGGTGACCAGCAGGTCGGGCGCCAGGCCGCGCTCGACCTCGCCCAGGGCTTCCTCCGCCGACGCCGCCTCGCTGACCTGGTAGCCGAGATCGCCGAGCAGCAGCGCGGTGGTGTAGCGCACCATCCTGTCGTCGTCGACCAGCAGCACGTGGGTCGGCCGCAACGCTTCCGGTGCGTCCGGGCAGCTTTCTGCGGTGGATTGCGTCTGCTCCGCGGTGATCGGCAGCCAGATGCTCACCCGGGTCCCCTTGCCGATCTCCGAGTGGATCCCCAGGCCGCCGCCGGACTGGGCGACCAGGCCCTGGACCATCGACAGGCCGAGGCCGGTGCCCTTGCCCACGCCCTTGGTGGAAAAGAACGGCTCCATGCAGCGGGCCAGCACCTCGGCGGGCATGCCTCCGCCGTTGTCGGCGACTTCCAGGCACACGTAGCGGCCGGCGCCGAGACCGTCCACCGCGCCGTCGATCACCAGGTCGGTCCGCGCGCCTATTTCCAGGCGGCCGCCTTCGCCCATGGCGTCGCGGGCGTTCACCGCGAGGTTGAGGATGGCCAGTTCGAACTGGTGCGGATCCACCACCACCGCAGGCAGGCGTTCCGGGATCTCGATGCGGACCTCGATGGTCGGGCCGAGCGAGCGCTCGATCAGGTCGTGCATGCCTTCGACCAGCTCGCGCAGGGCCACCGCCTGCGGCTTGAGGGTTTGCCGGCGGGCGAAGGTGAGCAGGCGACCGACGAGGTTCCGCGCCCGTTCGGCGGACTGTAGCGCGCCGTCGATGAGGTCGGTGGAGCGGGCGTCGTCGAGCCGCCGGCGGATCAGTTCCAGCGAGGCCATGATCGGCGTCAGCAGGTTGTTGAAGTCATGGGCGATGCCGCCGGTCAACTGGCCGACCATCTCCATCTTGCGTGCCTCGTGAAGCTGCGCCAGGGCGCTTTCGCGCTGGGCGAGCATGGTCGCGACACGTTCTTCCAGGCTTTCGTTGAGTTCGCGCAGCTCGTTCTCGGCGCGTACCCGCGCGCTGATGTCCATGCACACGCAGAGCAGGCCGCTGGCGGCATGCTGCTCGTCCACCAGCGGCGTGACCTGGTTCTGCACCCACACCGTATCGCCGTCGGGGCGAACGTAGCGGCCGCTCATCTCGAACGCCGCGCCGGTCGCTCCGCCTGGCGCCGCGGGGAGGGCGAAGTCGGCGGGGTCGAGGATGTCCTGCATGCGCAGGCCGAGCAGGGTCTCGCGCGAACGGCCGGCGATCTCGCAGTAGCGATCGTTGACCCGGGTGAAGCGCCAGTTCCGGTCGCATACCGCGATGCCCGCGCTGGCCTGGTCGAACATCGCCGCCAGTTGCGCGGAACTGGTGCGCAGCGCCAGCTCCGCGCGGGCATGGGTGAGCGAGGTCCAGGCCAGCTTGGCGGCTTCCTCCGCCAGGCGGCGCGAATCTTCGCCGAGGGCCTGCGGATGGGCGAAGTGGATCGCCAGCAGCGCCTCCAGCCGGCCGTGGCGCAGCACCGGGACGTGCAGCGTGGCGCCCAGCCCCAGGCGCGCGCGGCTCGCCGCCTCGTCGAGACTCATGCCGCGCTCCCCGGCGAGGTCTTCCCGCGCCACGCTGCGTCCGGCATGCAGTTCGCCGGACAGGGTGGCGCCGAACGCCAGGTAGCGATGCCGACCGACCGCCGAGCGGCCGTCGTGGAGATAGTCGCGATGGACCTGGAAGGTCATGCCGTCGCCGTTGTCCTCGCCGAAGAATATCCGCGACGCGCCCAGCTCCTCGCCGAGCCGGCGCAGGGCGGTGGCTTCGATTTCCAGGGGATCGGCCAGGGACGGCAGGGTCTGGCCCAGTTCCAGGAGGAACGCCTGGCGGCGTTCGAAACGCACCCGCTCGGTGGTCTCGGTGACGATGCACAGCACGCCGCCGACGGAACCGTCGGTTTCCCGCACCGCCGAATAGGACACGTCGAAATAGACCGTCTCGCCGCGTCCATGGCGTTCGATGTAGAAGGGCCGATCCTTTGCCGCGAAGGTCTCGCCGGTCTCGTACACCCCGCGCAGCAGCGGTTCGAGGTCATCCCACAGCTCCCGCCAGTTCTCTATCGCCGGCCGGCCGAGGGCGCGCGGATGCTTGTCGCCGATGCTCGGCGCGTAGGCATCGTTGTACAGGGCGACGAATTCCGCGCCCCAGAACAGCACGATCTGCGCCTTGGCCGGCAGCAGCGTGGCCATCGTCGTCTTCAGGCTCGCCGACCAGGCGTCCGGCGGGCCGAGGGGCGAACTGGCCGCGTCGAGGCTGAGCAACAGTTTCCCGACCGCTCCTCCGTTGGCCAGGAAGGCCGGTGGATGGTCGAGGGTGTTCGGGTCCGGTTCGATGGTGAAAGGCTGTGCCATGTCTGCGGAGTCTTGCTCGGTTCCGGTTGAGGTGGTGGGTCGTATGGAATATAGGAGGGCGGTGGGTGCGCTTGCGTTCAATCCGGCTGGGGGGATGGCGCACCGGGGCGCTCCAGACGCTCGGTGCGTTGCCAGGCGGAGTCTGGCGATGATTTCGTACGCGGTGCCCGAGACCGCGATGGAGACTTGGCGTAGGGGCGAACGACGCCACCGGCGTCATTCGCCATGGCCGGGTCAACCGGAACGTCGAGCGGCTACCAGGCGCTGCTGCAGGCGCGTCAGGAAGGCCACTTCGAAGGCGGTCTTCTGCATCGGTGTGGGCAGGCTGTCGCGGCCGAAGGCGAAGGCGGTCCAGAGCTGGCCTTCGATCTGGTCGGCAAGCCAGTTCTCGGCCTGGCGGACGCCCTTGTCGATGGCGGGCTGGGCGGGAACCGGCCAGAGCAGGGAGAGACCGGGTTGCTGGTCGGCGGGGGGAATCTCGACCATCAGGTCCTTGTAGCGTTCGATGATTGCGTCGACGTGGGTCTTTTCCTTTTCATCCTTCGTCATGCTGGGTACTCCGTTTCTGAGAGTCACATGACCTGCCGCCTTCGCTGTCAATCGATGGAGGCAGGATCGCGCAGGGTTGACAGACCGGGAAACGGAACCGGCAGACCACGAGGGTCTCCCCACGCGATCCGCCATGAAGGCCCGCAGTTGGAAAACTGCGGTCGAGCCGATGCCTGCAAAAGCATTCGCTGCTTTCGCATGCACCGCTCGGCGCATCGCGCCGTCTCTTCGGGCTGTCAAACCCGGTCACGGATTTGGCCGTGACGGGCGCAGGATAGGGGCAGGCAAGGCGGGGAGCAAGGGCGGGAACGGGTGACGGCAGAGGCTATCGGCAGGCAAGGCGTTGGCTGAAGCGATTCATGGAAATAACCCGGCGTTGGGAGCGCGCCGTTAATCATCGTTTACCAGGAGAAAACAATCCGCCCGGACTGTTCGATTCAATATTTTGTGATGTGCTTCACGCAATAAGAGTGTTCCTTATGAGCCACGCAAAAGTGTCATTCGCTTCTTCGAAGAGGGCGCTGCCGAAGTTGCACGCTAGTTGGGCACGCCGCGAGGGCGGCTCGGCACTTTGGTGCATAAGGATATAACCCTTTCTTCATTTCTGATTTTCGTCAGAGTTCGTGCCGGGGCGACCGTCCGTCATTCGATATTAATTAAAAGCGTCAATAATCCGTTTAGGAATCAGGGGCTTGGAAATCCACCTGGCAGAACTGACAGGTCGGTATGCCCAACCAAAGTATTGAACTGATTTAAGTGGTGGTACAAATTCGCCTTTCCCATGTTAGTCCTACTTAACAGGCGAAGCGGTGGAGAGCGCTCTGTTGCGGGCTGCTCGGGATTAAATGGGTTTCGCCCTCGGGGGGCTCCTGTCTTCCAATAAAAACAAGTTGTCGCCAGGCCTGATGAACTTTCAGGTACCCGCGTTCCGTTTTCTCGCGGAACTCACTGACTGCGCTTAACCGCGTGACCGGTTCGGTCGGTAAACAGCGACCTGCGCCGGAAACGCGATAACCGAGACAACTCAATCGAGGAACAGAAGATGGGATTATTCAATGCAGCCGCGAACCTGTTCGGCCAGGTCTACGAGCGCGCGACGCAGGTGGCCGCCACCGCCGTCACGGCGGTGGCGGACGTGGCCAGGACATTGGTGGGCTCCACCGTCGACGCCGTGGAGCAGCAGGTGCACGAAGCGCTTACATCGGTGCATGACGCCGTTGCCAGCGTGGAGCAGGCGCTGGAGGGTACGGTCGGCGCGGTGGCCGGCACGCTCGGCGAGATCGCCGGCGACGCCCTCGACACCGTAGGCTCCGCGGTCGGCACGCTGGGCGGGCTGGCCGGCAACTCGCTGGCGATCGCCGACGACTTGTTGCACGGGCGCGTCGAGCCGGAGGATTACCTGAAGCTGGTCGGTGACCTGGGGCAGGGCGTCGGTGCCACCGTCGGCCATGCCTGGGAATTCGGCAGCGACAGCCTGAAGGCCGCCAACGATCTCTACCACGCCGCCTACCAGGGTGGCTCGCTAAGCCTCGGCAATAGCGACGGCCTGCTCGGGGTCAATGTGATCGGCTCGCTGCTCGGCGGCAATCACGACCAGGGCGTGATTCCCGATAGCCGCGGCATCCTCGGTCCGCTGCCGATCAACGTCTCCTTCACCGAGCAAGGCCTGACCTTCGGCGGCGAGACGCCGCTGACTCCGCTGGTCACCGCAGCCCTGGCGCTGAATCCGATCACCGCGCCGCTGGTGCCGGTGCTGGCGCCGCTCAACCTCGGCGGCCTGGGAGTGGTCGGCTCGGTCGACAAGGAAGGCTTCAGCGCCAAGTTCTACGGTATCGCCGGACCCAGCTACAACCTCGGCGTGGCCAATCTCGGCGGCACCCTGGAGCTGGGTAGCTACAACGAGGTCAAGCTGCTGAGCTGGAACGAGGTGACCCTCAAGGACCTGCCCATCGTCGGCGGCATCCTCGGCTACGTGCCGGTGGTCAAGGACATCGGTGTCTCGCTGCCGACGTTGGACCTGCACTTCGACAGCAAGCTGTATGCGCAAACGATTGCCGGTGTCGATGTCGCCGGGGTCGGGCCGAAGGGCCAGATCGAGCTGGTGCATGACCTCGACAATGACCTGTCGATCGTCGCCGGTATCGCCGGGGATACCGCGCACAGCGCACTGGACGGGGCCGGCAAGGTGCTCGCGGCGCTGCTCGGCCACGGCGGCGAAGCGGCGCCGCCGACAATCCAGCTGATCGGCGCCGACCCGGCGCCGGAGCATCAGGCCCTGGCCGCCTGACGGCGAGGGAACGCCCGGCACAGGGAGGTGCCATCCGGGCTCATTCGGGATTCCAGCGGCAGTCGTGGCAGAAGTGAGCGCGCTCGATGGCAAGGCTCGGTTCCAGCGTTACCAACGAAATCAAACAGGCCCTGGCGGCCAGCCGCGGCGCGTTGCGCAGCGTGGCGGCGTTCTCCGGGGTGATCAACCTGCTGATGCTGGTGCCCTCGCTGTACATGCTGCAGGTGTACGACCGCGTGCTGTCCTCGGCCAACGAAGTCACCCTGTTGATGCTGACCCTGATGGCGCTCGGTGTGTTCGTCTTCATGGGCGCGCTGGAGGCGCTGCGCAGCTTCGTCCTGGTGCGGGTCAGCGAACGCTTCGACGGCCAGTTGCACGGGCGGATCTACGCCGCCGCCTTCGAACGCAACCTGCGCGCCGGCGGCCAGGAGGCCAGCCAGGCGCTGCACGACCTGACCACCCTGCGCCAGTTCATCACCGGCCAGGCGCTGTTCGCCTTCTTCGACGCACCCTGGTTCCCGGTCTACCTGCTGGTGATCTTCCTCTTCGACCCCTGGCTCGGCCTGCTCTCGCTGGTCGGCGCGCTGGCCCTGATGGCCCTGGCCTGGTTCAACGAACGCGCCACCCGTGCGCCGCTGGCCAAGGCCGGCGAGTTGTCGATCAAGTCCGGCCAACTGGCCAGCAACAGCCTGCGCAACGCCGAGGTGATCGAGGCGATGGGCATGCTCGGCAGCATGCGCGGGCGCTGGGAACGGCTGCACCAGGCGTTCCTCGACCAGCAGAGCCTGGCCAGCGAGCGCGCGGCGCGGATCAACGCGCTGAGCAAATACCTGCGCATCGCCCTGCAATCCCTGGTGCTCGGCCTCGGCGCCTGGCTGGCGGTGGAGGGACGCATCACCCCGGGGATGATGATCGCCGGCTCGATCCTGATGGGCCGTGCGCTGGGGCCTATCGACCAACTGATCGGCGTGTGGAAGCAGTGGGGCGCGGCGCGCGATGCCTATCGCCGGCTGAGCGGCCTGCTCGACGAATTCCCCGCCCGCGAGCGGCGCATGGAATTGCCCGAGCCGCGTGGCCACCTGCTGCTGGAATCGCTGGACGCGGCGCCGCCCGGCAGCGAGGCGCGCACCCTGCGTGGCCTGACCCTGGCGATCCCGGCCGGCTCGGTGGTCGGCGTGATCGGTCCGTCCGGCTCCGGCAAGTCGAGCCTGGCGCGGGTAGTGCTGGGCATCTGGCCGACCCTGCACGGCAGCGTGCGCCTGGACGGCGCCGAGATCCGCCAGTACGAGCGCGAGACCCTCGGCCCGCGCATCGGCTACCTGCCGCAGGACATCGAACTGTTCGCCGGCACGGTGGCGGAAAACATCGCCCGCTTCGGCGAGGTGCAGGCCGACAAGGTGGTGGAGGCGGCGCGCCTGGCCGGGGTCCACGAACTGGTCCTGCGCCTGCCGCAGGGCTACGACACCGTGCTCGGCGTCGGCGGCGCCGGGCTTTCCGGCGGCCAGCGCCAGCGCATCGCCCTGGCCCGGGCGCTGTACGGCGCGCCGACCCTGGTGGTGCTCGACGAACCCAACTCGAACCTCGACGACAGCGGCGAGCAGGCGCTGCTGGCGGCGATCCAGGCGCTCAAGGCGCGTAGCTGCACGGTGCTGCTGATCACCCACCGGGCCGGCGTGCTGGGTTGCGCCGACCGCCTGCTGGCGCTGAACGCCGGCCAGTTGCACCTGTACGGCGAGCGCGACCAGGTGCTCGCCGCCTTGAACAACCAGCGCGCCGCGTCGGCGTCGCAGCAGCGCGCGGACTACCGGGTGGCCGGCTACGGCGCGCCGCAGGTGGTGGCCGCGCCGCGCCAGGGAGGTGTGGAATGACCCGCACGGTGAAACGCGACGAGAACGCCTATGCGCGACTGGGCTGGCTGCTGGTCCTGTTCGGCTTCGGCGGCGCGCTGCTCTGGGCCGCCTTCGCGCCGCTCGACCAGGGCGTGGCGGTGCCGGCCACGGTGATCATCTCCGGCCAGCGCAAGTCGGTGCAGCATCCGCTGGGCGGGGTGGTCAAGCACATCCTGGTGCGCGACGGCCAGCATGTGGAGGCGGGCGAGCCGCTGATCCGCATGGAACCGACCCAGGCCCGGGCCAACGTCGATTCGCTGCTCAACCGGTACGCCAACGCGCGGCTCAACCAGGCGCGCCTGCAGGCCGAATACGACGGCCGGCGGACCCTGGAGATGCCCGCGGGGCTGGCCGAGCAGGCCCCGCTGCCGACCCTCGGCGAGCGCCTGGAGTTGCAGCGGCAGTTGCTGCACAGCCGCCAGACCGCGCTGGCCAACGAACTCTCCGCATTGCGGGCGAACATCGAGGGGCTGCGCGCCCAGCTCGAAGGGTTGCGCCAGACCGAGGGCAACCAGCGCCTGCAACAACGCCTGTTGAACAGCCAGTTGAGCGGTGCGCGCGACCTCGCCGAGGAAGGCTACATGCCGCGCAACCAGTTGCTCGAACAGGAGCGCCAACTGGCCGAGGTGAACGCCCGGCTATCGGAGAGCAGCGGTCGCTTCGGGCAGATCCGCCAGAGCATCGCCGAGGCGCAGATGCGCATCGCCCAACGCGAGGAGGAGTACCGCAAGGAAGTCAACGGGCAACTGGCGGAAACCCAGGTCAATGCGCGGACGCTCTGGGAGGAGCTGTCCTCGGCGCGCTACGAGCTGCGGCACGCCGAGATCCGCGCGCCGGTCAGCGGCTACGTGGCCGGCTTGAAGGTGTTCACCGATGGCGGGGTGATCGGCCCCGGCGAATTGCTGATGTACATCGTGCCCAACAGCGACAGCCTGGAAGTGGAGGGCCAGCTCGCGGTGAACCTGGTCGACCGGATCCACAGCGGGCTGCCGGTGGAGATGCTGTTCACCGCCTTCAACCAGAGCAAGACCCCGCGGGTCACCGGCGAGGTGACCATGGTCAGCGCCGACCGCCTGCTCGACGAGCAGAACAAGCAGCCCTACTACGCGCTGCGCGCCCAGGTCGACGCGGCCGCGATGGGCAAGCTGAAGGGCCTGCAGATCCGCCCGGGGATGGCGGTGCAGGTGTTCGTCCGCACCGGCGAGCGCTCGCTGCTCAATTACCTGTTCAAGCCCCTGTTCGACCGCGCCCACGTGGCGCTGGCGGAGAACTGACCGATGACCATGCGCCGCCTGATGACCTGGCTGTTCGGCGCCTTCCTGTTGCTGCTGCGCGAGGACGCCTTCGCCCTCGGCCTGCTGGACGGCTATCACCTGGCCCTGGAGAACGACCCGCAGTTCCAGGCCGCGATCCAGGAGCACGAGGCCGGCAGGCAATACCGTGCGCTCGGCCGCGCGGCGCTGCTGCCGCGCCTGGTGTACAGCTACAACCGTGGGCGCAGCTGGTCCGATGTGACCCAGGCCACCACCCGCGGCGATTTCAAGGAAGACCGCGACTACGACAGCTACGTCTCCACCCTCAGCCTGCAACAGCCGTTGTTCGACTACGAGGCCTTCAGCCGCTACCGCAAGGGCGTGGCCCAGGCGCTGTTGTCCGACGAGCGCTTCCGCAGCCAGAGCCAGGAACTGCTGGTCCGGGTCCTGGAAGCCTATACCGGCGCGCTGCTGGCCCAGGACCAGATCGAACTGGCGCGGGCGCAGAAACGCTCCTACCGCGAGCAGTTCCAGCTCAACCAGCGCCAGTTCGAGCGCGGCAACGGCACCCGCACCGACACCCTGGAGACCCAGGCCCGCTTCAACCTGGCCCAGGCCCAGGAAATCGAGGCGCGGGACAGCCAGGATGCCGCCCTGCGCGAGCTGGAGCGGCTGGTCGGGGCGCCGCTGGAGATCGCCGACCTGGCGCCGCTCGGCGAACGCTTCCAGGTGCGCCCGCTGAGCCCCGCCAGCTACACCGCCTGGCGCGACCTGGCGCTGGCCGAGAATCCCGAGCTGGCCTCGCTGCGCCACGCGGTGGACGTGGCCCGCTACGAGGTCGAGCAGAACCGCGCCGACTTCCTGCCGCGCCTGGGCCTGTACGCCAGCACCGGCAAGTCCAAGTCCGGTTCGGAGAACACCTACAACCAGCGCTACGAGACCGACAGCGTCGGCATCCAGTTGAGCGTTCCGCTGTTCTCCGGCGGCGAGACCCTGGCGGCGACGCGCCAGGCCACGCATCGCATGGAGAAGAGCCATTACGACCTGGACGACAAGGTCCGCGAGACCCTCAACCAGGTGCGCAAGATGTACAACCAGAGCAGCAGCAGCGCGGCGAAGATCCGCGCCTACGAGATGACCGTGGATTCGGCGCGGACGCTGGTGATGGCCACGCGCAAGAGCATCGCCGCCGGGGTGCGGGTCAACCTCGACCTGCTGAACGCCGAGCAGGCGCTGTACAGCGCGATGAACGAGCTGTCCAAGGCCAAGTACGACTACCTCACGGCCTGGGCACGCCTGCGTTTCTACGCCGGGGTGCTGGACGAAGCCGACCTGGAACTGGTGGCGGCGAACTTCGTTTCCGGCGAGACGCCGGCGCGCCGCCGCGACTGCGCGACGACGGATTGCCCGGCGCCGCTGCACACCCTGTCGAAGACCGATACGGAGGAAAACCGGAGCGCGCTCAATTGAGACCGCGAAGGACGTGCAGGCAATTGTTCGCCTGGCGTGAAGTCGATGTCCCGGGCGGGTCGACAGAGGTCGAACAATACGCATGGAATTGTTTTTTCAATAAGGCGCTATTTATATGAAACGGTTTTTATAATATTCCAGTGTCTTCGGTAGTTTATCTTTCCTGCATGATTTCATATATGCGGAATTCGTTCGTGCATATGCTTTAAGTGCAGCTTAATTTTTTTCATGAAACCTGTGGACATTGGAAAATGAGCTGTGTCAGTTTGGACTTCGGCCTGATCTGGCCGATAACTGCAATTATCCATCCGATAATTGTATCCGAGTTATTTCCTTTACAACTTAAAGGGATATGACAATGTCCAGCAATTCTCTTGCATTGAAAGGTCGTAGCGATGCGTATACCCAGGTAGACAACTTCCTGCATGCCTATGCGCGGGGCGGGGACGAATTGGTCAATGGCCATCCGTCCTATACCGTCGACCAGGCGGCGGAGCAGATCCTCCGCGAACAGGCGTCTTGGCAGAAAGCGCCGGGCGACTCGGTGCTGACCCTGTCCTATTCGTTCCTGACCAAACCGAACGACTTCTTCAATACGCCGTGGAAGTATGTCAGCGATATCTACTCGCTGGGCAAGTTCAGCGCCTTTTCCGCGCAGCAGCAGGCCCAGGCCAAGTTGTCGCTGCAATCCTGGTCGGACGTCACCAATATCCACTTCGTCGACGCCGGCCAGGGCGATCAGGGCGACCTGACCTTCGGCAACTTCAGCAGTAGTGTCGGCGGTGCGGCGTTCGCCTTCCTGCCGGATGTACCGGATGCGCTCAAGGGGCAATCCTGGTACCTGATCAACAGCAGCTACAGCGCCAACGTCAATCCGGCCAACGGCAACTACGGACGCCAGACCCTGACCCACGAGATCGGCCATACCCTGGGCCTGAGCCACCCCGGCGACTACAACGCCGGCGAGGGCGATCCCACCTACGCCGACGCTACCTACGCCGAGGACACCCGCGCCTATTCGGTGATGAGCTACTGGGAAGAGCAGAACACCGGCCAGGACTTCAAGGGCGCCTATTCCTCGGCACCGCTGCTGGACGACATCGCGGCGATCCAGAAGCTCTACGGGGCCAACCTGACCACCCGCACCGGCGACACGGTGTACGGCTTCAACTCCAACACCGAGCGCGACTTCTACAGCGCCACCTCGTCCAGTTCCAAGCTGGTGTTCTCGGTGTGGGACGCCGGCGGCAACGACACCCTGGACTTCTCCGGCTTCAGCCAGAACCAGAAGATCAACCTCAACGAGAAGGCGCTGTCCGATGTCGGCGGGTTGAAGGGCAATGTGTCGATCGCTGCCGGGGTCACCGTGGAAAACGCCATCGGCGGCTCGGGTAGCGACCTGTTGATCGGCAACGACGTGGCCAACGTGCTCAAGGGCGGCGCCGGCAACGACATCCTCTACGGCGGCCTCGGCGCGGACCAGTTGTGGGGCGGCGCGGGGGCCGACACCTTCGTCTACGGCGATATCGCCGAGTCCTCCGCGGCGGCGCCGGATACCCTGCGCGACTTCGTCAGCGGCCAGGACAAGATCGACCTGTCCGGGCTGGATGCCTTCGTCAACGGCGGGCTGGTGCTGCAATACGTCGACGCCTTCGCCGGCAAGGCCGGCCAGGCGATCCTGTCCTACGACGCGGCGAGCAAGGCCGGCAGCCTGGCGATCGACTTCAGCGGGGACGCCCATGCCGATTTCGCGATCAATCTGATCGGCCAGGCGACCCAGGCCGACATCGTCGTCTGACGCGCTGACACGGGCGCGGTTCGGTGCGGCGGTACGAACCGCGGCCCTTCGGCCGGCCGGGCACTGTTCGAATTGATAGGTGTCTTCCACAGGAGCGAAGTTGTGAACTGTGGCGCGCCCGTGGGCCGGCGGCCCGGCGGACGAACGGAGGCCCGCGGCGCCTGGCGCGCGATGGCGTTCGAAGCGAGGATGGCGGGCGGCGTTCGCCGTGTTATCCGATGTTCCAGGCTTGAAGGAGATCTCTCGATGTCGGCAAGCGCGAAGCTCTCCAGGATGGTTTGCTTGCTCTGCGGTTTTTTCAGCACAGGTATCAGTATGGCCAGCAGTCTGATTCTTCTCAGCGCTTCCGATCTCGCCGGGCAATGGACCCTGCAGCAGGACGAGGCGCCCGCGATCTGCCACCTGGAGCTGCGCGACAGCGAAGTGGCGGAAGCCAGTGGCTACGACCTGGGCGGCGATACCGCCTGCCTCACGCGCTGGCTGCCCAGCGAGCCGCGCGCCTGGAGGCCTACCCCGGCCGGGATCGCGCTGCTCGAACGCGGCGGCCTGACCCTGATGCTCCTCGGTCGCCAGGGCGAGGGCGACTACCGGGTGCAGAAGGGCGACGGCGGGCAGTTGGTGCTGCGCCGCGCGACGCCCTAGCTCGCCTGCGGGTCAGACCACGAAGCGACCGATCATACCCTTGAGGTCGTTGGCCAGGCGCGACAGCTCGTGGCTGGCGCCGCGGGTCTGCTCGGCGCCCTGGGTGGTCTGCACGGCAACGTCGCGGATGTTCACCAGGTTGCGATCGACCTCGCGGGCGACGTGGGCCTGCTCCTCGGCAGCGCTGGCGATCACCAGGGTGCGCTCGTTGATCCGCGTGGCGTGCTCGGCGATCTCGCCCAGGGCGTGGTCGGCGGCCTCGGCCTCGTCGAGCATCTGCCGGGCGCGCTGGTCGTTCTCGCGCATCGCGGACACCGCGGTGTCGGTGCCCTCGCGGACGCTGGCGATCATGCCTTCGATCTCATGGGTCGATTGCTGGGTGCGGTGGGCGAGGGCGCGCACTTCGTCGGCGACCACCGCGAATCCGCGGCCCTGCTCGCCGGCGCGGGCGGCCTCGATGGCGGCATTGAGGGCGAGGAGGTTGGTCTGCTCGGCGATGGCGCGGATCACGTCGAGCACCTTGCCGATGTCCTGCGCCTGGCTGGCCAGGCCCTCCACCAGGCGCGCGGTCTGGCCGATCTCGGTGTTCATCTGGCGGATTGAGCGGACGGTCTGTCCGACCCGTGCGCGGCCGTTGCCGGCGGCCCGTTCCGAGAGACTGGAGGCCTCGGCGGTGGAGCTGGCGTTGCGCGCGACCTCCTCGACCGCCGCGCTCATTTCGTTGACCGCGGTGGCGGCCATCTCGATCTCATCGTTCTGCCGGGCCAGCGACCGGTTGCCTTCCTCGGTCACCGCGTTCAGTTGCTCGGCAGCGGCGGCCAGCAGCGCGGCGGAATCGCCGATCTGCTCGATGGTGTCGTGCAGGCTGGCCTGCATGCTGCGCATGGCCTTCATCAGTTGCGCCGGCTCGTCGTCGCCGTCGCTGGCGATCTCGCCGGTCAGGTCGCGGGCCGCGATGCGGTCGGCGCAGGACACCGCCTGGCGGATCGGCACGACGATGCTGCGGGTCAGCAGCCAGGCGATCGTCACGCTGGCCGCCAGGGCCACCAGCAGCACCGCGAGGATCGCGGTGGAGGCCCGGGAGTAGACATCGGCGGCTTCGGCGGTGGAGGCGCGGGCGGCCTCGCGGTCGAGGGCGATGAGTTGCTTCAGGGTCCGCTGCACCTGCTCGTAGCGCTGCAACTGGGCCCCGCCCATCAGCACGCTGGCTTCGTCGGTACGGTTGTCACGGGACAGCGCGAGCAGGGCGGCGTGTCCTTCGAGGTATTCCTGCTGGCGCTGGACGAACTGGTCGAGCAACGCGCGCTCCTCGTCCAGGACCAGCAAGGGGCGGTATTCCCTTTCCACCCTGGCGAGGGTAGCGATGACCTCGTCCATCCGTTGTTCCTGCTGGCGCATGCGCGTGGCGTCGTGCAGCAGCACGTGGTTCATCTCGCCGAGGCGCAGTTCGCTCATCAGGCCGCTGAGCTGGGCCGAGGCTTCGACGCTGGGCAGCCAGACCTCGCCGATATCCTTGGCGGCGCGGTTCAGCGAACCCATGCGGTTGTGCGCGAAGAGGCCGAGCGCCACCAGCAGCGAGGCGAGGATGGCGAAGCCGATGACGGCGCGTGGGGTGATGGCGATACGACGAAGAAGCATGGGGTGGTCTCCGACCGGGCTGTGGGAAGGTGCTTGGCCCTGTAGCGGGGCGCGGAGGGGTTTCTTGAGGGGCTGCGGGGCTATTTGGAATTGCCTTACATGATTGATAGGAATTTTCTGTAAGTTTTCGATGTGCTCGAGCCGGTTGTGCCGTTTTCGGCATGCTCCGGGTCGATTGAGGTCAAGAGAAGGCTGTCGCGGCAGGCCACCCTAGGGATTGGTCGAACAAGGAGAAGCCCGTGATCCGAATGACGCTGGACGAGGTCCGCGAGCTGGCCGTGCGCATCCTGCGCCGGCACGCTTTCAGCGAAGCCCATGTACAGGCGGTGGCCGATACCCTGGTGGCGGGGGAGCGTGACGAATGCGCGTCCCACGGTATCTGGCGGTTGCTCGGCTGCATCGCCACCCTGAAGGCCGGCAAGGTATCCGCCGACGCCGAGCCGGAACTGCACGACATCGCTCCCGGCCTGCTGCGGGTCGACGCCCATGGCGGGTTCTCCCAGTGCGCATTCCGGCTGGGGCTGCCGCATCTGCTGGAGAAGGCCCGCAGCCAGGGTATCGCGGCGATGGCGGTAAACCGCTGTGTGCATTTCTCCGCGCTATGGGTTGAGGTCGAGGCACTCACCGAGGCGGGCCTGGTGGCCCTGGCGACCACGCCGAGTCATGCCTGGGTGGCGCCGGCGGGCGGACGCAAGCCGATCTTCGGCACCAACCCGATCGCCTTTGGCTGGCCGCGTCCGGACGGCCCGCCGTTCGTCTTCGACTTCGCCACCAGCGCCGTGGCGCGTGGCGAGATCCAGTTGCACGAACGCGCCGGCAAGCCAATCCCGCTGGGCTGGGGGGTGGACGAGCAGGGCGAGCCGACCACCGATGCCAGCGCCGCGTTGCGAGGCGCCATGCTCACTTTCGGCGGGCACAAGGGCTCGGCCCTGGCGGCGATGGTCGAACTGCTCGCCGGTCCGCTGATCGGCGACCTGACCAGTGCCGAGTCGCTGGCCTACGACGAGGGCAGCCGTTCTTCTCCCTACGGTGGCGAACTGCTGATCGCCATCGATCCGCGGCGCATGCTCGGCGCCTCGGCGGAGGAGCACCTGGCGCGCGCCGAGACGCTGTTCGAAGGCATCGTCGAACAGGGCGCGCGCTTGCCCTCGCAGCGACGCTTCGAAGCGCGCGAACGCAGCGCCAGGGACGGTGTGACGATTCCCGAGGCGTTGCACCGGGAGCTGCTGGCGTTGCTGGAGTGAGCGCAAGGCGAGGGGCCGACCGGACAGCGTGGCGCAACGAGGACGACTGCGTAGGGCGGATAGCGCCAACGGCGCTATCCGCCATCCAGGCTCCCAGGCGTGCTCAATCCAGCGCCTCGCGCGTGCTCCGGCCATCGACCAGGCGCAGCAGGCCCAGCGGGTTGGCGTTCTTCAGGGCGTCCGGGAGCAGGCTGTCGGGGTAGTCCTGGTAGCACAGCGGGCGCAGGAAACGCTCGATGGCCAGGGTTCCCACCGAGGTGCCGCGAGCGTCGGAGGTGGCCGGGTAGGGGCCGCCGTGGACCATGGCGTCGCACACCTCGACGCCGGTCGGATAGCCGTTGAATAGCAGGCGCCCGGCCTTGCGTTCGAGCAGCGGGACCAGCCCGGCGAACGCCGCGAGGTCGTCCGCTTCGCCGATCAGGGTCGCCGACAACTGGCCGTGCAGGTTGTCCAGCGCGCGAGCAAGCTGTTCCTCGTCGGCCGCCTCGACGACCACGGTGGCCGGGCCGAACACCTCTTCCTGGAGCAGTTCGTCGCCTTCCAGCAACAGGCCCACGTCGGCCTTGAACAACTGCGGATGGGCCTGCCGCCCTTCCTGTGGCGCGCCGGCCAGGCGCCGGATGCCGGGGTGGCGCTCCAGGCGTTGCAGTCCTTCGACATAGCTGCGCAAGGTGCCGGCGTTGAGCATGCTCTGTGCCGGCCTGGCGGCCAGTGCCTCGCCCAGGGCCGCGACGAAGGCGTCGAAGCCGGGGGAGCGCAGGCCAAGCACCAGGCCCGGCTTGGTGCAGAACTGGCCGCAGCCGAGCGTCACCGAGGCGGCCAGCTCCTCCGCCACCTGCCGGCCGCGCCGGCGCAGGGCTTCGGGGAGCACCACCAGCGGATTGATGCTGCTCATCTCGGCGAACACCGGGATCGGCTGCGGCCGCGCCGCTGCCAGGTCGCACAGTGCGCGCCCGCCCTTGAGCGAACCGGTGAAGCCGACCGCGCGGATGGCCGGATGGCGCACCAGCGCCTCGCCGACGCCGCTGCCGTAGACCATGTTGAATACCCCGTCCGGCATGCCGCTGTCGGCCGCCGCCTGGAGGATCGCGTCGGCCACGCATTCGGCTGTGGCCATGTGTCCGCCGTGTGCCTTGACCACCACCGGGCAGCCGGCGGCCAGGGCGGCGGCGCTGTCGCCGCCGGCGGTGGAAAAGGCCAGCGGGAAGTTGCTGGCACCGAACACCGCCACCGGGCCGAGACCGATTCGCCACTGGCGCAGGTCGGGGCGCGGCGGGGTACGCCCGGGTTGTCCACGGTCGATGCGCGCGCCGTGGAAGTCGCCACGCCGCAGGACTTCGGCGAACAGCCGCAACTGGTTGGCGGTACGTATCCGTTCGCCCTGGATGCGTGCGGCGGGCAGCGCGGTCTCGCGACTGACCAGGGCGACGAAGTCGTCGCCCAGGGCGTCGAGGCGCGAGGCGATCGCCTCGAGGAATCCGGCGCGGCGCGTGGCGGACAGTTGCCGGTAGTGTGGATAGGCGCGTTCGGCGGCGCGGGCGGCGGCGTCGACCTCCGCCTCGGTGGCCTGGACGAAGGCGTAGGGCAGCGCTTCGCCGCTGTCGGCGTCGAGGCTGCGCAGGATGAGGTTGCCGGCGGCGCTGCGAGCGCCGCCGACATAGTTGTGACCGAGGATGCTGGGCATGGGGCCTCCCTGGGGACGGTGGACGGAATGCTCTGCCGCTGGCCCTCGCCGGCCGCTCCCCGGGGAGCGAGGCGGCGAGGGCGCGGCGCCGGCTACAAGCCGACGTCCGGCAGCGCCGGCCGGCTGGCCAGGGCCTTGGCCATGATCCGCTCGACGTGCTCGCGATCGGCGCCGCGCAGGGCCAGGCGCGGTGGACGGGTGAGGGCGCTGCCGCGACCGGCGAGTTGCTCGCAGAGCTTGATGCACTGCACCAGGTCGGGACGGGCGTCGAGATGGAGGATCGGCATCAGCCACTCGTAGATCGGCATCGCCTCGGCGAAGCGCCCGGCCCTGGCCAGGCGGAAGATGGTCTCGCCTTCCTTCGGGAACACGTTGGACATTCCCGAGATCCAGCCCTGGGCACCCACCGCCACGCTTTCCAGGACCACGTCGTCGAGCCCGGCGAAGAGGATGAAGCGCTCGCCCACCTGGTTGCGTACGTCGATGAAGCGGCGGGTGTCGCCGGAGCTGTCCTTGAAGCAGACGATGTTCTCGCAGTCGGCCAGGGAAACCAGGATGTCCGGGGTGACGTCGTTCCGGTAGATCGGCGGGTTGTTGTAGACCATCACCGGCAGGTCGGTGCCGCTGGCCACGCTGCGGAAATGCTCGGCGGTCTCGTGCGGCTTGGAGGAATAGACCAGCGCCGGCATCACCATGATGCCGTCGACGCCGACCCGCTCCACCGCCTTGGCCACCTTCGCCGCGCCGGCGCTGGTGAACTCGGCGATCCCGCAGATCACCGGCACGCGGCCGCCGGAGGCATCCTTGGCGACCTCGGTGACGGCCATCTTCTCCTCGATGGTCAGCGAGGTGTTCTCGCCGACGCTGCCGCATACCACCAGCCCGGACACGCCGTCGCGCACCAGGTTGGAGATGACCGTGTGGGTTTCCTCCAGGTTCACCGAGAAATCGGCGTTGAATTGGGTGGTGACCGCGGGGAATACGCCGCTCCAGTTGACGTGCTTGCTCATGGTTTCTCCTTTTTTCGTATTTCGTATACGAATTCAATCGGACCGCTGCGGTCCGAGTCACAGGGCGACGGCAGCGTTCGCCGTCGTGGGCGATCCGGTACGCGCCGGATCGGTTTCCGCCCGGCCGCTGCCTGCGGTCGGGCGGGGTGGTCAGCAGTGGCCGCCGGGCCAGGTGTCGGACAGCCGATAGCCTTGCGGCCAGGGATCGTCCGGGTCGAGCAGGTACTGGTGGATGCCGGTGATCCAGGCCCGCCCGGACAGGCACGGGAGGATCGCCGGACGGCCGCCGAGTTCGGTCAGCGACTCGATGTGGCAGTGGAATTCCGAACCGATGATGGAGCGCCCGACGAAGCGTTCGCCGACCCGCAGCTGGCCTTTCGCCTGGAGCACCGCCATCCGCGCCGAGCAGCCGGTGCCGCAGGGCGAGCGGTCGATCTTGCCGGGGCGGATGACCACCGCGTTGCTCGCGCCGAGGACACCGTCGCGGCGCTCCGGCGGCGCGGCCAGCTGGCAGAAGGACAGATGGTCCCAGTCCGGGTTGGTCGGGTGGCGGAAGCCCAGTTGTTCGTTGGCCGCGTGGGTGATCTTCAAGCCGGTGGCGACCAGCTCGGCGGCCTCGTCGGCGCGCAGGGCGAAGCCCAGGCGCCGGGCGTCGGCGATGACGAAGCTGTCGCCGCCGTAGGCGGTGTCGACCTGTAGCGAGCCGAGGCCCTCGACTTCGATCCAGGCGTCGAGGCGGTCGGCGAACGACGGCACGTTGCGGATTTCCACCCGCTCGGCCTTGCCGTCGCGGCATTCCGCGCGGGCCTCGATCAGCCCGCCCGGCGCTTCCAGCAGCAGCCGGGTCAGCGGTTCGCGCATCGGCAGGATGCCGCTGTCGAGCAGTACGGTGGCCACGCACAGCGAATTGGAACCGGACATCGGCGGGGTGTCGGCCGGCTCCATGATGATCCAGCCCATCTGCGCGCGCGGGTCCTTGGCCGGCACCAGCAGATTGGCGTGGCGGAACACTCCGCCGCGCGGTTCGTTGAGGACGAAGTTGCGCAGGTCCTGGTCTCTGGCGATCCAGCGCGACTGTTCCCAGAGGGTGGCGCCGGGCGGTGCGGCGACGCCGCCGACGATCACGTCGCCGACCTCGCCTTCGGCATGGCAACTGACGATGTGGACGATCCGCTGCGAACGCATGGCTATCTCCTGTGCGGGGGCGGGCTCAGAGCACCGAGCGGAGGAATTCCACCGTCTCCGGCCGCTGCGGGTTGCCGATCACCTGGTCGGGGGTGCCGATCTCGTGGACCAGGCCATTGCGGAAGAACGCCACCCGGTCGGACACGTCGCGGGCGAAGCGGATCTCGTGGGTGACCAGGACCATGGTCATGCCTTCCTCGGCGAGCAGGCGCATGGTGTCCAGCACCTCGCCGACCAACTGCGGGTCGAGCGCCGAGGTGGCTTCGTCGAACAGCATGTAGTCCGGCGACATCGCCAGCGCCCGGGCGATCGCCATGCGCTGTTGCTGGCCGCCGGAAAGGCGCTGGGGGAAGACCTTGAGCTTGTCGCCGAGACCGACGTGGGTGAGTTGCTTCAGCGCCATCGCCTCGGCTTCGGCGCGGCTCTTGCCGAGCACCTTGCGCGGCGCGAGCATGACGTTTTCCAGCACGGTCAGGTGGGGGAAGGCGTTCCACTGCTGGAAGACGATGCCGATCTTCCGCCGCAGGCGGTTGAGGTCGGTACCGCGGGCATGCACGTCGATGCCGTCGACGCGGATGCTGCCGCGCTGGATCGGCTCCAGGCCGTTGATGCACATCAGCAGGGTCGACTTGCCGGAACCGGAGCCGCCGATGATCGACAGCACCTCGCCCTTGTCCACCCTCAGGTCTACACCCTTGACCACCTCGAACTGGCCGTAGGCCTTGTGCACGCCGCTGATCTCGATCATTGCTGCCATCTCCGTTCCAGCCGGGCGCCGAGTCGCGCGACCACCCAGCTCATGAAGTAATAGACGAGCCCCGCGATGCAGAGCACGAAGAGCGGTTCCTGGATGCGCGTGACGATGGTCTGCGAGGCGCGCAGCAGTTCGACGATGCCGATCCAGAGCACCAGCGAGGTGTCCTTCATCACCGACAGGGTCAGGTTGACCCAACCGGGGAAGGCCACCCGGGCGGCCATCGGCAGGACGATGTGGAACAGGTCCTGGCGATAGCTCAGGCCCAGCGAACGCGCCGCCCGGCGCACGCTCGGCGGTACCGAGAGGACGCCGCCGCGGACCACCTCGGTGCAGTAGGCGGCGGCGTACACGCCGAGCACCAGGCAGGCCACGGCGAAGGCGCTCCAGTCGAGGCCGAGGATGCTCTTGAAGGAATTGAGCAGGACGAACTGGATCAGCAGCGGCACGCTGCGGAATACGTCGAGCAGCGCCGCCAGCGGCAGGCTGGCGCTTGGCAGCAGGGCGCGGAGCAGGCCGAAGACGACACCCAGCAGGGTGCCGATCAGCATCGCCATGGCGGTGATGGCGAGGGTGGTCCAGGCGCCTTGCAGGAGGAACAGCAGGTCGTTGGCGGTGAGGCTGGTGGTGAACACGGCATTCCCCTCAGTAACGGAACAGGCGCCAGCCCAGCAGGCGGGCGGCCAGCACCAGCAGCTTGGCCATGGCGAAGTAGAGGACGGCGGCCAGGGCGAAGTATTCGAAGGTGCGGAAGGTCTTGACGTTGAGTGCCTGGGTGACGCCGGTGAGGTCGTCGGTCAGGCCCACCACCACGCCGAGGGAGGTCATCAGCATGGCCCAGACCAACTGGTTGGTCAGCGGGTAGAACACCACCCGCAGCAGCTGCGGGATCACCACCAGGCGATAGGCCTGCGGCGCGCTCATGCCCAGCGAGCGGGCCGCCCGCAACTGGGTCTCGGGCACCGCCTGGAGGCCGCCGCGGAAGGTCTCGGCGAGGTAGCCGGCGTTGTTGAAGGTGACCCCGGCGAGCAGGGCGAACCAGGAACTGACGTGCAGGCCGAAGGAGCCCAGGCCGAAGTAGAGGATGTAGATCTGGAACAGCGCCGGGGTATTCCGCGCGATGGAGATCCAGGCTCCGGCGGCGGCGCGCAGCGGGCGGTTGCCGCCGAGCCGGGCGAAGGCCAGGAGCAGGGCGATGAGGATGCCGAAGAGCATCGACAGCGCGGTGACCTGGAGCGTCACCAGGCTGCCGGCGAGCATCTCCGGCAGGGCGTTGAACGCCGAGCGCCAGTGGAAGGTGTAGTCGAACATCAGCAGTCCTCGCTCAACCAGGCGGGCAGCCCGGCGGGGGCCCGCCCGCCGACGGCGGCCTCGACGCAGCCGGCGAGGCCGGCGAAGCGCACCTGGCGGCCGACCAGTCCGGGGGCGTAGTGGGCATACTTGGCGGAGTTGGTCATCAGGGTGCGCGCGCCCGGCGGCACCAGCGGTTCGTCGAGCATGCACCAGCAGGTGTCGGTGACCAGCCGCGCGCCGAACGCCTGCAGCGTCGCCAGGTGCCCGGCCGCTTCGGCCTGGGCGACGACCTGCCGGCTGCTGGTGATCACCAGCGCTACCTCCGGGTGTCTGCGGCGGCCGTGGCAGAGCGCGGCGAGCTGGGCGAATTCGCTGGCGGAGAAGTGCGGGTTGCCCAGCGCCACCAGGTCGATCCGCGTCTCGCCGGCGCTGTCCAGCTCGCGCCAGGCGTCGCGCAGGCGCTCGCGTCCGACCCGCAGGGTCCGCCGCGGCGCGCGGCCGCCGAAGGCGCTGGCCAGGTCAGGGGCTTCCGGGGTGACGCCGATGACGTGGAACATCGGCACCGAGGAACTGGTGCCCAGCGCCGCGCCGAAGGCCTTGAGCGCGTCGTGGTCCGGCTGCCGCTGCCGCAGGCCGTCGATCGCCGGGATCTGTCCGTCGCAGAGCAGGCCGCAGAGGTAGCCGAGGGTCGGGTAGAAGGCATCGTCGACGCTGCCGAGGTCTTCCACTTCGATCAGTACCCGCGCCTGGCGCTGCTCGTCGAGGTGGCAGCCGGCCAGCGGCGCGCGACCGGTGAGGGCGCAGCAGATATCCATGAAGTCGGCGTACTTGTTGGTGCGTGCGCCGAGCACGCTGTTGGCGAAGAGCACCGCGTTGGACTCGGCCCAGACGATCTGTTCGCCGGCCCGCGCGCTGTCGTCGAGCAGGTAGGGCGCGCAGGTGAAGCTGGGCTGCGCGCCCATGTCGAGATAGGCCCGGGCCAGGGCCGCGGCTGGCTCGCCGAGGGCGGCGGGTACGCCCTGTTCGCGCCAACGGCGCTGGTCCACGGAGATGGCGTTGAGGGTGGTCGGTACCTGCACCCGGGCACCGAGGTCGCGCAGGGTCTCGGCGAAACGCAGGCCGGCCGGGCCGGTGTAGATGCAAGCGTCGATGTGCGCGCGCTGGATGTCGATCAGCCGTTGCGCGCCCTGCAACGCCGCCATGCGCAGGACGATGCGCATCGCCAGGCGCGCGGCTTCGCCGTGTTCGCCGGCGAGCAGGGCCTGGTCGAAGGCGTCCAGTCGCGGGCCGGCATCGGTCGCCAGCGCTTCGGCGGGCCGGGCCTCCAGCGGCGGCGGGGCATCGCGGTGGAGTTCCAGGCGACCGTCGGCCAGGCGCGCCCAGGGATAGGCGGCGAGTTCGTCGAAGCGCTCGCCGAGACAGGCGATGGGTAGCGAGCGGCCGAACAGTTCCTCGGCGACTATCGCGCCGAGGGCGAGGATTTCGTCCGGTTCGCGCAGGAGGATCGCCGCCGGCGCACGTCCGCCGAGGATCAGTTCCAGCAGTACGCTGCTGCCGGTGCAGGAGCCGCGCCCACCGGGAATCGCCAGCAGCCTGCCGTGCAGATGGCGGCCGCTGAGCGGGTGGTGACGGTCGATCACTTCCGCGCTGCGCGGGTCGACGCCGCCCCAGAAGCTCAGGCCGGTCGGTGCGTACAGCAGTTCGCCGGACGCGCTGCCGGCGACCAGGGTACGGGGAACGATGAGGTGTGCGTGCTTCATCGGCGCATCCAGGACGGGGGGAAACGGCGCGGCCCGGCGGCGGACCGCGCCCTCGGCTTCAGCGGTAGACCGCGCTGGTGGTCAGCTCCGGCGCCGTGCCGCCGACCCATTTCTGCGCCAGCTCGGCGTAGCGGCCGGTGCGCACCTGCTGGTTGATGAACAGGTTCAGGTAGTTGAGCAGGCCGTATTCGTTGCGCTTGGCGCCGAGGGCCACGTAGTCGATGTCATAGGGCGCGTCGCCGGCGATCTTCAGGCCCTTGTACTTGCCCGACTTGATCCACGAGGCGGCGACGGTGGAAGAGACGACCGTGGCGTCGATATGCCCCTGGCTGATCGCCAGGGCGGTGTCGGCCTCGGACTGGTAGGCGCGGAAGCTGCCCTTGGCGTCGCCCCAGGCCTTGCTGTCCTTCTCCAGGGCCAGCGCCTCGAAGGTGCCGGCGGTGCCGCCGACCGGGCGGCCCTTGAGGTCCTCGTAGCTGGCGATGCCGGTGTCCTCGCGGGTCAGTACCACCTTGACGAAGGCGAAGTAGGGGATGCTCATGCCGATGGTCTTGGCCCGCTCCAGGGTGTCCGAGGTGGACGCGACGATCACGTCGGCGCGACCCGATACCAGCGCCGGGATGCGGTCGGGAAAGGGCGTCTCGACGATCTCCGCCTTGACGTCCAGGGCCTTCGCCAGGTCGTTGCAGTAATCGACGTCGAAGCCCACCGGGTTGTTCTGCGCATCGCGCGAGCCCATCGGCGGAAAGTCCAGGGTGACGGCGCAGCGCAGCTTGCCGGACTCGATGATGTCGTCGAGCTTGTCGGCCTGGGCGAGACCGGCGAGGGAACAGCCCAGGGCAGCGGTGAGGGCTAGGGCAAGGGTCTTCTTGGTATTCATGGGGGCCTCTGGCGATGCGGTTGAGTGGGAGGGCGGCAAATCCCGTATTTGTGATTTCGTATACGATATTTTAAGTGAGCAATGGCTGTGCCAGAACCTCGTCCGACGCCGATAAAAAACCTTTCGCTGGAGCGCGACCGCTTTGGCTGGCGCGTCGCTGTGCCATGCCGCGCCGGACTGCGCCCCGCTCGGGCGCGGCCGGCGGTGTTACAAAAGGGAGCAGGATTGCTACCGCCGCCCCGTGGCGGGGCGAGGCGTTACGCTTTTCGGGGCTGGCGATGGGTCTCGCGGTACTGGCTCGGCGAGAGTCCGGTGAGCGCCTTGAACTGGCGGCTGAAGGCGCTGTGGTCGGTGTAGCCGCAGCGCAGGGCGATCTCGGTGATCGGCGCGTCGCCGGCGAGCAGTTGCGAGGCGGCGCCGAGCCGCGCCTTGTGGATCATCTGCCGTGGGGTGAGCTGGAAGATGCGCTTGCAGTGACGCTCCAGTTGCGCCACCGAGAGCCCGGCGATGGCAGTGAGATCGGCGAGGCTGAGCGGCTGGTCGTAGTGCTCGCGGATATGCGCATCCACCGCCGCCAGCCGGCCGTAGGCCGGGTGCGCCGACTGCGCCGCCGGCAGGTCGTGGGAGATGCCGGCCATGCCGATGATCGCCCCGTCGGCATCGCGCAGCGCCTGCTTGTGGGTCAGGCACCAGCCCGGCTGGCGACCGGGATAGAGGTGCAGCTCCAACTGGTTCTCCAGCGTCGCGCCGCCGCGCAGCACGCGCCGATCCTGCTCGGCATAGAGCGGACCGAGGCTGGAAGGGAAGACCTCGTCGGCGCTGCGGCCGAGCAGTTCGGCCTTGTCCTTCACGCCGCAGCGGCGTGCCAGGGTGCGGTTGACCAGGACGTAGCGGGCGCGCTCGTCCTTGACGAAGAACACCACGCCGGGCATGGCGTCGAGCAGCGCCTCGACCTGGCGCAGGCTGGCCAGCAGGCTGGCGAGGTCGGCGGGGGGCGGGGCGGCGAGCAGGTCGTGCATCGGGGCGAAGGCCTGGCTGGGGGACCGCGCCAGCATACGGGGCGCCGGCGGCCGGGAACAGGGCCCGGCCGCGCGCCTCAGTTGCCCGGCGAGTCGCAGCGCAATGGCACCGTGCGCACGCGGCGCAGGTAGAAGAGGCAGGTGGCGCCGAGCAGCAGCGTCATCAGGACGAACTCGACGGCCAGGGTCGTCTGCGTCGCTTCCAGGTAGTCGCCATGGCGCTCCAGCCTGTGCGCGAACACCGCGCCGAGCAGCGCCGAGCCGAGGCCGAGGGAGGCCTGCTGGACGGTGGCGAGCATGGCGCTGCCGGCGCCGGCCTGGGCGGTCGGCACCTCCGAGAGGCCGATGCGGAAGAAGCTGCTGACGATGAACGCCTGGCCGAAGCCGATCACCAGGGTCGCCGGCGCCAGGTTGAGGATGCCCGGCTGCGGCCAGACCCGTTGCAGGGTCAGCATCAGGCCGAGCAGGCCGCACATCTGGATGACGCAGCCGAGCAGCAGCAGGCGTACCGGGCCGATCCGCGCCGCCACCCGGGCGGTGAGCAGCGCCGAGACGAAGTAGGAGGCGCCGAGGGCGATGAAGGCATTGCCGGCCTGCACCGGCGAGAGACCGGCGCCGGCCTGCAGGGCCAGGGCAAGGGCGAACATGAAGCCGCTCCAGCAGGCGAAGAACAGGATCGCCAGCAACAGGCCGAAGCGGATGCTCGGCAGGCGCAGCAGCGACGGCGGCAGCAACGGCCAGGCCTGGCGGCGTTCCTGGCGCAGCTCGGTGCGCCACAGCCAGGCCAGCAGCGGCACCGCCGCCGCCAGCAGCAGGGCGCAGGGCCAGGACCAGTGCAGCGATGGGCCGAGAGCCAGCGGCAGCAGCAGGCAGAGGATCAGCGCGGCGAGCAGCAGGGTGCCCGGCGCGTCGACGCGGGCGGCATGCTCGGCGCGGGTCTCCGGTACCCAGCGGCGGCTGCAAAGGAGAATGCCGAGGCAGATCGGCAGGTTGATCAGGAACACGCTGCGCCAGCCGAGGCCGCCGATGTCGGCGGAGACCAGGAAGCCGCCGAGCACCTGGCCGACGACGAAGGCCAGGCCGCCGATGGCGCCGTAGGCGGCCAGCGCGCGGGAATGCGCGTGGCCGCTGAGGCTGACATGCAGGGTGGCGAGAATCTGCGGCACGACCAGCGCCGCGCCGACGCCCTGCAGGGCGCGCGCCACCAACAGCAGCCAGACCGAACCGGCCAGCCCGCAAAGCAACGAGGCGACGGCGAACAGGGCGACGCCGAGATCGAACAGGCGGCGACGGCCGTAGTTGTCGCCAAGCCGGCCGCCCATCGCCAGGCACACGGCGAAGGCCACGCCGTAGACGGCGACGATCAGTTCCAGTTCGGTTTCGCTGGCGCCGAGGGAATGGGCGAGGGCGTCGAGGGCGACGTTGACGATGGAGAAATCGATCATCGGCAACAGTTGCCCCGCCAGCAGGATGCAGAGCCCGGCGAGGCCGAGCCGCGACGACGAGACGGTGCTGGGCATGGGCGGAGTCCTTGTGCGGAAGGGAGTGGGCTGGCAGCATGCGCTTCTGGCTAACCCGGTACCAGTTCTTGCTTATCCTGGTATTGGCGCTACCCGTCTGCCCTTCGGAGGACTTCGCCATGCCCCTCGACGCCCCTGCCAGCCACGCTGCGGAAAGCCCCGCGCAGCCGTCCCGCGCCGAACAGCTGGGGGCCTTCCTGCGCCGCCGGCGGGAAAGCATCGAGCCGCAGCGGGTCGGCATTTCCCGCCTCGGCCGCCGACGCACGCCGGGCCTGCGTCGCGAGGAGGTGGCGCAGCTCGCCGGGGTCGGCGTGACCTGGTACACCTGGCTGGAGCAGGGCCGCGCGGTACGCGCTTCGGAGCAGGTGATCGGAGCCATCGCTCGGGCCCTGCTGTGCAACGAGACGGAAACCCACCACCTGTTCAACCTCGCCGGGCTGGCCGCGCCGACCTCGGCGCGGCGGGCGGTCTGCGAGAAGCCCTCGGCCGCCACCCAGGCCATCCTCGATGCCCTCGACCCGTTGCCGGCCATGGTGCAGAACGCCCGTTTCGACATCCGCGGCTACAACCGCGCCTATTGCCGGCTGGTGGGCATCGACCTGGCGGAGATCCCCGAGGAAGACCGCAACTGCATCTACCTGGCGCTGACCCACGAGCGCTGGCGCTACTGCATGGCCAACCGCGAGGAGGCGTTGCCGCGGATGGTCGGCTTCTTCCGCGCGGCAATGGTCGAGCGCATGGGCGATCCGCTGTGGGAGCGGCAGTTGCAGCGCTGCCTGGAGGCTTCGGCGGAGTTCCGCGAGATCTGGCGGCGCAACGAGGTGATGGGTATCGAAAACCAGCTCAAGCGCTTCCGTCATGCGCGCTGCGGCGAATTCGAACTGCAGCAGACCAACTGGTGGTCGGCGCCGAAGAACGGCGATCGCCTGCTGGTCTTCGTCCCCCTCGACGACCACGCCCGCGACTGCCTGGAGCAACTGTGAGTCGGCGCCCTGTCCCGTAGCCAGCGCCTGCTCGACCTGCTGCAGATTCTGCGCCGGCACCGTTACCCGGTGGCCGGGCATGTGCTCGCCGGCGAACTGGGGATCAGCCTGCGCACCCTCTACCGCGATATCGCCATCCTGCGACAGCAGGGCGCGCACATCGAGGGCGGCGCCGGCGCCAGGCGTTGCTGCGCGAGTGGCGTGAACGGGAAAGCATCGCCGCGCAGTGAGCGACTGCTGCCGGAAACTGACAGACGGCCACCGCCTGCGGGTCTAGCGCCCGGCGCTGTAGCGGCTCAGAGCCGGAACTCCTCGGCGATCAGTTCGCCGAGGCGCTCCAGCGCCGGCGGCCGCTCTCCCGGGGCGAAGGCCAGGCGAATGCGGTGGGCGGGCAGTTCGGCGAAGCCCTCCGCCGGCCCCAGCACGCGCATCGTCGGGCCGACCCGCGCACGGTCGATCACGCCGATCGCCAGGCCGCCTTCGATGGCCGCTTCCAGCGCCGCCGCGCCGGGACTGCTGACCACCGTGCGCCAGCGCCGGCCCGTCGCGCCGAGGGCTTCCAGCAGCGCCTGCCGATAGGGACAACCCTGGCCGTGCAGGGCCAGCGGCAGCGGGCGTTGCGGATCGATCCGCAGGCCGTGGCCGGCGACCCACACCGGCTGGGTGCCGCCGATCTCGCGGGAGTGCCCGTCGTACGGGGTTTCGTCTTGCGCTTGCACCAGCAGGGCGAGGTCCAGCTGGCCGCGCCGCAGGCGTCCGGCCAGCCTGCCGCTGGCGTCGGTGAGCACCTCCAGCTCCAGCGCCGGCAGTTCCGCGCCGAGGCGTGGCAGGAGGCGGCCGAGCAGCTTGCCGGCGTATTCCTCGGAAATGCCGAAGCGCACCCGCAGCGGCTCTTCCCGTCTGCGCAACCCGGCGAGCACGCGGTCGTGGGTCTCCAGCAGCTCGGCGGTCTGGCGCTGGAACCGCTGCCCCAGCGGGGTCAGCCGCACCGACTGGTTGTCGCGCTCGAACAGCCGGCCGCCGGCCAGTTCCTCCAGGCGCCGGACGTGGGTGCTCACCGCCGAGGGGCTGCGGTTGAGGTGGCTGGCCGCGGCGAGGAAACGGCCGAAGCGCAGGATGGCATGGAAGGTACGCAGCAGCTCGATATCCAGGTTGGCGCTCATGGTTCCGATTTCCTGCATGACTGGTGCAGATAGTTTCGTTTGATAGTAGCGGCGGAGGCCGCCTAGCCTCGACTCGAACCTGACCGACGGAGGCGAGCGATGCGCGCGACCACCTGCACCCCGCGAGCGATGCCCGGGGCGACCCGCCTGCTGGCCGTGCAACTGGGCATGGTACTGGCCTGGAGTTCCGGCTTCGTCGGCTACCGCTATGCCATGGAACAGGCGCCGGTGTTCCTCACCAGCTTCTGGCGCTTCGCCGTTTGCCTGGCGCTGCTGCTGCCCTTCGCCTGGGCCGGGCTGCGCCGGTTGTCGGCGCGCCAGTGGCGGCGCCAGGCGCTGATCGGGGCGTTGGCCTACGCGGGCTACATCGCGCCGATCGCCAAGGCCATCGAACTCGGCGTCTCGCCGGGCGTGGCGGCGCTGATGGCCGACCTGTTGCCGCTGCTGGTGGCCTTGCTGGCGCTGGTCCTGCCGGGGCAGCGAACGCGGCCGGGGCAGTGGCCGGGGATCGCCCTGGGCGTCGCCGGGGTGCTCTGGGCCGGGCATGCGGCGCTGGCGCTGGGGCGGGCGCCGGGCTGGGCCTACGGCCTGCCGCTGCTGGGCATGCTGGCGCTGGCCCTGGCCACCCTGTTGCAGAAGCGCTGGGACGATGCGCCGGGATCGCTGGCCGTGGTGCTGTTCGTGCAGATCGGCGCCGCGCTGCCGGCGTTCGCCGGCCTGGCGCTGGCGGAGGGTAGCCTGCGGCCGCCGCTGTCCGGCGGATTCCTGTTCGGGCTCGCCTGGCTGGTGCTGCTGCCCACCTTCGGCGGCTACGGCCTGTACTGGCTGGGCCTGCGCCATCTTTCCGCACAGGGTGGCAGCGCGGCGCTGTACCTGAGCCCGGCGCTGACCCTGCTATGGGCGCACTGGATGTTCGCCGAGCCGCTGACACCCATGCTGCTGGGTGGCCTGCTGCTGTCGCTGGCCGGCCTCGGCTGGCTGTATCGCGCCGAGCGTCGCTAGCCGGCGTCGCCCTGCCAGCGGGCCAGGGTCTCCAGGCGCGCCGGGCTGAACGGCGGACGCGGCGCCGGAGGCGTCCAGCCGAACAGGAATTGCGCGGCGCTGCCGCATATCCGCCCCTGGCAGGCGCCCATGCCGCAACGGCTGTGCAGCTTGGCCTCGGTCCAGCCGGCATGCCCGGCCAGCGCGGCCAAGGGGACGTCTTCGCAACGGCAGACCAGGGTATCCGCCTCCGCCAGTTGACGCAGTTCGGCACGCAGGGCGAAGTGTCGCGCCAGGGTGTCGGCGAAGCCCTGCCAGCGTCGCCGTCGTGGCCACAGGCGGCGAGCCGCGTCGCGCTCGTCGACGGCGGCATGGCCGGCGATGGTGCCTTCCACCAGGGCCAGTTCGCTGCCGCCGAAGCCGGTGCATTCGCCGGCGGCGTAGTGGTCGGGCAGGCTGCCGGCCTGCCATTCGTCGACGGCGAGCGCCGGGCCGTCGAGGCGATAGCCGAGGGCCTGGCCGAGTTGCACGTTGGGCACCAGGCCGAAGCCGCAGGCCAGGCGTTCGCAGGCGATCTCGCGGACCCGACCGCCTTCGCGCAGGCGCACGGCTTCCAGGCGCTCCTCGCCGAGGGCGGCGAGCACGTAGCTGTCGGCGCGGTAGCTACGGGCGAACAGGCCGGCGGCCTGCCACAGCTTGCCGGGCCAGCGCGGGAGGCGTACGGCGAAGGCGGCCAGGGTTCTCGCCGGCGCCTGTTCGGCGACGCGCAGCAGGCGCGCCCCGCACTGGCTGGCGCTGGCGGCGCTGGCCAGCAGCAGCGGGCCGGAGCCAGCCACCACCAGGCGCTGGCCGGCCAGTGGCAGGCCGCCCTTGGCCAACGCCTGCAGGCCGCCGGCGCCGGTGACGCCGGGGAGGGTCCAGCCGGGAAAAGGCAGCAGCAGTTCGCGGGCGCCGGTGCAGAGGACCAGGCGTCGGTAGCCGACCTGCCAGCCACGTTGCGGGTCTTCCAGCAACAGGCGCCTGCCGGGACCGCAGGCGACCACCCGGGTCGCCGGGAAGTGCTCGACATTGGCCTGCCCGGCCAGGCGTTGACGCATCTGATGGGCACGCGGCGGCAGGCTGGCACGCGGGCCGTCGCGCCAGATCTGTCCGCCGGCGGCCGGGTTGTCGTCGACCAGGGCGATGCGCGCGCCGCTCGGCGCGGCGGCCAGCGCTGCGGCCAGGCCGGCGGGGCCGGCACCGACGATCAGCAGGTCGTAGTCGGCGCTCATGCCTGGGTCTCCACGCGCATGCCGGATTGGCAGACGGTCTGGCAGGCCAGGCGTCGCCGACCGTCGATCAATACCCGGCATTCCTGGCACGCGCCCATGCCGCAGAACGGCGCGCGCCGCCCGCCGCCGACCGCGCTGCGGGAGCAGCCGTCGCCGCCGAGGGCGAGGGCGGCCGCCACGCTGGTGCCGACGGCGACCCGCAGCGGACGCCGGTCGATGAACAGTTCGATCATGGCCGGGCACTCCCGGAGCTGGAGAGGAAGCGTTGCGGCAGATAAGGCGTGGCATCCAGCGGCGGCGTTTCGCCGAGCAACTGGGCGGCGAGCAGGCGCGCGCTGCCCGGCGCGGTGGTCACGCCCAGGCCCTCGTGGCCGACCGCCAGCCACAGGCCCGGCTGCGCCGGGTGCTCGCCAAGCAGCGGCAGGCCGTCCGGAGTGGCGGCGCGGAAGCCGGTCCAGGCGCGGATCGCATTGAGGCCGGCGAGCCCGGCAGGTAGTCCAGGGCACGCCGCAGCATGCGCGCCAGCACCGGGCCTTCCACCTGCGGGTCGAGCGTGTCGAACTGCCGCGAGGAGCCGAGGAAGACCTGCCCGGTGGGGCGCGGCTGGGCGTTGAAGGCTACCGAGGTACCGCTGCTGGCGTGGGCGCTGCTGACATAGCCGAGTTCCACCAGTTGATGGCGGAGGGTGCCGGGATAGCGGTCGGTGATCAGCAGGTGGCCTTTCTTCGGGCGGATCGGCAGCTCCGCGCACAGCTCGCCGGCATGGATGCCGTTGGCCAGCACCAGCGCCTCGGCGCTCAGCCAGCGGCCGTCGGCCAGGCGCAGGCGGCTGCCGTCCACTTCGCTGACTTCGGCGTACAGCCGGCGCAGGCGCGGCCCGGCCTGGTCGAGCAGCCAGCGCGCGGCGTTGGGCGCGTAGAGGATGCCGTCGCCGGACACCTCCAGGGCGCCGGCCAGGCCCGGCCGCAGGGCCGGTTCGAGGGCGTACAGGCGCGCGGCGCCAAGCATCCGGCAGGCAACGCCGGCGGCTTGCAGCGCCTGGCGCTTGCGTTCGGCCTCGGCGAGTTCGCTGGCGTCGGCGGCCAGCCAGAGGGTGCCGCAATTGCGGTACGCGCAGTCTTCCGGCAGATCCGCCGCCCAGGCGCGCCAGGCCTGGATCGAGTAGTCGCTGAGGGCCAGTTCGGCCGGGTTGTCGTCCATCGCCACCAGATGGCCCATGCCCACCGCGGTGGCACCGCCGCGGCGGCTGTCCAGCACCAGTACGTCGAGGCCGCGACGCGCCAGTTCATGGGCGCAGGCGCTGCCGACGATGCCGGCGCCGACCACGATGACCTCGGCGTTCACCGGCGGATGCCCCAGGCGAACGGATCGTCGTCCGCCAGCAGCAGGGTGGCTTCCGCGCTGACGTGGGCGCGGCCGCGGATGGTCGGCACGATGCGCCCGCCGGGCTGGCCGTCGAGCCACTCGTAACGCCCCTCGAACTGGCTGCCGATCACGCTCGCCTGGCGCCAGGGCTGGCCGGGCAGCAGCTTGCCGTCGGCGGCCAGGCAGGCCAGCTTGGCGCTGGTGCCGGTGCCGCAGGGCGAGCGGTCGTAGGCCTTGCCGGGGCAGAGCACGAAGTTGCGGCTGTCGGCGTGGGGGTCGTCGGCGAACAGTTCGATGTGATCGATGGCGCCGCCGTCCTCGCCGCGGATGTCCTGGTCGTCCAGCGCCTGCTGGACGGCGACGGTGTAGGCGGTGAGGGCGTCGAGGTTGTCGCCGGCGAGGCGCTGGCCGTGTCCGGCGACCAGGAAGAACCAGTTGCCGCCCCAGGCGATGTCGCCGCTGACCCGGCCGATGCCGGGCACTTCGACGCTGACCTGGCGACGGTAGCGGTAGGCCGGCACGTTGCGCACGCTGACCGAGCCGTCCTCGTGGAGGGTCGCCTCGACCTCGCCGACCGGCGTCTCGATGCGGTGCACGCCGGGACCGATCCGCCCGAGGTGTGCCAGCGAGGCGACCAGGCCGATGGTGCCGTGGCCGCACATGCCGAGGTAGCCACTGTTGTTGAAGAAGATCACTCCGGCACAGGCTTCGGGATCGACCGGTGCGCAGAGCAGGGCGCCGACCAGTACGTCGCTGCCGCGCGGTTCGAGGATGCAGGCGGCGCGCCAGGCGTCGTGGCGCTCGCCGAGCAGGCGCCGGCGCTCGGCCATGTCGCCCTGGCCGAGATCGGGAAAGCCGTCGATGACCAGGCGGGTGGGCTCGCCGCCGGTATGCGAATCGATGATGCGGATGCGTTGCATGGTGGCCCTCGCCTGTGCCGGGGTATGCGCCACAGGGTGGCGTTTCGGCGGGACGGGGCGCTTGAGGGTTTTCGCTCAGGCGAGTGACGAAAGCGGCATAGCCTGGATGGCCCGGCTCAGGTGCTGGCCGGGCGGTTCGGCAGGTGTTCGTAGAGGGTCCGGCAGACCCCGACGATATGTGCCTCGATCAGTGCCGCGGCCCGTTCGGCATCGCCGGCGCGACAGGCGGCGACGATCTCGCGGTGTTCCTGGTCGGCGCGCTGCTTGCCTTCGGACAGGCTCATCTGCATGCGCAGGTAGCGTTCCAGCTTGTCGTGGATGGAGCGGATCAGGTTGACCAGGAACGGCCGCTGCGCCGGTTCGTAGAGGCAGGCGTGCAGTTGCCAGTTGAGTTCGGCCCAGCGGCCGACGTTGTCTTCGCCGACGAAGTCGGCGCAGATCGCCTCGGCGCGGGCGAAGGTGGCCTCGTCCATGTTCGGCACAGCCAGGCGGATCGCCTGCGCCTCGAGCAGCACCCGCACTTCGAACATCTGCGCCAGTTCCGGTTCGGAAATACGCGTCACCACCGCGCCCTTGTTGCGCTGGAACAGCACCAGGCCTTCCGCCTCCAGGCGCTTGAGGGCCTCGCGGACGGGAATCTTGCTGACATTGAAGAGTTGCGCGATGTCGTCCTGGCGGATCGGTTCGTCCTCGGCGAAATGCCCGGCGATGATCGCTTCGCGCAGGTGCTTGGCGATGATCTCGGAGGCCGAAGGGGCGATGCCCAGGTTAGGGGCGTTGAGCATGGAGAGAGGCAAGCGGGACAACCTGCATGGCGTTGGGAACGTGCGGGATATTGTATACGAACGCTTGGCGCGTGCCGCTGCCAGTTGGCGCCTTCTGCGCAGGCGTGTTGGTCGGCTCCAGTGGGCCTCCGTGGCGCATGTTTCGCAGGGCGAAACGCTCTTCCGGAAAGTTCGCGGAGAGGCTGGACAATAGAAAATTAGCTTGCTAATAATTCGCTCGCTCATGTATTTCGGGGCGTCCGCGATGGCCAAGCCTTCCTTCTTTTCCTCCGACCTGGTGCAGGTGTTGCTGTGCCCGCGTCTGCACGAACTGCAGTTCGCCGTGAAGGCCCTGCTGGCCGGCGGGTTGGCCCTGTACCTGGCCTTCGGCCTGGAGCTGGAGCAGCCGCAATGGGCATTGATGACGGTGTTCGTGGTCAGCCAGCCCTATAGCGGCATGGTCCTGGCCAAGGGCATGTTCCGCCTGATCGGCACCTGCGCCGGTGCGCTGGTGTCCATCGGCATGGTCGCACTCTATGGCCAGGCATCGCTGCCCTTCCTCCTGCTGATGGCCCTCTGGCTGGCGTTCTGCACCGCCGGCGCGTCGCTGCTGCACAATCATGCGTCCTACGGTTTCGTCCTGGCCGGCTACACCGCGGCCATCGTCGCCCTGCCGGCCAGCGCCGATCCGGCGACGGTGTTCGACCAGGCGGTGGCCCGCTGCTCGGAGATCGGCCTGGGCATCCTCTGCGCGGCGCTGGTGAATGTGCTGCTCTGGCCGCGGCGCCTGGAACGCCAGTTGGCGAACCAGGGCAAGGCGGCCTGGGAGGCCGGCTTGCAGGCGGCCGCGGCGGAGCTGCGCGGCGCCGACGAACGCGGCGAGCTGCTCGCGGCGCTGGGGCGGATCGCCGCGGCGGACGCCCAGCGCGACCACGCCTGGTTCGAGGGCGCGCTCGGCCGCGCCCGTTCCCAGGCCTTGCGCGTGCTAGGCCTCGACCTGCTCGGCCTGCTGCGCGCGGCGCGCAAGGTGGCTCGCGAGCGGAGGCTGCTCGATCCGGCCAGCGCGCACGCCTTGCAGCCCTGGCTGGAAGAACTCGAGGCACTGTTGCGCGAGGGCCGCCAGGCCGAGTTCGAGGCCTGCCGGCAGCGCTTGCGCCTGGCGCTGGACGCGGCGCATGGACAGTTGCACCTGTGCCTGGTCTGCCTCGAACGCCTGCTCGGCGAGGCGAGGGCGGCCGGGCGCAGCGTCGAGGCGCTGGTCTATGGCGCGCCCACCCGCCAGGCGCCGGCCGCCATCGCCTGGCACCGGGACATCGAGCGCGGCGTGCTGTTCGGCCTGCGCAGCGCCCTGGCGTTCCTCTGCGTGGCCGCGTTCTGGCTGGCCAGCGCCTGGCCGAGCGGGTTGGGCGCGGTGTCGATCACCGGGGTGGTGCTGAGTCTCTTCGCCAGCCGCGACAACCCGGCCCAGGCCGGCCTGAACTTCCTTCGCGGGATCCTCCTGTCGATCCCGCTGGCCGGCTTCGTCGCACTGTTCTACCTGCCCGGCGTGGACGGCTTCCCGCTGCTCTGCCTGGGCCTGGGCGTACCGCTGTTCTTCGCCGCGCTGTGCGTGAACCGGGCGAGCCTGGCCGGGATCGCCTCGCCGTTCTGCATCTTCTTCGTGAAGAACGTCGCGCCGAGCAACAGCATGAGCTACGACCTCGCGCACTTCCTCAACAACGCCCTGTCGACGGTGCTCGGGGTGGCCTTCGCCGTGCTGGTGTTCAACCTGGTCAGCCTGCGGCCGGGCGAACGCCATTACCGGCGCATGCTGCAGGCCACCCTCGGCGACCTGGCGCGGCTCACCCTGCGCTCGCCGGCGCAGGCCGAGGCCTGGTTCGGCGGGCGCACCGCGGATCGCCTGATCCGCCTGGCGCAGCGCTACGACCGTTTGCCGGAGGGGCGCCGCCAGCCCTGGTCGGACGGCCTGATGGGACTCGACTTCGGCGACGAGCTGCTCTACCTGCGGCAGTGCCTGGAGGAGGTCCCGGCGTCCCTGGCGCAGGCCCGCGACCGCTACCTGCGGCGCCTGCGCCTGGCGCTGCTGGGCGATGGCCCGCGGGCTGAGCGTGAACACGCCCTCGACCCGCCGACCGCGCGCCTGCTCAAGGCCCTGGCCGCCAGCCCGCTGGCCGGCAGCGAACGCGGCGAGCTGGCCGGCGCCGCGCTGGTGCAGTTGCAGGCCACCTGGCGGCAGTGGTGCCGCAGCCATGCTCCGGCCGGGACGGCGCTGCGCGCGGACCCGCTCCCCGGAGCCGGGCGCTAGTTCTGCGGTGGCCGCCCACATTGACCGCGCAAGCCCCGAACCACTAAGCTGCGCGCCTTGCGACAGGTGCCCCGCAAGGGGTGAAACAGGGAAGCTGGTGCGTTCCGTCGGAACCAGGCCAGCGCTGCCCCGCAACGGTAGGCGAATCAGACAGCCGCTCGATGACCACTGTGCTCCGGCATGGGAAGGCGCGGCTGGAAGCGTCCAGCGCTTCGCTCGCGAGCCCGGAGACCGGCCTGACGCACCCACGGCATCGCGGAGGGCGCTGTCGGACGTCTCCTGCCGTCGCTTCGTCCTCCGTCTGCCTCAACCCAGGTCGCGCGGGTGAGAGCGACGGAGCAGCGTAGAGCATGAACAGAGTTTTCCTGACCCCGGCAGCCGTGGCGCTGTGCGGCGCGTCTTCCCTGAGCCTGGCCGAACCGGTCAGCCTTGCCGACCAGGTGGTGACCGCCACCCGTACCGCCCAGACCGCTTCCCAGAGCCTGGCGGCGGTGAGCGTCATCGACCGCGAGGATATCGAGCGCAGCCAGGCGCGCAGCGTGCCGGAGCTGTTGCGCCAGGTACCCGGCGTGTCGCTGGCGAACAACGGCGGTTTCGGCAAGAACACCACGCTGTTCCTGCGCGGCACCGAGTCCGACCATGTGCTGGTGCTGATCGACGGCATCAAGGTCGGCTCGGCCAGCGCCGGCCTCACCGCGTTCCAGGATTTGCCGGTGGAGCTGATCGAGCGCATCGAGGTGGTCCGCGGGCCGCGTTCCAGCCTGTACGGCTCGGAGGCCATCGGCGGGGTGATCCAGATCTTCACCCGGCGCGGCGACGGCCAGGGCGCCAAGCCGTTCTTCTCCGCCGGTTACGGCACCCATCAGACCCTGGAGGGTAGCGCCGGGGTCAGCGGCGGCGCCGGCAACGGCTGGTACAGCCTCGGGGTGAGCAGCTTCGATACGGCGGGGATCAATACCAAGCGCGCCGGTACTGCGGGCTATGAGCCAGACCGCGACGGCTACCGCAACCTGTCCGGCAACCTGCGCGGCGGCTATCGCTTCGACAATGGCCTGGAACTCGACGGCACCCTGCTCAGGGCCAAGTCGCACAACGACTATGACCAGGTCTTCGGCAACTCCGGTTTCAATGCCAACGCCGACGGCGAGCAGAACCTGGTCGGCGGCCGTGCCCGCTTCACTCCGTTCGATCCCTGGCTGGTGACCCTCCAGGCCGGGCGCAGCGAGGACAAGGCTGATGCCTATCAGGATGGCCGTTTCTACTCGCGCTTCGATACCCGTCGCGACAGCCTGTCCTGGCAGAACGACCTGACTCTGGCCGAAGGCCATGTGCTGACCCTCGGCTACGACTGGCAGAAGGACGAGATCAGCAGCAGCGAAGCCTTCAGCGTCGACTCGCGGCTGAACAAAGGCTGGTTCGCCCAGTACCTCGGCCGGTACGGTCGCCAGGATTGGCAACTGAGCCTGCGCCGCGACGACAACCAGCAGTTCGGCGTGCACGATACCGGCAGCGCCGCCTGGGGCTACGCGCTGAGCGACGCGCTGCGCTTCACCGTCAGCTACGGCACGGCGTTCAAGGCGCCGACCTTCAACGAACTCTACTACCCCGACTACGGCAATCCCGACCTGGACGCCGAGACTTCGCGCAGCCTGGAAGTCGGGCTGAGCGGTACGCATGGCTGGGGGCACTGGGCGGTGAATGCCTTCCGTACCAACGTCGACGACCTGATCGGCAACGATCCGCGTCCGGCGCCGGGGCGCCCCTGGGGGCAGCCGAACAACATCGACGAAGCGCGCATCCGTGGCGTCGAACTGGTCCTCGGCAGCCAGTGGCTGGGCTGGGACTGGAACGCCAACGCAACCTTCCTCGACCCGCAAAACCGTTCCGGCGGCGTCAACGACGGCAACGAGCTGCCGCGCCGGGCGCGGCGGATGTTCAACCTGGAACTGGACCGGCGCTTCGAGCGTCTTTCGCTGGGCGCCAGCGTGCACGCCGAAGGCCGACGCTATGATGACCCGGCCAACAAGGTGCGCCTGGGCGGCTACGCCACCCTCGACCTGCGCAGCGAGTACCGGCTGAACGACGAATGGCGCCTGCAGGGCCGGATCGCCAACCTGTTCGGTGCCGACTACGAAACCGCGTATGGCTACAACCAGCCTGGCCAGGCGGTCTACCTCAGCGTGCGCTACCAGGCCCTGTGAGTCCGGGTATTTCGAATGAACGAGGCGACGGCGCGGCCGCGTCGCCGCAAGGAGTGATCGACGATGAACGAATCCCCCGAGAAGGACCAGCGCCACCGCGAGCGGATGGAGCGCAAGAAGGCCGTGATTGACGAGAAGATCGCCCAGGCCCGCGACGAACGCGGCGTGCTCCTGGTGCATAGCGGCAACGGCAAGGGCAAGAGCAGCTCGGCCTTCGGCATGGTCGCGCGGGCCCTGGGCCATGGCATGAAGGTCGGCGTTGTGCAGTTCATCAAGGGCGCCGCCAGCACCGGCGAGGAAGCCTTCTTCCGGCGCTTCCCCGAGGAAGTCAGCTACCACGTGATGGGCGAGGGCTTCACCTGGGAGACCCAGGACCGCCAGCGCGACATCGCCAAGGCCGAGGCAGCCTGGAAGGTCGCCGCGCAATTGCTGGCCGACCCGGACGTGGGCCTGGTGGTGCTGGACGAATTGAACATCGCCCTCAAGCACGGCTACCTGGAACTGGACAGGGTCCTCGCCGACATCCAGGCGCGCCCGGCCATGCAGCATGTGGTGGTGACCGGCCGCGGCGCGCAGCCGGGGATGGTCGAGGCCGCCGACACGGTGACCGAGATGAGCCTGGTCAAGCACGCGTTCAAGGCCGGGATCAAGGCGCAGAAAGGAGTGGAATTCTGATGCCGGCGCCATGCGCGGAGACGCTTCGCCCATGACCCAGGCACGCTGTCCGGCCCTGCTGATCGCCGCCCCGGCCTCCGGCCAGGGCAAGACCACCGTCACCGCCGCCCTGGCCCGCCTGCATGCGCGCCAGGGGCGGCGGGTGCGGGTGTTCAAGTGCGGGCCGGACTTCCTCGACCCGATGATCCTCGCCCGCGCCTCCGGCGCGCCGGTCTACCAGCTCGACCTGTGGATGGTCGGCGAGGCCGAAGCGCGACGCCTGCTGGCGCGGGCCGCCGGCGAGGCCGACCTGATCCTCATCGAAGGGGTGATGGGCCTGTTCGATGGCAACCCCTCGGCGGCAGACCTGGCGCGGCGTTTCGGCGTGCCGGTGCTGGGGGTGATCAACGGCGCGGCGATGGCCCAGACCTTCGGCGCGCTAGCCTACGGCCTGGCGCATTTCCAGCCGGACCTGCCGTTTTCCGGAGTGCTCGGCAACCGCGTCGGCAGCCAGCGCCACAGCGACATCCTGCGCGATTGCCTGCCGCCCGGCATGCGCTGGTTCGGCGGCCTGCCGCGCTCGGCCGAATTCGAACTGCCGAGCCGCCACCTGGGCCTGGTCCAGGCCGAGGAACTGGCCGATCTCGATGCGCGCCTGGACGCCGCCGCCGACGCCTTGCGGGCCAGCGCCGAGACCGACCTGCCGGAGCCGGTGACCTTCGAGGTGCCCGCTCCGGCGCCGCTGCAACGCAGCCTGGAAGGCGTGCGCATCGGCGTGGCTCGCGATGCCTCGTTCGCCTTCCTCTACCAGGCCAATCTCGACCTGCTGCGCGAACTCGGCGCCGAACTGGCGTTCTTCTCGCCGCTGCAGGACCAGGCGTTGCCCGCCGTGGACAGCCTGTACCTGCCGGGCGGCTACCCCGAACTGCACCTGGGGCGCCTGCAGGGCAATCGCGCCATGGCCGAGGCGATCCGAGCCCACCATGCCGCCGGCAAGCCGCTGCTGGCCGAGTGCGGCGGCATGCTCTACCTGCTCGACTGCCTGGAAGACGCCGACGGCGAGCGCGGCGAACTGCTCGGCCTGCTGCCGGGCCGGGCGCGCCTGCAGAAGCGCCTGACCGCCCTGGCCTTGCAGGAGGTCGAGCTGCCGGAAGGGCGGCTGCGCGGGCATACCTTCCATCACTCGACCCTCGACTGCGCCGTCGAGCCTCTGGCCCGTGGCGTCTGCCCGAACGGCCGGAACACGGCGGAGGCGGTGTTCCGTCTTGGCCGGCTGACGGCTTCCTATATCCATTTCTACCTGCCTTCCAACCCGCAGGCCGCCGCTGCGTTGCTGGCGCCCGCGCGAGACGCCGACTGACATGTCCGATTCTTCCCACGCCTTCAGCGCCACGGAGCGCGCCGCCGTCTACCGGGCCATCGCCGAGCGCCGCGATATGCGCCACTTCAGCGGCGGCAGCGTGGCGCCGGAGCTGCTCGCGCGGCTGCTGGAGGCCGCACACCAGGCGCCCAGCGTTGGCCTGATGCAACCCTGGCGCTTCATCCGTATCACCGAGCCGGCGTTGCGGCGGGCCATCCACGGGCTGGTCGAGGAGGAACGCGGACGCACCGCCGAAGCCCTCGGCGAGCGCTCCGACGAGTTCATGCGGCTCAAGGTCGAGGGCGTGCTGGATTGCGCCGAACTGCTGGTCGCCGCCCTGATGGACGACCGCGAACGCCATGTGTTCGGTCGCCGGACCCTGCCGCAGATGGACCTGGCGTCGCTCGCCTGCGCGATCCAGAACCTCTGGCTGGCCAGTCGCGCCGAGGGCCTGGGGATGGGCTGGGTATCGCTGTTCGATCCGGCCGCGCTGGGCGAGTTGCTCGGCCTGCCGCCCGGCAGCGAGGCGGTGGCGGTGCTCTGCCTGGGCCCGGTGGCGGAGTTCTACCCGGCGCCGATGCTGGCGCTGGAGGGTTGGAGCGAACCGCGTCCGCTGGCCGAGCTGGTCTACCAGAACCGTTGGGGCGAGCGAGCATGAGCGCACTGCTGGGTATCCTCGGCGTGGTGCTGGATGCGCGCTTCGGCGAGCCGCAGGGCTGGCACCCGCTGGTCGCCTTCGGCCGCCTGGCCGACCGCCTGGAGCGCCGTTTCAACCGCTCGCGCCTGGCCGGCGAGGGCGATCCCGGGGTCGGCTGGCGCAGCCATGGGGTGACCGCCTGGGTCCTCGCGGTACTGCCGCTGACCCTGCTGGCCTGGGCGCTCGCTGAACTTCCCTACCTCGGCTGGCTGGTCCAGGCCCTGGCGCTGTACGCCGCGCTCGGCCTGCGCAGCCTCGGCGAGCACGCCGAACCGGTGGCGCTGGCCTTGCGCGCCGGCGACCTGGACGAGGCGCGGCGACGTGTCGGCTACCTGGTCAGCCGCGATACCCGCGAACTGGACCAGGCCGGGGTCGCCCGCGCGGCCACCGAGTCGGTACTGGAGAACGGCAGCGACGCGGTCTACGCCGCCCTGTTCTGGTTCGCCGTGGCCGGCGCGCCGGGGGTGGTGCTGTATCGCCTGAGCAATACCCTGGACGCGATGTGGGGCTACCGCAACGCGCGCTTCGAGCGCTTCGGCTGGGCCGCGGCGAAGATCGACGACATCCTCAACTACCTGCCGGCGCGGCTGGTGGCGCTGACCTACGCGCTGCTCGGCGACACCCGCCAGGCCCTGCGCTGCTGGCGCGAGCAGGCGCCGCAATGGGACAGCCCCAACGCCGGCCCGGTGATGGCCGCCGGCGCCGGTGCGCTGGGGGTTTCCCTGGGCGGCGCGGCGATCTACCACGGCGAGTTGCACCAGCGGCCGCTCCTCGGCAGCGGCCCGCAGCCGCAGGGCCGCGACATCTATCGGGCCCTGGCGCTGGTGCGCCAGGGCGTGCTGCTCTGGCTGCTGGTGCTGGCCGGACTCTGGGCCATGGGGTGGCTGCATGCTTGAACACGGAGGGCGGTTGCGCGAGGCGGCGCGCCGTTACGACATTCCGCTGGCGGACTGGCTGGACCTGTCCACCGGCATCGCGCCCTGGCCGTTTTCGCTGCCGGCGATCCCCGAGCAGGCCTGGACCCGCCTGCCGGAGAGCGACGACGGCCTGGAAGCCGCCGCCTGCCTCTACTACGGCGCCGAACGGGTATTGCCGCTGGCTGGCAGCCAGGCGGCGATCCAGGCCCTGCCGAGGATGCGGCGGGGCGGGCGGGTCGGCGTCCTGTCGCCGTGCTATGCCGAGCACGCCCACGCCTGGCGCCAGGCCGGGCACCTGGTGCGGGAGATCGGCGAGGCCGAGGTCGAGCCCTATCTCGACAGCCTCGACGTGCTGCTGGTGGTCAACCCGAACAACCCCACCGGGCGGGTCTTCGAGCCCGCCGAGCTGCTGGCCTGGCATGCCCGCCTGCAACGTCGCGGCGGCTGGCTGCTGGTCGACGAGGCGTTCATGGACTGCACCCCGCAGTCGAGCCTGGCGGCCTGTAGCAACCGACCCGGATTGATCGTGCTGCGCTCGTTCGGCAAGTTCTTCGGCCTGGCCGGTGCGCGGCTCGGCTTCGCCCTCGGCGAACGGCCGCTGTTGCAGGCGCTGGCCGAGCAGCTCGGTCCGTGGACGGTCAATGGCCCGGTGCGCCATGTGGCCCAGAGCGCCTTGCGCGACCGCCAGCAACAGCGCCAGCAGCGCGAGCGCCTGCTGGCCGCCAGCCAGCGCCTGGAGGAACTGCTGCGCCGCCACGGCTGGCCGCCGGCGGGCGGCAGCGCGCTGTTCCAGCGCCTGGTCGATCCACGCTGCGCGGCGTTGCACGACTACCTGGCGCGGCGCGGCATCCTCACCCGCCAGTTCGAGCAGCCGGCCAGCCTGCGCCTCGGCCTGCCCGCCGACGAGGCCGCCTGGGCCCGGCTGGATGCCGCGCTGCTCGGCTTCAAGGAGCCTGCTCATGAGTGATCGCGGACGGACCCTGATGGTCCAGGGCACCACCTCGGACGCCGGCAAGAGCACCCTGGTGACCGCGCTGTGCCGCTGGCTGGCCCGGCGCGGCGTCGCGGTGGTGCCGTTCAAGCCGCAGAACATGGCGCTGAACAGCGCGGTCACCGCCGACGGCGGCGAGATCGGCCGCGCCCAGGCGGTCCAGGCCCAGGCCTGTCGGCTGGCGCCGCACACCGACATGAACCCGGTGCTGCTCAAGCCGAACACCGACATCGGCGCCCAGGTGATCATCCATGGCCGCGCGGTGACCAGCATGGACGCCGCCGCCTACCACGACTACAAGCGCGTGGCGATGGAAGCGGTGCTGGCTTCCCATGGGCGGCTCGCCGCCGCCTACCGGGTGGTGATGGTGGAGGGCGCCGGCTCGCCGGCGGAGATCAACCTGCGCGCCAACGACATCGCCAACATGGGCTTCGCCGAAGCGGTGGATTGCCCGGTTATCCTGGTCGCCGATATCGACCGCGGCGGGGTCTTCGCCCACCTGGTCGGCACCCTGGAACTGCTCTCCGACTCGGAGCGGGAGCGGGTCAAAGGCTTCGTCATCAATCGCTTCCGCGGCGACATCGCCCTGCTGCAACCCGGCCTCGACTGGCTGGAGGCGCGCACCGGCAAGCCGGTGCTCGGCGTGCTGCCCTATGTCAGCGACCTGCACCTGGAGGCGGAGGACGCCATCGACACGCGCCAGGCGGCCAAGGTCGGGCCGCGCCTGAAGGTGGTGGTGCCGGTGCTGCCGAGGATCAGCAACCACACCGATTTCGATCCGCTGCGCCTGCACCCCCAGGTCGAGTTGAGCTTCGTCGGCCCCGGCCAGGCGCTGCCGTCGGCGGACCTGATCGTCCTGCCCGGCTCGAAGAGCGTGCGCGCCGACCTCGCGGCGCTGCGCGAGCGCGGCTGGGACGAGGCGATCCTCCGTCACCTGCGCTACGGCGGTCGCCTGCTGGGGATCTGCGGCGGCCTGCAGATGCTCGGCGAGCGCCTGCACGATCCGCTCGGCCTGGAAGGCGCGGCCGGCAGCAGCGCTGGCCTCGGCCTGCTGGCGTTGGAAACGACCCTTGAGGCGGACAAGCAATTGCGCAACGTACAGGGCCGCCTGAGCCTGGAGGATGCGCCGCTGTCGGGCTACGAGATCCATGCCGGGGTCACCCGTGGCGAGGCCCTGGCGCGGCCGGCGGTGGTGCTCGACGATGGCCGCGCGGATGGTGCCCGTAGCGTCGACGGGAACGTCATGGGCACCTACCTGCACGGCCTGTTCGAATCCACCGCGGCCTGTTCGGCGCTGCTGCGCTGGGCCGGCCTGCGCGAGGTCCAGGCGGTGGACTACCAGGCCTTGCGCGAACGCGACATCGAGCGGCTCGCCGACCTGGTCGAGCGCCACCTGGATACCGGGCGATTGCTCGCCCTCTGCGGAGAACCCCATGCGTGACCTGATCCTTGGCGGCGCCCGTTCCGGCAAGAGCCGCCTGGCCGAGCGCCTGGCCGCCGAGAGCGGGCTGGCGGTGAGCTACATCGCCACCGCCCAGGCCGGCGACGGCGAAATGGGCCGGCGCATCGCCGAGCACCGCGCGCGCCGCCCGGCCCACTGGCGAACCCTGGAGGAGCCTCTGGCGCTGGCGGCGACGCTGCGCAGCGAGGCCGAGGCCGGACGCTGCCTGCTGGTCGACTGCCTGACCCTGTGGCTGACCAACCTGCTGCTCTGCGACGATCCCCAGCGTCTCGACGGCGAGCGCGAGGCGCTGCTGGAATGTCTCGGCGCGCTGCCGGGACGGATCATCCTGGTCAGCAACGAAACCGGGCTCGGCGTGGTGCCGCTGGGCGAACTCAGCCGGCGCTACGTCGACGAGGCCGGCTGGCTGCACCAGGCCATCGCCAAACGCTGCGAACGGGTGACCTTCACCGTCGCCGGCCTGCCCATGCCGTTGAAAGGAGAACCGCTATGAGTCTGCAATGGTGGCGCGACACCTGCCGCGAGGCGGACCCGCAGATGCGCCGGCGCGCGGCCGAACGCCAGGACCGGTTGACCAAGCCGCGCGGCTCGCTGGGCCGCCTGGAGCAAGTGGCGATCGACCTGGCGGCGTTGCAGGGGCGCGAACGACCGAGCCTGGAGAGGATCTGGGTGACGGTCTTCGCCGGCGACCACGGGGTAGTCGCCGAGGGCATCTCGGCCTATCCGCAGGCGGTCACCGGCGAGATGCTGCGCAACTTCGTCCGCGGCGGCGCGGCGATCAGCGTGCTGGCGCGCGAACTCGGCGCCGGCCTGGAGGTGGTCGACCTGGGCACCGCGTTCCCCCTGGAAGCCTTGCCCGGCGTGCGTCACCTGCGCCTGGCGGCGGGCACCGCGAACTTCGTCGAGGCCCCGGCGATGGGCGCCGAACAGTGCCTGCTGGCGCTCGAGGCCGGGCGCGAAAGCGTGCGCCGCGCCGAGCAGGCCGGCAGCCAGCTGTTCATCGGCGGCGAGATGGGCATCGGCAATACCACCGCGGCGGCGGCCATCGCCTGCGCGCTGCTGGATGCGCCGGCGAGCGCGCTGGTCGGGCCGGGAACCGGGCTGGACGCCAGCGGCGTGGCGCACAAGGCCGCGGTGATCGAGCGTGCCCTGGCCCTGCACGGCGCCCATCGCGCCGACCCCTTCGAAACCCTCCGCCGTCTCGGTGGCCTGGAGATCGCCGCGCTGGCCGGCGCCTACCTGGCCTGCGCGCAGAAAGGCATGGTCGCCCTGGTCGACGGCTACATCTGCAGCGTCGCGGCGCTCTGCGCGGTGCGCCTGAACCCGGCCTGCCGCGACTGGCTGCTGTTCGCCCACAGCGGTGCCGAGCCGGGCCATCGGCATGTGCTCGAAGCCCTGGCGGCGCAACCGCTGCTCGACCTCGGCCTGCGCCTGGGCGAGGGCAGCGGCGCGGCGCTGGCGGTGCCGCTGCTGCGCCAGGCCTGCGCGCTGCACGCGGGGATGGCGACCTTCGCCGAAGCGGCGGTCTCGGACCGCCCGGCATGAGCCTGCGCCTGGACCTCCTGCGGCATGGCGAAACCGAGTCCGGCGGCGGTTTCCGCGGCAGCCTCGACGACGCCTTGACCGCGCGTGGCTGGGCGCAGATGCGCACGGCGGTGGAAGGCGGACGCTGGGACCTGCTGGTCAGCTCGCCATTGCAACGTTGCCGCGCCTTCGCCGAGGAACTGGCGCAGCGCCAGGGGATCGAGCTGGAACTGGAAAACGATCTGCGCGAACTGCATTTCGGCGCTTGGGAGGGGCGCTCGGCGGCCGCCCTGATGGACGGCCACAGCGAGGCGCTCGGCCGCTTCTGGGCCGATCCCTACGCCTTTACCCCGCCGGGCGGCGAGCCGCTGTCCGAGTTCGAGGCGCGGGTGCTGGCCGCCCAGCGACGCCTGCGCCAGCGTCATGCCGGCCGTCGTGTGCTGCTGGTGACCCATGGCGGCGTCATACGCCTGTTGCTCGCTCGCGCCCGTGGCCTGCCGCGCGAGCACTTGCTGCAGGTGGACGTCGGTCATGGCGCACTGTTCGGCCTGCGCGCCGGAGAGGGCGACGATCGCTGGCACGAATGCCGGGAAGGGGAATAGCCATGCGCGAAGCCTTGCGCTCACTGCTGGTCGCCTTGCAGTTCCTCACCCGCCTGCCGGTGCGCCTGTCGGCGATGCCGACGCCGGAACAGTTCGGCCGCGCGGTGCTCTGCTATCCACTGGTCGGGGTGCTGATCGGCGTCGTGCTGTACGCCGCGGCGCGGTCGCTCGACGGTACGCCGCCGCTGTTGCAGGCAGCCTTGCTGCTGAGCCTGTGGGTAGCGCTGAGCGGCGCGCTGCACCTGGACGGCCTGGCCGACATGGCGGACGCCTGGATCGGCGGGCTGGGCGACCGCGAGCGGACCTTGGCGATCATGAAGGACCCGCGCAGCGGCCCGGTGGCGGTGGTGGTCCTGGTACTGGTCCTGTTGTTGAAGTTCTCCGCCCTGGCGGCGCTGCTCGGCCAGGGCGAGGCCGGGTTGTTGCCGCTGGCCCCGTGGCTGGCGCGCAGCAGCCTGCCGCTGCTGTTCCTGACCACGCCCTACGCGCGCCCCGGCGGCCTCGGCCAGGCCATCGCCGAGCACCTGCCGGCGCGCAGCCTGCCGTGGGTGCTGGGGGTGAGTTTCGGCCTGGCCCTGGCGTTCGGCCTGGCCGGCCTGCTGGCGTTGCTGGTGACGCTGATGCTCTTCGCCTGGCTGCGCAGCCGTTTCCTCGCGCGCCTCGGCGGCACCACCGGGGACACCGCCGGCGCGCTGGTCGAACTTACCGAGTGTGCGGTGCTGGTGGCGCTGGCTCTGTAGCCGGACGCGGCTGGCGCAGGACCGCCATGGCGCTGAGGAAGAGCAGCGCGGCGGCGGCCAGCAGCACGGCGACGAAGGCCTGGTCGAAAGCCTGCCGGGCAAGCTCGACGAGCCGCGACGCGACCTCCGGCGCCAGGCCCTCGGCGACCAACAGGGCGTCGTCGAGGCTGTCGCGGACCCGCGCCGGCAGCTCGGCCGAGGGCAGCCTCAGCGACATCCCGTAGACGAAACTCATCAGGCTGCCGAGCAGGGTCACGCCGATCACCCCGCCCAGTTCGTAGGACACGTCCTCGATGGCGGCCGCCATTCCGGAACTCTGTTCGTCCACGTTGAGCATCACCGCGGTGGAGGCGGCGGTCATCGCGCCGCCGAAGCCGACGCCGAGCAGCACCAGGCTGGCCAGTTGCGCTCCGGTGGCGGCCTGGTAGGACAGGGCCAGGCCGAGCAATCCGGCGCTGCCGAGCAGCAGGGAGGCGCACATCACCCGGTTCTCGCCCCAGCGCGGCACCAGCCAACCGGCCAGCGGCCCGACCACCAGCGAGGCCAGCGGGATCGGCAGGACGAACAGGCCGGCCTTCAGCGGCGTCAGGCCCTGCACCAGTTGCAGGTGCTGGCTGAACACCAGTTCCATGCCGACCAGCGCCATGGTCGCCACCAGGGCCACCGCGACGCCGCGGGCGAAGCGCCGGTTGCGGAACAGCGCGAAGTCGATCATCGGTTCGCGGGCGCGGCGCTGGCGGCGGACGAACAGGTACAGGCAGAGCATGCCGCCGAGCGCGGCCAGGACGGCCAGCCCGAAGTCCGGGGCGCGTGTGCTGAGTTCCTTGATCGCATACACCACCCCGACCAGGCCGAACATCACCTGCAGCGAGCCGAGGGCGTCCCATGGTCGCCGTGACTGGCCGCCGCAGGCCGGGATGGCCGGCAGCGCCAGCAACAGGGCGATGGCCACCACCGGGACGTTGATGAGGAACACCGAGCCCCACCAGAAGAACTCCAGCAGCACGCCGCCGACCACCGGCCCCAGCGCCGCGCCGGCAGAGGCGACGGAGGCCCAGATGCCGATGGCCAGGGCGCGTTCGCGTTCGTCCTGGAAGACATGGCGGACGATCGACAGGGTCGCCGGCATCATCAGCGCCGCGCCCACCGCCAACCCGGCGCGGGCGGCAATCAGCGCCGCGGCGCTGGGGGCGAAGGCGGCGCACAGCGAGGCCAGGCCGAACAGCGGCAGGCCGGCGAGGAACAGCCGCTTGTGGCCAAGGCGGTCGCTGAGCAAGCCGGCGCCGGGCAGCAGGCCGGCGACCACCAGCGGATAGGCGTTGACGATCCAGAGTTTCTCCGCGGCCGTCGCGCCGAGGTCGTGGGTCAGGCGCGGCAGGGCCGTGTAGAGCACGGTCATGTCGATGATGATGAGGAACAGGGCGCTGGAGACGATGGCCAGGACCAGCCAGCGGTTCTGCCGGAACATGGGATAACCTCTGTGGCGAACGGTTCTTCGCTCGCCGTGGATAACGGGAATTGCGCGCCACAGGCGGACGCGTGAAAATATAAATACATACGTATGGATTTAAACTCAAGAGGTAGCCATGGGACGCCGACGAACGATCGACCGCGACCAGTTGCTCGATGCCGCCGAGGCGGTGATCGCCCGCGAGGGCGCGGCCGGCCTGACCATCGATGCGGTGGCGAAGGAAATGGGCATCACCAAGGGCGGCGTGCAGTACTGCTTCGGTACCAAGGACGCGCTGATCGACGCGATCTTCGAGCGCTGGGGCAAGGCCTACGACAGCCTGTTCGAAGCGGTGGCGGGGAAGCAGCCGACGCCGCTGACGCGGGTTCGCGCGCATGCCGAGGCGACCCAGCGTTCGGACGAGTTGTCCAGCAGCAAGGCGGCGGCGCTGATGGCGGCGCTGATCCAGACGCCCGAGCACCTGGAGGGCAGCAACCAGTGGTATCGCAGCCGGTTGGAAGGCCTGGACCTGTCCGCACCCGAGGGGCGCCGTGCGCGCCTGGCGTTCCTGGCGGTGGAGGGCGCCTTCATGTTGCGCTACTTCCGCCTGATGGACATTGGCCAGGAGGAATGGGACTCGATGCTCGACGACGTTCGTGCGTTGTTGCTGACGGCGGCTGGCGCCAGCGGAGACTGAGGCTCCGCTGGCGCGCTGCGGGTGGTCGCCTCAGTCGAAGGCGAAGTGCTCGCTCTTCAGGTCCATGATCGAACCGGTCGGCTTCGCCATCGCCGCCGCGTGGCCCTTGGCGCGCGGAAGCAGGCGGGCGAAGTAGAACTCGCTGGTGGCGATCTTGGCCTTGTAGAAGTCCGCCGACTCGCTGCCGCCCTGGCGCAGTCGCCGGCGCGCAGCGGCTTCCTGGAGGGCCCAGGAATAGGCCAGCGTGGCGTAGCCGGAGAACATCAGGTAGTCGTGGCTGGCGGTGCTCACCAGATCGCGTTGCTTGCGCGCGCTGAGGGCAATGCGCAGGGTCAGCAGGTTCCATTGGGCGCAGAGCTTGAGCAGCACCAGGGCGCGGCCGCGCATGCGCGGCTCGTTCTTCAGCAGGTCGACGGCGAACCGGGCCACGCCCCTGGTGAAGTCGCGCACGGCCTTGCCCTGGGTCATCAGCAGGACCTTGCGGCCGAGCAGATCGAGGGCCTGGATGCCGGTGGTGCCTTCGTAGAGGGTGGCGATCCGCGCGTCGCGGACGATCTGCTCCATGCCGTGTTCGCGGATATAGCCGTGGCCGCCGAACACCTGCATGCCGAGGTTGGCGCTTTCCAGGCCGAGTTCGGTCAGGCAGCCCTTGAGGATCGGCGTGAGGAAGCCGAGCTTGTCGTCCCAGCGTTCGTACTCGGCGTCGTCGTTGCTGAGGATGCCCTGGATCATCCGGTCGGCGTACTGGGTGGCCAGGTAGACCAGCGCCCGGCCACCTTCGGCGATGGCCTTCTGGGTCAGCAGCATGCGCCGCACGTCGCCGTGGTGCATCAGGCTGTCGGCGACCTGGTCGGGTTCCTTGGTCCCGGAGAGCGCGCGCATGGAGCGGCGTTCGCGGGCGTAGGCGAGGGCGCCCTGGTAGGCCAGCTCGGCGGTGGCCACGCCCTGGATGGCGGTGCCGATGCGGGCGCTGTTCATGAAGGTGAACATGCATTCCAGGCCCTTGTTCGGCGGTCCGATGAGGAAGCCGGTGGCGCCGTCGAAGTTCATCACGCAGGTGGCCGAGGCCTTGATCCCCATCTTCTTCTCCAGCGCGCCGCAACTCACGCCGTTGCGCGGGCCGAGCGCGCCTCCTTCGCCGGGAAGGAACTTGGGCACGATGAACAGGGAAATGCCGCGGGTGCCCTTCGGTGCGTCCGGCAGGCGGGCGAGGACGATGTGGACGATGTTCTCGGTCAGGTCGTGTTCGCCGGAAGAGATGAAGATCTTCGTCCCGCTGATGGCGTAGCTACCGTCGGGGTTGGCCTCGGCGCGGGTCTTCACCTGGCCGAGATCGGTGCCGCACTGCGGCTCGGTGAGGCACATGGTGCCGCCCCAGCGGCCCTCGGTGAGCGGAACCAGGTAGGTCTGCTTCTGTTCCTCGGTGCCGTGCTGCATCAGGGTGTTCATCGCGCCGAGGGAGAGGCCGGGATACATGGAGAACGGCCAGTTGGCGGTGCCCATCATCTCCTGCTTGAGCGCGCCGAGGCTCATCGGCAGGCCCTGGCCACCGTACTCCACCGGGTGCGAGAGGCCCTGCCAGCCGCCGGCGACATAGGCCTCGTAGGCTTCCTTGTAGCCCTTCGGCGTCCGTACTTCGCCGTTCTCCAGGTGGCAGCCTTCCTCGTCGCCGCTGTGGTAGAGCGGGGCGATCACTTCCTCGCAGAGCTTCGCGCATTCGCCGAGGATCGCATCGACCATGTCCGGCGTGGCTTCGGCTCCGTTGACCAGGTTGCGGTAATGCTCGGGGAAATCGAAGACTTCGTTGAGCAGGAAGCGCGTGTCGCGCAGCGGGGCTTTGTAAACGGGCATGGCTACCTCGGCGATGGATGGAGGGCGCCGGGTGCTCCCGGTCGCCGCTGACAGCGCGAGTTATAGGCCAGCGCCCGGCGTCCGGCCTTGGCAGGGGCAACAGACGGCGTTGGCAGTTCGGACAATCCGCTTGACCGTCGAGAAGTACGGGTATATACACGCATCCATGCTACCGACCCAATGCCTCTGTACCAAACTGCGTCGCGCCGCCCGCAGCGTTTCCCGCTTCTACGACGAGGCGCTGGCCGATACCGGCCTCAAGGTGGCGCAGTTTTCCCTGCTGCGGCACCTGCGGCGCCTGGACCGGCCGAGCATTTCCGAACTCGCCGAAGCCATGGGACTCGACCGCAGCACCCTCGGTCGCAACCTGCGGGTGCTGGAAGGCGACGGCCTGCTGCGCCTGACCGGTGGCGAGGACCAGCGCAACCGCCTGGTCGAGCTGACGCCTGCCGGGCTGGATGCCCTGGAGCGCGGAACGCCGGCCTGGGAAGACGCGCAGCGGCGTCTCGCCGGGCGCCTTGGCGAGGAGCGCAGCGGCGCCTTGGCGGCGTTGCTGGTGGAACTGGAGCGACTGGACTGACAACCGACGAAGCCTCTCGCCGAGGCGCTTCGTTCACGATAAAGCGGGTATATACCCGTAGATGGAGCGACCCATGCCGCGTGCCGCCTTCTGGATCCTGCTGTCCGGAGCCCTGATCCTCGCCCTGTCCCTCGGCGTGCGACATGGCTTCGGCCTGTTCCTCGCGCCGATGAGCGCCGACTTCGGCTGGGGCCGCGAAGTCTTCGCCTTCGCCATCGCCTTGCAGAACCTGGTCTGGGGCCTGGCCCAGCCGTTCACCGGGGCGCTCGCCGACCGCTACGGCGCGGCGCGGGCGGTGCTGGTGGGGGGCCTGCTGTACGCCCTCGGCCTGGTCCTGATGGGACTCTCGCAGTCGGCCACCGGGCTGTCGCTGAGCGCCGGCCTGCTGATCGGCCTGGGCCTTTCCGGCACCTCGTTCTCGGTGATCCTCGGCGCCGTCGGCCGCGCAGTGCCGGCGGAGCAGCGCAGCATGGCGATGGGTATCTCCAGCGCGGCCGGCTCCTTCGGCCAGTTCGCCATGCTGCCCGGTACCCTCGCCCTGATCGGCTGGCTGGGCTGGTCCTCGGCCCTGCTCGCCCTGGGCCTGCTGGTGGCGCTGATCGTGCCGCTGGCCGGGCTGATGAAGGATCGCCCGTTGCCGCCGCAGGGCCATGAACAGAGCCTCGGCGAAGCGCTGCGCGAGGCCTGCGCGCATTCCGGGTTCTGGCTGCTGGCGCTGGGCTTCTTCGTCTGCGGCTTCCAGGTGGTGTTCATCGGCGTACACCTGCCGGCCTACCTGGTCGACCAGCACCTGCCGGCGCAGGTCGGCACCACGGTGCTGGCGCTGGTCGGGCTGTTCAACGTGTTCGGCACCTACATCGCCGGCTGGCTCGGCGGGCGCTGGTCGAAGCCGCGCCTGCTGACCGCGCTGTACCTGGTGCGCGGGGTAGTGATCGTGCTGTTCCTCTGGCTGCCGCTGAGCGTCTACAGCGCCTACGCCTTCGGCGTGGCCATGGGGCTGCTGTGGCTGTCCACGGTGCCCCTGACCAACGGCACCGTGGCGACCCTGTTCGGCGTGCGCAACCTGTCGATGCTCGGCGGCATCGTGTTCCTCTTCCACCAGTTGGGCGCCTTCCTCGGCGGCTGGCTGGGCGGGGTGGTCTACGACCGCACCGGCAGCTACGACCTGGTCTGGCAGTTGTCGATCCTGCTAAGCCTGCTCGCGGCGCTGCTCAACTGGCCGGTGCGCGAGCGTCCGGTGGCGCGCCTGCAGGTGGCCGGAGGCGCGGCGTGAAGCTGGCCTGGCTGCTCGCCGCCGGGGCGCTGCTGGGACTCGCCTGGTGGGGCTGGCAGCGTGGCGGACTGGCGCTGCTGGAACTGGGCATGGGCGCATGCTGATAGGTGGCGATAGGCGCGGGGAAGGGTAAGCTGGGACATTCGTCGCCAAGGAGCCATTCCATGAAACCTCGCGTGCTGTTGTCCGTCCTGGCGCTCGCCGGGCTGCCGCTGAGCGGCTGGGCCGCCGATTGCCCGGAACTGTTGCAGGGCCAGTTGACCAAGCTGCGTTCCAAGGAAAGCATCGATCTTTGCCAGCGTTACGCCGGCAAGCCGCTGGTGGTGGTCAACACTGCCAGCCACTGTGGCTTCACCCCGCAGTTCAAGGGGCTCGAGGCGCTCTACCAGCGTTACAAGGGGCAGGGCCTGGAAGTGCTCGGGGTACCTTCCGACGACTTCAAGCAGGAAGCCGCGGATACCGCCGAGACCGCGAAGATCTGCTATGGCAACTACGGCGTGACCTTCGCCATGACCCAGCCGCAGCACGTGCGCGGCGACGAGGCGATCCCGCTGTTCCGCCAGTTGGCCGAGCAGAGCGGCCAGGCGCCGCGCTGGAATTTCTACAAGTACGTGGTGGATCGCCAGGGCAGGGTGGTCGCGCAGTTCTCCAGCAAGACCACCCCGGACGATCCGCAGCTCCAGGCCGCCATCGAGAAGGCCATCGCCAGCCAGCCCTGAGGGTCGGCCAGGCATGAAAAAGCCGGGCATTGCCCGGCTTCTTCGTTGGCGCGTGCGATCAGAAACGATAGGTGACCTGGGCGGTCAGGCCATGCGCGCTGTTGTCGTACTTGGCGCTGTAGGCCGGCTGCAGGGCGCTGCCTTCCTGGTTGACGCCGGCGGTGGTTTCCCACAGGTAGGCGTAGGCCACGTCGACGGTCAGGTCCTGGTTCGGCGACCAGCCGGCACCGACGGTGAAGACCTTGCGGTCGCCCACCGGGATGCGCACGTTGCGGTCCTCGTTGGAGGTCGGCGACGGCTCGTAGGCAAAGCCGGTGCGCAGCACCCACTCCGGGGTGGCCTGGTAGGAGGTACCTACCGAGAAGGACCAGGTGTCGCGCCAGTTCAGGTCTTCGCCGATGGTGTTGAAGCCCAGGGCCTGGCCGAGCGCCGGTACGCCGCTGTTGCGCACCTCGATCTTCTCCAGGCGGCTCCAGCGGGTCCAGACGGCGCCCAGGTAGCCCGTCCACTTGTCGTCGAACTTGTGGGTGATGGAGGTATCCACCGATTCCGGCAGGGTGATGTCCAGCTTGGCATCGTACTTGCCGTTCAGGCCCAGGGCACCCGGAGCGTTCTTCACTTCGGTGTTGCCGCCCAGGTGGTACTTGACCTTGGAGTGGTAGGTCAGGCCCCAGGTGGTGTCGTCGGTCAGGTCGACCATCACGCCGACGTTGTAGCCGATGGCGGTGTCGTCGCCCTTGATGTTGATCTTGGTATCGCCGTTGCTGCCGAGCAGGCCATTGGTGGCCAGGGTGTTCTTCAACTGGCCGTCGATGCGGTTGAAGGTCGGACCGAAGCCGACGGAAACCTTGTCGTTGATCTTCCAGGCGATGGTCGGCTGCACGGTGATCACCTGCACCTTGCTATAGGAGCCGTGGGAGCTGCCCATGAAGCCGTTTTCGTAATCGTTGATGATGCCGTAGGGCACGTAGATGCCCAGGCCGAAAGTGAAATCTTCGTTGATCGGCGTGGAGAAGTAGCCGAACGGTACGGCGGCCAGCGGTACCGAGTCGCCCTTGTTGCTGCCCTGGGCGGTGCTGTGGGCCTGGCTGATGTCGTCCTTGGCCTTGACGATGGCCAGACCGCCGCTGACTTCGGTGCGTTTCAGCTTGGACAGGCCGGCCGGGTTGCCGTAGATGGTGCTGGCATCGAGCGCGGACGAGGCGCGGCCGGCGTAGGCGGTGCCGGCGCCGCTGGCGCTCTGTTCGTTGATGGCGATGCCGTTGGCGAGGGTGTAGGTGGAGACAGCGCTAATGGTCAGTGCGAGAGAGGTTTTAAACCATATTGTTTTCATTGTTGGAGCAACTCCTGTGTATAACGGCGCGCAAACTACCAAGATTCCCAGACCGGCGCCAGTGTTCCGAAGTTCCGCAGGGTGCGGAACAGAGCGGTTGGCTCCGGTGCCAGTGAAGCGAAGGTAGCGCAACCGTTCGTGTCTGTATGTAAAAAATTTTCTGACCGGTTGGTCTGTTTCGGACGCGGGATTTTTCCATTCGCCGTCAGGCGACCTGGCTGAGGCTGCCGATGCAGCGTTGCCAGGCGTCGATGAACTCGTGCAGGCGACCGTGCGGCTGGAATACCTGGCGCCACACGCGAGCCTGGGCGAGGTGGTCGTGCTGGTCGGGCAGTGGCAGTCGCGCGGCTTCCACCAGCGACCAGGCGATGGCCGTGCTGTAGCGCAGGTTCACCGTCAGTTCCAGGTGCGGCGCGGCGAGGAAGGCATGCTGGCTGGCCAGGCCGCGGACCCGGCTGGCGCGCTCCGGGTCCAGCGCCAGGTATTGGTCCCAGAGCTGCTGGTGGCGTTCGCTGGCGATCCGGTACAGGCCGTGGCCACGGCGGTCGTCGAGGGCGCTCCCCAGCGCCGACTGGCAGGCCGCCGCGCCCAGCAGCAGCGCTTCGGCGGCGGGGCTGTGGCAGGACAGGTAGTCCAGGGTCGGGCGTATCACGTGCTGGCAAAGATCGTTGGCGGAAATACCCATGACGGCCTCGCGCAAGGTGGATCGGCGGGGCCGGGCAGTTTGGCAGCTTCTATTCCGATGGCCCCGCCGATAGCGGACTTAGCCGCTTGATTTGAAGTGTAGTGAAACAAGTCAGCTGTAAAGGACTGTTTTTAAATTGTTTCCAGCTTTAGAGAACAGCTGATATGCCCGCTGGAAATTAAACCGGCGCGTCCTTGCTTCGCTTGTGCTGGGCGGCATTCTCAGCCCCTGCGCAGGCTGTAGAGGAAGTCGCGGATGATGGCTTTCACTTCATTGGCCGCTTGCCGCTTGTTGCGTGCATCGCGAAGACTCATCGCGGCCTGGGTAAGGAAGCCGTAGAGCTGGCCGACCAGGGTTTCCCGGCGGTAGTCCTTGAGTTCGCCACTGGCCGCCAGTTCGTCCACCAGGCGCCCGACGTAGCGCAGCGTGTGGCGCGAGTCGATGCGTTTCCATCGCTCCCAGCCGACGACCGTGATCACCTCCTGCAGCGACAGTTGCCGCTTGCCGCGCGCCATCACGCTGTCGATGAAGGCCTCGGCCAGTGCGGCGGCCTCCGCCCACTTGTCGACATGCGCCGGCACCCTGTCCAGGTCCTCGGCGATCGTCCGTACCTGGCGTTCGTAGCATTCGGCGAGCAGTTCCTGCTTGCTGCCGAAGTGGTGGTAGAACGCGCCCTTGGTCACGCGCGCCTCGCGGGCGATGGCGTCGATGGAGACTCCGCCATAGCCATGTTCGATGAAGGCGGAGAGGGCGCTTTCCAGCAGTGCCTCGCGGGTCGCCTCGGCATTTTCCTGCTGCCTGCTCTTGACATTCATACTGTTGCCTTCTTACATACCGTCGGTATGTTCATGCTAGCACGCCTGGCGATCCGTCGAGCATTGCGTCCGTCACGGCTGCTCGAACCCACACGGCAAAGGAGAGCGCGAATGAGTACCGCAGTGGAGATCGCCTGCCGTGACGGTGTGCGCCTGGCCGGCGACCACTTCCCGGCCGTCGGCGATGCGCAGGGGAGCATCGTGGTGGCCTGCGCGCTCGGCGTCAGGCGCGCCTTCTACCAGCGCTTCGCCGTCCTGGCCGCGGCTTCCGGCTACGAGGTGCTGTTGTTCAGCTACCGCGGCAGCGAAGGCGACGACCCTGCCGTGGCTAGCTATCGCCTGGCCGACTGGGGACGCGAGGACATCGATGCGGCGCTGGCCTGGTGCCGAGCGCGCGCGCCGGAGCTACCGCGCTATTTCGTCGGCCACAGCATCGGCGCGCAGTTGCTCGGTCTGGCTGGTCAGGCCAGCGGATTGAGCGGCGCCGCGTTCGTCGCCGGTTCGTTTCCGTACTGGAGGCGCTGGCGAGGCAGGCAGCGCTGGCAGATGTTCGGCCTGTTCTGCGTAGCGGTGCCGCTACTGACCGGACTGCTCCGACGCTTTCCCAGTCGTTTCTTCGGCCTCGGCAGCCTGGATATGCCGAGTCATTTCATGCGCGACTGGGCGCGCTGGGTGCGGCAGCCGGACTACCTCCTGGCACCGCGCTTCGGATTGCAGCGGCAGGGTTACGAGGCGCTGGACATCCCCGTCGCCAGCTTCCTGTTCGAGGACGACGACTACGTGCCGTGGGCTGCGGCGGAAAAGCTTCACCAGGTCTATGCCGCGGCGCACCTGGAGTTGCGTCGCAAGGGACGGGCCGAGGGGGCAGTCGGGCATTTCGGGCTGTTCCGCAACGAGGCGTTGCAGAAGGAGTTGCTCGACTACTTCAGGAAGCTGCCCGACGCGGCGTAAGCCGCGTCCGAGCGTATGGCGTCAGTCGCCGGTGGCGACCGGGCGGCGCGGGTCGGTGATCCACTCGCTCCACGAGCCGGCGTAGAGGCGCGGAAGCGGGAAGCCGGCGAGGCTCAGGGCGAACAGGTTGTGGCAGGCGGTGACGCCGGAGCCGCAGTAGGCGACCAGCTCGTCCACCGGGCGACCGCGCAACAGGGCGGAGAACCGCTGGTGCAATTGTTCCGGCGGAAGGAAGCGGCCGTCGCTGCCAAGGTTGTCGGTGAAGGCGGCGCACTGGGCACCGGGAATGTGCCCGGCGACCGGATCTATGGGCTCGACTTCGCCACGGAAGCGCGGCTGCGCGCGAGCATCGAGCAGCGCCAGTCCGGGTTGGCCCAGTTGGGCCTGGAGGGTGGCGGCGTCGATCAGCAGCGAGGCATCGGGCTGGCCCTGGAAATCGCCGGGTCGAAGACTGCTTTCGCCATTGGTCAGTGCCAGCCCCGCAGCCTTCCAGGCCGCCAGGCCGCCATCGAGGAGGTAGACCCCATCGCGCTTGCCCAGCCAATGCAACAGCCACCAGGCGCGGGCGGCGAATGCGCCGGGGCCGTCGTCGTAGAGCACCACCTGGCTATCCTGGCGCAGGCCCCAGGCTTGTAGCTTGAGCGCTAGCTCGGCGGGATCCGGCAGCGGATGGCGACCGGTCACGCCCTTGCGCACGGGAGCGGAAAGATCCCGTTCGAGGTCGGCGAAATGCGCGCCGGGAATGTGGTTCTCCTGATAGACGCGGGCACCGTAGGACGGGTCTTCGAGGGCGAAACGGCAGTCGAGGACCAGCAGGTCGGGTTCGCTGAGGCGGGCGGCCAGTTGTTGCGCGGTCAGCAGTTGGGCGGACGACATCGCGGACTCCTTGGGTCGGGAAGCAAAGCCGGTGGCGAATGGGTGGATCATGCCCCTTGGACCGCGTCGCGTCATCCCGGCGTCGCGCGGCGAGGCGGAGAAATGGCGAAAGGAAAGGGCTGGCTCCAGGCGAGGAAGATTCCTACTCGGTCATCAGCCTCGCCCGGCAGCGGGGGATTTGTCCAGACATGCAGAATCGGCTCGTTCCGAGATACCCGCTCCTGTGTTCTATCCCTCGGGACGCTTGTCCGATTGGCTTGGCCCGACGCTTGCGCCGGGCTTTTTTTCGCCTCGGCTTTTTCAGGGAATCGCCAGACGGCCGATCCGATCGTTTTCCAGGCTGCCGAAGTAGAGCTGGTCGCCCACCGGCTTCGCCGAGGTGATCATGCGCAGGTGGTGGCCGCTGGTGTCGTGCAGGCTGCGGACGATCCTGCCCTGTTCGTCGATGGCGATGACCAGCCCGTAGGCGGTCGGCTTGGGCAGGAACATGCGCGGCAGCTTGGCCAGCTGCGCCTTCAGCCAGGGATGCCGGTGGAGGAAGTCGGCGTCGGCCTTGCGCGGGGTCGGCAGGGCCACCCAGAAGGTACCCTTGCGGTCGCCCTGGAGGTTGTCCGGCAAGCCCGGCAGGTTGTCGATGAACACCTCGTGCTGGCCAGCCTTCTCGCCTTTCAGCCAGTAGCGGGTGATGCGATAGCGGTAGGTCTCGTTGACCAGTACGAAGTCCTCGTTTGCCGAGAGTGCCACGCCATTGGCGAAGTACAGGTCCTTGAGCAGCACCTCGGTCTTGCCGGTGGACGGGTCGTAGCGCAGCAGGCGGCCGTGCGGTCGGGCCTCGAGCAGGTCGAGGATGTAGTCGGGCTGGTGGAACTTGCTGGAAGCGTCGCTGAAGTAGATGCGGCCGTCGCTGGCGATGTCGAGGTCGTCGGTGAAGGCGAAGGGGACACCGTCGGCCTCGGTGGCGAGGGTTTCCACCTTGCCCTGCGGATCGATGCGCAGCAGGCCTTTCCAGGCATCGGCGAGGATCAGGTTGCCGGCGGCATCGAAGTCCATGCCCAGCGGGCGGCCGCCGGTGTCGACGAAGGTCTCGACCTTGCCGCTGGCGTCCAGGCGTACCACGCGGCCGTCGGCGAGACCGGCATAGACGCGGCCCTGGCTGTCCACGGCGGTGTCCTCGGGGCCGTGCAACTGGCCCTGGCCAAGCAGCTCGGCCTTCATCAGGGTGTCGTTGGGTTCGAGGACCCCGGTCATCTGCGGAGCGGCCGGAGCATCCCAGGCGAGCGGGTCGATCGGGCTGGTCTTCAGGGCCAGGTAAAGAGCCGCGCCAGCCAGCAGGAGGACGATTATTCCGCTGAGCTTCTTCATGCAGTTCCCTTGTTCGGATTGTCGGACAAAGGGCGGAGTATGGACATTCGCTACGCTCATCGGCAAGCGCGGTGCCGAGCGGAATGCTCGCATGGCGCCAGGCTCTATATAATGCGCCGCACTTGACCAAGGAGATGTTCGTGACCGCGCCCGAAATCCAGTGGATCCGCGATGATGCCAGCCTGGCGCAGCAATGCCGGGAATGGCGCACACAGCCGTACCTCGCGCTCGATACCGAGTTCATGCGCGTCGATACCTTCTATCCCGCGGCCGGTCTGGTGCAGGTGGGCGATGGCCGGCAGGAGTGGCTGATCGATCCGCTGCTGATCCAGGACTGGAGCCCCTTCGCCGAGCTGCTCGAAGACGAGCGGGTGGTGAAGGTGCTGCATGCCTGCAGCGAAGACCTCGAGGTGTTCCTGCGCCTCACCGGCAGCCTGCCGGTGCCGCTGTTCGATACGCAGTTGGCCGCCGCCTATCTCGGCATGGCCCATTCGATGGGCTACTCGAAGCTGGTGAAGGAGGTGCTGGACATCGACCTGCCCAAGGACGAGACCCGTTCCGACTGGTTGCAACGGCCGCTCACCGAGATGCAGATGCGCTACGCCGCCGACGACGTCCAGCACCTCGCCCAGGTCTACCTGGCCCTGGATGCGCGGCTGAGCGAGGAGAAACGCGCCTGGCTGCTGGAGGACGGCGCCGAACTGGTCGCCAACCTCTGCCGCGAGAGTGATCCGCGCGAGGCCTACCGCGAGGTCAAGCTGGGTTGGCGGCTGCGTCCGCAGCAACTGGCGGTGCTCCGCGAACTCTGCGCCTGGCGCGAGGAGCAGGCACGCCTGCGCAACCGGCCGCGCAACCACGTGCTGCGCGAACGTACCCTGTGGCCGCTGGCGCGCCTGCTGCCGAAGAACAAGACCGACCTGGCGGCGATCGAAGACATGCATCCGCGCACCGTGCGCCAGGACGGCGACTTCCTCATCGAACTGATCGCCCAGGCTGCGCGCCTGCCGCAGAGCGAATGGCCCGAGGCGCTGCCCGAGCCGCTGCCGCCGGAGGTCACCCCGCTGCTCAAGAGCCTGCGCGCCATCGGCCAGCGCGAAGCGGAGACCCTGGGCATGGCGCCTGAGCTGATGCTGCGCAAGAAGATCCTCGAGGCACTGCTCAAGAGCGGCTATCCCGACGGTCCCTACGAACTGCCCGATTCCCTCCGCGGCTGGCGCCGCGAACGCATGGGCCAGGCCCTGCTGGACGCCCTGGAGAGCGCATGAAACGAATCTGTTCCGTCTACAAGAGCCCGCGCAAGAACGAGATGTACCTCTACGTCGACAAGCGCGAGGCGTTGAGCCGCGTACCCGAGGCCCTGCTGGTGCCGTTCGGCGCGCCGCAACATGTCTTCGACCTGCTGCTCACCCCCGAGCGCCAACTGGCCCGCGAGGATGTCGCCAAGGTCCTGGAGAACATCGAGAAGCAGGGCTTCCACTTGCAGATGCCGCCGGGCGAAGAAGAGTACATCGAGCATCTCCCGGAAGAGTTGCTGCGCATGAACGACCCGCTCTGACGCGAGCCGTACCCCGCTGGCGCCGGCTTCCCGGCGCCACTTTCACGACGTGAAACCCGCTCTGTGCAAGGTTGCGCCTTCGGTGCATGATGTCCGCAAGATGTCGCACGATAGCGGAACCCCTGGCAGCGACCGTGGTCTACCAGCGCCAAACCTGCTGCTCTCGAGGGCTTCCCTCCAGGAGCCGTGATGCATGAAAGAACAATATTCTCCGGCCTGATCGCCAGCCCTTGTCCGGCTTGGCAGTGTGACCCATGCGCTTGCTGATTCTCGAACGTGACCACGCTCTCTATGCCGCGCTGCTGATGGCGGCCGACCCCAGCCTGAAGGTGGTGGCGGGGGACGATCCCCTGCAGCTCATCGACGCCGCCAGCGAGTGCTCGATCTGGCTCGGCCAGCCCGACCTGGTGGCGCAGATGCTGCGCCAGGGCGTGCATCCGGTCTGGGTGCAGTCGACCTGGGCGGGCATCACGCCGCTGCTGGCCGCCGACCTGCCGAAGGACTACAGCCTGACACGCGCGGTAGGCATCTTCGGCCAGGTGATGAGCGAATACCTGCTGACCTACATGCTCGCCCACGAGCGCCAGTTCCTCGGTCGCCTGGCCAGCCAGGTCGGTTCGCAATGGGATAGCCGCACGCCTGGCGGGTTGCGTGGCCGGCAGGTGGTGATCGTGGGCACCGGGGAGATCGGCCAGGCGGTGGCGCATACCCTGTCCGGCTTCGGCATGGACCTGACCGGGGTGGCGAAGAATCCGCGTTCGCTGGTGCCGTTCAACCGCATGGGGTCGCTCGACGACCTCGGTCGCCTGGTGGAGACGGCCGACTACCTGATCAACCTGCTGCCCGACACCCCCGATACCCACGACATCTACGACCGTGCGCTGTTCGCCCGGCTCAAGCCCACGGCGCTGTTCATCAATGCCGGGCGTGGTGTCGCGGTGGTGGACGCCGACCTGGTGGCGGCACTGGAGAACAACCAACTGGCCGGCGCGGTGATCGACGTCTGCCGCGAAGAGCCGCTGCCGGCCAACCACCTGTTCTGGCATACCCCGCGCCTCTTGCTGACCGGGCACACCGCCGCGCCGACCCTGCCGGGGGCGATGGTCGAACTGTTCCGAGACAACCTCGCGCGCTTCTGGGCGGGTACCGCCATGCGCGGCGAGGTGGACTTCGCTCGCGGCTACTGAGCCGCGTTCCCTCAGGCGGCGAGCGGGAGCAGCGGGTTCACCTCGACGGTGATGTGCACCAGTTCCTCATGCTCGGCCAGGCGGCGCTTGAAATAGTCGGCGCTGCCTTCCTCGGTGGTCAGCAGACTCAGCAGGCAGGCGTACTTGCCCTGGCCGACCTGCCACAGGTGCAGGTCGAGCAGTTCCGCCGGCAGCGGGCTGCTGGCGATCGCCGCGCGGATTTCCGCAGCCACCGGCGCGTCCATCTGCGCATCCAGCAATACCCGGCTGCTCTGCCGGATCAGGCCGCATGCCCAGACACTGACCAGTACCGCGCCGACGATACCCATCAGCGGGTCCAGCCAGGCCGCGTTCCACAGCAGGCCGCCGGCCAGCGCGACGATCGCCAGCAGCGAGGTGGCGGCATCCGCCAGCACGTGCAGGTAGGCGGCGCGCAGATTCAGATCGTGCCGGTGGGCATGATGGTCGTGGTCGTGGTCGTGGTCGTGGTCGTGGTCGTGGTGGTGGTGGTGATGGTGATGGTGCGAGTGGCCGTGCCCGTGGTGGGCATGGCCGTCGCGCAGCAGCCAGGCGCAGGCGAGATTGACCAGCAGGCCGAGCGCGGCGACCAGCATCGCCTGCTGGTAGTGGATCGGGCTGGGGTCGAGCAAGCGTTCGACCGATTGGTAGAGCATCAGCCCGGCCACCAGCAGAAGCAGCAGGGCGCTGGTGTAGCTGCCGAGCACCTCGATCTTCCACGTACCGAAGCTGAAGCGCGGGTCGTTGGCATAGCGCCGCGCGGCGCCGTAGGCGAGTACCGCAAGACCCAGGGCCAGGGCATGGGAGCTCATGTGCCAGCCGTCGGCGAGCAGGGCCATGGAGTTGAACAGCCAGCCGCCGGCGATTTCCGCGACCATCATGCAGGCGGTGAGCAATACCGCCCAGCGCGTGTTGCGCTCGGCCAGCGGGTTGCCCTGGTCGAACCGATGGGAATGGCGCAGGGGCTGGGTAGTCGGGGTGCCGGGCATTTGCTACTGTCCTGTCGAGACGTCGAAAATATACTATACCCCAGTATATTACCTTGAGGAGAGAGCGGTGGCCCATACCATCCATGGGAAGAAGAAGCTCCTGGCGCGGGTGCGCCGCATCGCCGGGCAGACCCGGGCGCTGGAGCAGGCGCTGGAAGAGGGCAGCGAATGCGCGGCGGTGCTGCAACAGATCGCGGCGATCCGCGGTGCGGTGAACGGCCTGATGAACGAAGTGCTGGAGGGGCACATCCGCGAACACCTCGGCGCCGAGCAGGCGAGCGCGGAGCAGCGTCGCGAAGACCTGGAACTGGTGGTGACCGCGCTGCGTTCCTACCTGAAGTAGCCATGTGCCGGCCGGTGCTTGGCCTGGAGGGGGCGGGGGACTAGACTATCGCGCCTTTTCACCAGCCCCCGATGCCATGGCCGCCAAAGTCGAACCCTTCTGGAAACGCAAGACCCTCGCCCAACTCGACCAGGACGAGTGGGAGTCGCTGTGCGACGGTTGCGGCCTGTGCTGCCTGCAGAAGCTCGAGGACGAGGACGACGGCAGCGTCTACTACACGCGTATCGCCTGCAAGCTGCTCGACCTGCAAAGCTGCCGCTGCACCAACTACGCCGAGCGCATCCGTTTCGTCCCCGACTGTATCCAGCTCACCCCGGCGCAGGCCGACGAGTTCCAGTGGTTGCCGCCGACCTGCGGCTATCGCCTGGTTGCCGAAGGCAAGGACCTGCCGCTCTGGCACCACCTGGTCTGCGGCGACCCGGAGCGGGTCCACAAGGAACGCATTTCCCAGTCCGGGCGCATGCTCAGCGAGACCCAGGTGGCCGAGGACGACTGGGAGGACTACCTGATCTTCCGCGCCGGCTGAGCTCGCGTCCGTCGCACTTCCTTACCTTGTGAAATGATATGTATTATCATTCGCATATTTGCAAGGGACTTCCGTATCCGACGGAAGCGGGGAGGCGAGGTGTTGCAGCGGGTCAACGGCGCGGGGGGCGCCGCCGGAGGATGCACGGATGGATGAGCGCTTCCGTGGTTCCGTCTCGCATGCCTATCAGGCGTTCCATGGCGAGTTGCTGCGCTTCCTGCGCAAGCACCTGGGCAGTTCGGCGGACGCCGCCGACCTCGCCCAGGATACTTTCGCCCAGTGGCTGAAATGGCCGGGCCGGCAATCGGTCGAGCAGCCGCGCGCATTTCTTTTCCAGATCGCCCGCAACCTGTTGCGCGACCATTGGCGCCGGCAGCAGAGCCGCGGCCAGGATATCGACCGGCCGGCGGCGAACGACGAACCCGCCGCGCTGGAAGGCGAGGCGGCCGGGCCGGGCGAGCGTTTCGAACAGCAGCAGCGCCTCAGCCACCTGGCGGCCGCGCTGGCCGAGCTGCCGCCGCGGCGGCGCGAAGCGTTCGTCCTGCACAAGTTCGACGGCCTGTCCCAGGTCGAAGTGGCCGAGCGCATGGGAATCTCCCTGAGCATGGTGGAAAAGCACATCGCCAGCGCCTTGCTGCACTGCAAGCGGCGGCTTGGCCAGGGAGGCGAAGGATGAAGCCGCTGGAACGACTGGAACCGCTGTTCGCAGACGAAACCGAAGAGGACATCGATCACCGCGCCGCCTACTGGTTCAGCCGGCGTCGTTCCGGGCATTTCAGCGCTGCCTGCCGGGCCGAGCTGGAGGATTGGCTACGCGCCGATCCGCGCCATCGCGAAGCGCTCGAGGGCATGGAGCGGCTCTGGCGCGAGTTCGACGGCCTGCCGCGCCCGGCGCTGGACGATATTCCCGAGCCGGTGCCGGCCTGGCGCCTGCCCCGGGCGCTGGCGGCGGCGTTCTTCGTATTCTGCGCGCTGCTCGTCGCCACCCTGTTCTGGCGCGACCAGTCGCTCGGACCGAACCTCGCCTACGGCACGGCACCTGGCGAGCAGCGCGAGGTGGTCCTGGCGGACGGATCGAAGCTGTTCCTCGACGTCGATACCCAGGTGCAGGTGCGTTACGCCGAGCGCACCCGCGACGTGCTGTTGAAGAAAGGCGAGGTGTTCTTCGTGGTCAGCCACGATCCGGCCCGGCCTTTCCGGGTCGGCAGCGGCGACAGCCGGGTCACCGTACTCGGTACCCAGTTCAGCGTCCGGCGCAACGCGCAGGCCCTCGCCGTGGCGGTGAAACAGGGGCGCGTGGCGTTGCAGCCGTCCCTGGAGAAGGATGCCGAACATGTGCTGCTGGCTGGCGACAGCGCGCGCCTGGACCTCGCCGACCAGCGCCTGGACCTCGGCCATGTGGCGCCGGAGCAGGTCGCCAGTTGGCGCGATGGGCAACTGGTGTTCCGCGACAAGCCGCTGGGCGAACTGGTGGAGGAACTGTCGCGCTATCGCGCCGCGCCGATCCGCCTGGGAGATCCCCGGCTTGCCGGCAAGCGGGTCTCCGGTACGGTGCGGATCGCCCGCCCCGACGATTTTCTCCTCGCCCTGCCGGCGCTATTGCCGGTGCGGGTGCAGCCGCAGGCTGGTGGCGAGGTGCTGATCCTGGCGCGCTGAGGCGCGTCGTCAGCGTTAATGAAAATATTTTTCATTCGTATATGTGGGTTTTTCTCCCTGCTGCGTCTTCTCTGCTGTCCGTCGCCGCTGCCGGCGACATCCAGCAGTCACTTGGGGAGAGTTCCAGCATGACCTTGCCTTTCACCCGCGCCGCCTGGCGCCCGCTGTGTTCCGCCGCCGTACTCGGCGCCGCGTTGTGGGCCGCCGGCGCCAGCGCTGCCGAACGACGCTTCGACCTGCCGGCGCAGCCGCTGGCCGCCTCGCTGTCGCGCCTGGCGCAGCAGGCGCAGGTCCAGGTGCTGTTCGACGAGTCGCTCCTGCGGGGCCTGCGCGCTCCGGCGCTGAGCGGCAGCTACGGGGTGCGCGAGGCGCTGGAGCGGTTGCTGGTCGGTTCCGAGCTGGAGCTGGTGGAGGCGGGCGGCGGCTACGTGGTGCGCCGGCGCCAGGTCGATGCCTACAGCGACAACGCTCTGCAACTGGACGCGCAGACCATCGTCGGCAACGGTCGCGAAGTGGACGCCAGCAACGTCGGCCGTTCGACCCTGACCCGGCGGGATATCGAACGCCAGCAGGCGGACAACATCCCCAGCCTGCTGCAGACCCTGCCCGGAGTGACCATGGGCGGCTCGCCCAAGCCGGGCGGACAGACCACCAACATCTGGGGCCTGGGCGACGCCGAGGACGTGCCCTATACCCTGGACGGCGCGCAGAAGAGCGGCTTCGAGCGCTACCAGCAGGGCACCGTGTTCATCGAACCGGAAATGATCAAGCGCATCGAGGTGGAGAAGGGACCGCACTCGGTGTTCACCGGCAATGGCGGCTTCGGCGGCACCGTGCACATGGAGACCAAGGACGCGCCGGACCTGCTGCGCGAAGGCCGCGACGTCGGCGCCATGCTCAAGTACGGCTATCACTCCAACGACCAGCAGAAGATCTACTCCGGCGCCGTGTTCGGTCGCAGCGAAGACCGCCGCGTCGATGCCCTGCTCTATCTCAACGGTCGCGACGGCCGCGACATGAAGCTGGCCGACAACCTGCCGCTGTCGCCCACCGACTACCCGATCAACCCCAAGCGCCTGCCCAACAGCGCCCAGGACGAGAAGACCGGCCTGTTCAAGCTCAACCTGCACCCCACCGAGGAGCACGACCTGGGTTTCACCTACCTGCGCTCGAAAAGCTCGCGCTGGACGCCGTTCTCCGCCAGCAGCTACCCGACCCCGCCGAGCCAGTGGACCATCGACCGCTACGGCTACGAGCTGGGCCTGACCCGCCTGCTGGCCCACCGCGATACCACCGACACCACCTGGACCGGCAAGTACAACTACCATCCGCTGGACAACCCCTGGATCGACCTGCAACTGAGCTATTCCGACGCCCGCACCGAGCAACTCGACCGTCGCGAGGACACCGCCTTCTACCAGCTCGCCACCGGTGGCAAGCGGATGCGTACCGAGTACCAGGACAAGGTCCTGGAACTGCGCAACACCAGCCGTTTCGATACCGGAGCGCTACAGCACGAGCTGACCCTGGGCGCGGCGCTGCACAAGCACAAGCGCGACATCCTCATGCACATGCCGGGCAAGACCTACGAGACCCCGCGCTACAACTACGGCTGGCTGCAACCGGCATTCATGCCGGCCGGCAAGCAGGACACGCAGAGCTTCTACATCCAGGACGCGATCACCTACGGCAGCCTGACTGTCACCCCATCGATGCGCTTCGACAGCGTGCGCAACGACGGCCAGGCCAACCTGGCGCCGATCTACGACAATCCCAAGCTCGGCCATGACTATCGCGCCCAGACCTACTCCGGCTGGTCGCCGCGGCTGTCGGTGTTCTGGACCGCGACGCCGAACCTGGCGTTCTTCGCCGACTACACCGAGACCTGGCGAGCGCCGGTGATCGACGAGCAGTACGAAGTGCAGAACAGTTCGACCATCGGTGGCAGCAGCCGCGACCTGGACGCCGAGCGCATCCATGCGATCCGTGGCGGCAGCGTGATCAACCTGCCGGACCTGCTGGTCGCCGGCGACAGCCTCCAGATCCGCACCACGTTGTTCCAGAACCGCATCAAGGACGAGATATTCCGCACCCGCAGCGTCGGCTGCCGCGAGCAGTCGATCGACAACGGCAGTATCGGTGGTAGCTGCGGCGACATGCTGCCGCTGAGCAACTACCGCAACTTGCCGGGCCTGACCATCAAGGGCTTCGAGATCGAGAGCTTCTACGACAGCCAGCGGCTGTTCGGCAGCCTGTCCTACTCGTGGATGACCGGCAAGCACGATGGGGCCTACAGCAATCCCTGGGGACCGAACGTGTGGGCGCGCGACATCCCGCCGCCGAAGTGGGTGGCCATGCTCGGCCTGAAGGTTCCGGAATGGGATGCCAAGCTCGGCTGGCAGGGCGAGTTCGTGCGCAAGACCGACCGCCTGCCCAGCGATCGCTACAGCGGCGGGATGGGTACCGGTTCCGGCGATATCTACTGGGATCACGCGGCCAACGACAGCTACGACACTCATCGGCTGTTCGCCGAGTGGGTCCCGGCCAAGCTGGGCCTGAAGGACACCCGCATCGACTTCACCGTGGACAACCTGTTCAACCGCTCCTATCGCCAGCCGCTGGGCGGCGACCTGGTCTACAGCCAGGGACGCAACGCCAAGATCAGCGTCACCCAGTTCTTCTGAGGGGCGTCAGCGCACCGAACCGATGCGCCGGGTGTCCTCGGCATACCAGACGGCGAACACCCGGCCGACCAGGTCGGCGCGCGGTACGTAGCCCCAGTAGCGGCTGTCGTTGGAGTTGTCGCGGTTGTCGCCGAGCATGAAGTATTGGCCGGCGGGGACGGTCCGCTCGGCCATGCGCAGGGAGTCCGGCTGGCGCAGCGCCTGTTGCGCCAGGTAGGGCTCCGTCACCGGGCGCTCATTGACGTAGAGCCGGCCGCCATCGATCCGCACGCGATCGCCGGGTATCCCGGCGATGCGCTTCACATAGGCGATGCTGCGCTGCGGCGGGAAGCGGAACACCACCAGGTCGCCGACCTGCGGGTCGGCGAAGGCGTAGCGCGCGGCGTTGGCGAGGATGAAGTCGCCCTGTTGCAAGGTCGGTTCCATCGAGCGCGAAGGGATCTTGTACAGCGCCACGCCGAGGAGCCGTGCGCGCGGGTCGAGACTGGCGGTGCCGAACGGATTCGCCAGGTAGACGGCCAGCATGATCGCGGCGAGCAGGCCCATGGCGGGCCAGAAGCGTCGTTTCACGAAGGTTCCCTTTTTCGTGGCGGAAGGCCGGCGTCGCCGGCCCCCGCGGTGGTCATACCAGGCCGAGGACCTTGAGCAGGAAGGCGTATTCCAGCGCCACGTCCTTCAGCCCCTGGTAGCGGCCGCTCATGCCGCCGTGGCCGGCGCCGAGGTCGGTCTTGAGCAGCAGCAGGTTGGCGTCGGTCCTGGTCGCCCGCAGTTTCGCCACCCACTTGGCGGCTTCCCAGTACTGCACGCGGCTGTCGTTGTAGCCGGCGACCACCAGCAGGTGCGGGTAGTCTTGGGCCCTGACGTTCTCGTAGGGCGCGTAGGCGGCGATCCGCGCATGCACCTCGGGCTCCTGCGGGTTGCCCCACTCATCGTATTCGGTGACGGTCAGCGGCAGGTCCGGATTGAGCATGCTGTTCAGCACGTCGACGAAAGGCACCTCGGCGATGGCCGCGCCGAACAGTTGCGGGCGCTGGTTGAGCACCGCGCCGATCAACAGCCCGCCGGCGCTGCCGCCGCTGATGGCGAGACCCTCGGGACGGCAGTAGCCCTCGGCGAGCAGGTGCTCGGCGCAGGCGATGAAGTCGTCGAAGCTGTTCTGCTTGTGTTCCAGCTTGCCGGCCCGGTACCAGGCTTCGCCCAGTTCGCCGCCGCCACGGACATGGGCGATGGCAAAGACGAAGCCGCGTTCGAGCAGGCTCAGGCGGGCGTGGGAGAACCAGGGATCGAGGCTATGCCCGTAGGCGCCGTAGCCATAGAGATAGAGCGGCGCGGGGCGCCCGGCGGCGATGCCGTCGAGGACTTCCTTGCGCGCCACCAGGCTGACCGGCACCTGCGTGCCGTCGCCGCTGCTGGCCCAGATGCGCCGGCTGGCGTAGGCGTCGGCGTCGAATGGGCCTTCCACCGGGGTCTGCTTGAGGACGGTCTGCGTGCCATCGGCGAGGTTCAGCTGGCGTACCTGCGCCGGACGGTTCAGGGCCTCGTAGCGCAGTCGCACGCAGGGGCTGTCGAATTCCAGGCTGTCCTGCACGTAGAGGCTGTAGGCGGCGTCCGGCAACTGCACGCGGTAGGCCGGCAGGCCCTGCGGTTGCACCTCGATAACCGGCAGGCCGCCGTCGCGCAGGCCGAGGATCACCGCCTCGGCGTTCAGGCTGACATCTTCCAGGGTCCGCTGCGGGTCGTGGGCCACGCGCAGTTGCCAGTGCTCGCGAGTCGGCCGCGACTCCTCGGCCTGGTAGAGGGCGAAGTTGATCCCCGCCTGGTTGCTGCGGATCAGCCACAGGCCCCGGCCGTCGAGGCGACCGTGGTCGGGGTAGTACTCGTGGCCTTCCTCGCGCGGCGCCAGGCAACGGAACGTTCCCTGCGGCTGGTCGGCGTCGAGCACCCAGGCCTCGCTGGTGGTCTTGCTGTTGAGCAGGAGGATCAGCTGGCGTTCCGAGCTGGAGCGGTAGCAGTGCAGGAAGAAGCGCCCGTCGCCTTCCTCGAACACCAGCTCGGCGCCGGCCTCGCCCAGGCGGTGGCGATAGAGCTTGTGCGGGCGGTGGGTGTCGTCCAGTTCGCCGAAGAACAGCGTGCGGTTGTCGTTGGCCCAGGTCAGGCTGCCGTCGCAGTCGTCGAAGGGCAGGGCCTGCACCGCGCCGCTGGCGAGGTCCTTGACGAACAGGCGGTAGATCTCGTCGCCGCTGGTGTCCAGGCTGTAGGCCAGCAGGCTCTGGTCGGGGCTGATGCTGAAGGCGCCGAGGGAGAGGAAGCCGCCGTCGGCCAACTGGTTGGGATCGAGCAACAGTTGCTCGGCGCCTTCGTCGACCGCCAGGCTGCCGTCCGCCGGACGCGGGCAGCGGTAGTGGCGCGGGTATTCGTCGCCGGCGGTGGTGCGCTGGTAGTACAGCCACGGACCCCACGGACTGGGCAACGACAGGTCGGTCTCGCGGATGCGTCCCCTGATCTCCTCGAACAGGGTCTCGCGCAACCCGGCCTGGTCGGCCAGTTCGCTATCCAGGTAGGCGTTCTCGGCCTTCAGGTAGTCGAGCACCTCCGGGGCGTCGCGCTCCTCCAGCCAGGCGTAGGGGTCGCTTCCGGCGTCGCGGCGGGCGATGGGGGGCTGCGGATGGGGCATCGGGAATCCTCGTCGATCCGGCCATGCGCGAGGCCGGGAAATCTGAATAAAACTGGCGGCGCGGCGCCCGCCATCGGTGGGTAGGCGCGTCGGCATGCAAAAGCGGCTATCATAAGCCCCCCATCACCGCTATCGCCACGCACGCCGCATGAATGAACAAGACTATCTGATCGCCTGGGGCGCCTACGCCATCGCCGGACTCGGCCTGATGCTGGTGTTCTGGCTGATGACCGGCTGGATGTGGCGCTGGCTGCGCGAACCCCTGCGGCTGATCGTCTTCATCCTGCTGTTCACGCCGACTCCGGTGGACCCGCAGAACGACCTCTACGCCCCGGCCATCGCCATCACCGCGCTGGATGTCGTGTTCAAGGTCGGCAACAACGCCTGGCGCGCGGTCTCTGACCTGGCCCTGGTGGCGCTGCTCGGTTTCGGCCTGTACCTGCTGATCGCCGCCATCCGCTGGCCGCTGGAGCGGGCCTGGAAGAATCGTCGGCATCCGTCGCAGGACGCCGAGGACGAGCCGACCCTGCGGCAGATGATGCAGCCCGAGTTGATGCCGGACGTCGACACCCGCACCGACGAGCACGGCGACCGGCGCATGCGCATCGAGCCGCGCCTGTAGCCTTTCGCGACGAAATCCATTCTTGCGCTACGCCCGGCAGGCGTTCAGCATGAGGCGAGGCCTATGTCGGGATTTCCCATGGATTGCGTGTTCTGCGCCATAGCGGGTGGCCGCGAGCCGGCGCACAGACTCTTCGAGGACGAGCATTTCATCGTCCTGCTGGACATCTTTCCGCTGCGACCGGCGCACGTGCTGATCGTAGCCCGCGAGCACGCCCCGCACCTGAGCGATCTTTCCGCCGCCGCCCGCGACGCCCTCCTGGCGCTCGCCGAGCGTATCGGTCGCGCATTGCGCCGGGCCGGTTTCGGCGTGGAAGGCATCAACCTGTTGCTCAACGATGGCGTGGCGGCCAACCAGCACGTGGCGCACCTGCATCTGCACCTGATTCCCCGGCGTCGCGGCGACCTGCCGCGACTGCTCTGGCGCGCCCTGACCCGTTTCCTGCCGGTCGGTCGCGCGAGCCTGCAGGCGCGTCTGCAGCGGGAACGAGAACTACTACGTACAGCCTTGCTCAGGGAGGTTTGAGCCATGTGTGAACTATTGGGCATGAGCGCCAACGTCCCGACGGACATCGTCTTCAGCTTCACCGGACTGATGCAGCGCGGCGGCGGTACCGGCCCGCACCGCGACGGTTGGGGCATCGCCTTCTACGAAGGACGCGGCGTGCGGCTGTTCCAGGACCCGCTGGCGAGCGTCGATTCGGAGGTGGCGCGGCTGGTGCAGCGCTTCCCGATCAAGAGCGAGACGGTCATCGGGCACATCCGCCAGGCCAACGTCGGCAAGGTCGGGCTGAGCAACACCCACCCCTTCATCCGCGAACTCGGTGGGCGCTACTGGACCTTCGCGCACAATGGCCAACTGGCCGACTTCCAGCCCAAGCCCGGTTTCTACCGCCCGGTCGGCGAGACCGACAGCGAGGCGGCCTTCTGCGACCTGCTGAACCGCGTGCGCCGGGCTTTCCCCGAGCCGGTGCCGGTGGAGGTGCTGTTGCCGGTGCTGATCTCGGCCTGTGACGAATATCGCAAGAAAGGTGTGTTCAATGCCCTGATCAGCGACGGCGACTGGCTGTTCACCTTCTGCTCCAGCAAACTCGCCTACATTACCCGCCGCGCGCCGTTCGGCCCGGCGCGGTTGAAGGATGCCGACCTGACCGTGGACTTCCATGCGGAAACCACGCCGGACGACGTGGTCACGGTGATCGCCACCGAGCCGCTCACCGACAACGAGAACTGGACCTTGCAGCAGAGCGGCGAGTGGGTCCTCTGGTGGGGCGGCGAGGTGTTGGCCAAGGGGCGGGTCTGAATCGCCGCCGTGAACGAGGAGAGCGCATGTTCCGCAGTTACCTGAGACTGCTGCTGTTCACCCTGGGCCTGCTGCTCGGGGTGCAGGTGCCCGGTTTCATCGACGACTACGCCAAGCGCGTCGACGCCCATCGCCTGGAGGCCGCGCAGAACATCCAGGGCTTCCAGCAGACCGCCGGGCAGTTCTTCAACGGTAGCCTGGAGGAACTGGTCAGGCATTACCGCAGCAACAGCGATCCGGTGTTCCAGCGCGACGGCGAGAACCTCGACCGCCTGATGCGTCGCGCGCGCATGCTCGACGCTGAGTGGCAGGCCATGCAGGGTCCCTGGTACGCCCGCGCCTGGCACATGCTGCGCGCACCGAACCATGAGTTGCTGATGGAAACCTATGCCAGCTACAGCTACCAGGTCCTGCTCAAGCCCGAGGTGATCGCCTGGGGCCTGGGCTGCGCCTTGCTGGTCGCCTGGATCGCCGAGCTGATCGTGTATTCGCTGGCCTCGCTGTTCGGCTTCGGCGAAGACCGCCGCACCCGCGAGCGTCACTGGAGCTGAGGCGCGACTCAGGCCGCCGCCAGTTCCAGGAATGCCCTGATCACCCGTAGGCCGCGGCGCTTCTCCAGGCAGCCGATCAGGTGGCGGTTGGTCAGCTCGGGACCGACCAGCGGCACCGCGCGAACCCGCGGATCGTTGCCGACCTCCAGGGAAGACACCACGCCGACGCCCAGTTCGGCGGCCACCGCTTCGGTCACCGCTTCCCGGCTGTCCAGCTCCAGCAGCACCCGCGGCTGCACGCCCTGCTCGGCACAGGCGCGGTCGAAGGTGCGGCGGGTGATCGAACCGGGTTCGCGCAGCACCATGATCTGCTGGTCGAGCTCTTCCAGCGGTACGCCTTCGTTGCGTTCGCACCAGGGATGCTGGCGAGGCAACAGGGCGCAGATGTGCGAATTCACCAACTCCTCCAGGAACAGCCCGGGACGCGCCTCGACCTCGGTCAGCACGGCGACGTCGACGTGTTCGCTGAGCAGCGCCGCGAGGGTCTCCTGGGCGTTGCCCAGACGCAGGTTGACGGTGATTCCCGGATAGCTCGCGCGCAGCCGGGCGAGCATCGGCATCACCAGGTGCGGGCCGTCGGCGGCGACTTCGAGGCGGCCGGAGACCAATTGTCGATTGGCGTCGAGCAGGGCCTCGGCTTCTTCCTCCAGGGCGAACAGGGTGCGCGTGATCGCCACCAGGCGCGAGCCCTCCTCGGTCAGTTCGATGCGCCGGGCGGTGCGCCGGAACAGGGTGACCTGGTAGTGCTCCTCGAGTGCCTTGACGTGTCCGGTCACCGCCGGTTGGCTGATGCACAGGCGCTCGGCGGCGCGGGTGAAACTGCCTTCGCGGGCGACGGCGTCGAAGGCGCGGAGCTGGAAGAGATTCATGGTATCGGCGTGGCTTATGGCTGGCATCGGAACAAACAATTTGAACGATAGTAGCGCGGCGCTCACCTTATGTCTCCAGGCTTCCCTGGAACCCCGGCGCGGAACGACCGCCCGGACCGCGAAGCCCGATCCGGTTTCTTTGGCCGATTCCCGCAGAGGAAATGAGCATGAGCACTGCCGAACGCGCACCCATCCTGCTGACCCCCGGTCCGCTGACCACCTCCTACCGTACCCGTCGGGCGATGATGGTCGACTGGGGCTCCTGGGACAGCGATTTCAACGAACTCACCGCCAGCGTCTGCCAGCGCCTGCTGAAGATCGTAGGCGGCGAAGGCAGCCACACCTGCGTACCGTTGCAGGGCAGCGGCACCTTCGCCGTGGAAGCGGCGATCGGCACCCTGGTGCCGCGCGACGGCAAGGTCCTGGTGTTGATCAACGGTGCCTACGGCAAGCGCCTGGCGAAGATCTGCGAGGTCCTGCAACGGCCCTTCAGCACCTTCGAGACCGAAGAGAACGTGCCGACCACCGCCGCTGATGTCGAGCGCCTGCTGGCCGCCGATCCGGCGATCAGCCATGTGGCGCTGATCCACTGCGAGACCAGTACCGGCATCCTCAATCCGCTGGAGGCCATCGCCAAGGTCGTCGAGCGTCACGGCAAGCGCCTGATCGTCGATGCCATGAGTTCCTTCGGGGCGATCGGGATCGATGCCCGGACAGTCCCGTTCGACGCCCTGATCGCCGCCTCCGGCAAGTGCCTGGAGGGCGTCCCGGGGATGGGCTTCGTCTTCGCCCGCAGCGCCGCCCTGGAAGCCAGCGCCGGCAACTGCCACTCCCTGGCCATGGACCTGCAGGACCAGCACGCCTACATGCGCAAGACCGGGCAATGGCGCTTCACCCCGCCGACCCATGTGGTCGCCGCCTTGCACGAAGCGCTCAGCCAGTACGAAGAGGAGGGCGGCCTGCCGGCGCGCCAGCGGCGCTACGCGAGCAATTGCGAAACGCTGCTCGGCGAGATGGCCCGGCTCGGTTTCCGCAGCTTCCTGCCGGCGGAAATCCAGGCGCCGATCATCGTTACCTTCCACGCGCCGCGCGATCCGCGCTACCGCTTCGCCGACTTCTACCAACGCGTGCGGGAGAAGGGCTTCATCCTCTATCCGGGCAAGTTGACCCAGGTGGAAACCTTCCGCGTCGGCTGCATCGGCCACGTCGACGCCGCGGAGATGCGGCAGGCGGTCGCCGCCATCGGCGAGGCGCTGCGCGAACTGGAAGTCCTCGAGATCTGAACTGAACGACAACGAGCAGAAAAGGGTTCACGACAATGAATTACAACCAGCCAGCCACCCTCCAGGCCGTCATCCTCGACTGGGCGGGAACCGTGGTCGATTTCGGCTCCTTCGCGCCGACCCAGATCTTCGTCGAGGCCTTCGCCGAATTCGGCGTCCAGGTCAGCCTGGAGGAAGCGCGCGGTCCGATGGGAATGGGCAAGTGGGACCACATCCGCACCCTCTGCGACATCCCGGCGATCGCCGAGCGCTACCGCGCCGTCTTCGGCCGCCTGCCCAGCGACGACGATGTCACCGCCATCTACGAGCGCTTCATGCCGCTGCAGATCGAAAAGATCGCCGAACATTCGGCGGTGATCCCCGGCGCCCTGCAGGCGATCGCCGAACTCCGCGGGATGGGCCTGAAGATCGGTTCCTGTTCCGGTTACCCGGCGGTGGTGATGGAGAAGGTGGTAGCCCTGGCCGAGACCAACGGTTACGTCGCCGACCACGTGGTGGCTACCGATGAAGTGCCCAACGGCCGGCCATGGCCGGCCCAGGCGCTGGCCAACGTGATCGCCCTGGGGATCGACGATGTGGCGGCCTGCGTGAAGGTCGACGACACCTGGCCGGGTATCCTCGAAGGGCGCCGCGCCGGGATGTGGACGGTGGCGCTGACCTGCTCGGGCAATGCCCTGGGCCTCACCTACGAGCAGTACAAGGCGCTGCCGGCGGCCGAACTGGAGCGCGAGCGGACGCGTATCGAACAGATGTTCGAAGGTTCGCGTCCGCACTACCTGATCGAGACCATCGCCGAGCTGCCAGCGGTGGTCCGCGACATCAATGCGCGCCTGGCGCGCGGCGAGATGCCGCAGGGTAACTGAGCCACGTCTGTGCCGAGGCCGCCGCGGGCAATCGCGGCGGCCTCGGTTTTCTAACCGGCGTCCGGGTGCCCCAGGCGAGTCTTGAGGAAGTCGATGAACGCGCGGACCTTCGACGGCAAGTGGCGGGTCGGCGGATAAACGGCATGCACGCCCTGGAGCGGAAACCCGTGGTCCGCCAGCAGGCGTTGCAGCGCGCCGCAGCGCAAGTCGGCCTGCACCAGCCAGTCCGGCAGCACGGCGATACCCAGGCCGTCGAGGGCAAAGGCGCGCAGGGCCGCGGCGTTGTCGGCCAGCAGCATGGGATGGCGCGGTCCGCGGTAGCTGCGCAGGGCGCCGTCGGGGGCGCGTACTTGCCAGGGCAGGGAGTCCGCCAGCCGGCTGTGACCGAGATTCTGCAGGCGCTCCAGACTCTCCAGGTCGGTCGGCGGCGGTTCGCCGAGCGCCGCCAGGCAGGCCGGGCTGGCCACCGCCAGGACCTCGAAGCTGGCCAGTTGCACCGCATGGTGGGTGGAGTCCTCCAGGCGCCCCAGGCGGATGGCGACGTCGAAGCGTTCGCCAATCAGGTCGGCATGCAGCGATGAGGTCGACAATTGTACCTGCAACGCCGGGTGCAGCCGGGCGAATGCCTGCAGGGCCGGCACCAGTTGGCGCAGGCCGTATTCCTGGGTGGTGGTGACGCGCAGGCTGCCACGCAGTTCGCCATGCTCGGCGCGGGCGTCGTCGATGGCCAGGCGCGCCTCGTCGAGCACCTTCACGCAGCGCTGGTAGAAGCGTTCGCCAGCATCGGTCAGGGCCATCCGCCGGGTGCTGCGGCTGAGCAGAGAAACGCCCAGCTCGGCCTCCAGCCGCTTGAGGTTGAAGCTGACTACCGCACGCGTCTGGCCGAGGGTGTCGGCGGCGGCGCTGAGGGAACCGCAGTCGACCACGGCGCGAAAGGTTTCGAAGCGGTCGAGGCTGACCATGGAAGGCGTCCCTATTGTCAAATTCGATTTGACAGTCTATGCGCGATTAGCCTCTCCAGATAGCGCGAGCGCCTCGCTATGCTCCCCGGCAAACCTCCGGAGCGCCCATGAATCAACCGTCCCGCCTGGCCACTTTGTACCTGCTGGGGTTCGCCCTGGACCTGGTGAACATCTTCATCGCCAGCGTCGCCTACCCGGACATCGGGCGTTCCCTTGGCGCTTCGGTGGCGACCCTGGCGTGGATCGGCAACACCTACCTGCTCGGCTTGACCCTGGTGATTCCGTTGAGCGTCTGGCTCGCTTCGCGCCTGGGAGAACGGCGACTGATGCTGCTGGCACTGGCCGGTTTCGCCAGCGCTTCGCTGGGTTGCGGCCTGGCTGGATCGGCGGCGACGTTGATCGTCTGGCGCCTGTGCCAGGGGTTGGCCGGCGGGTTACTGATCCCCCTCGGCCAGGCCATGGCCTATCGGAATGTCCCGGCGTCGGCACGGGCCGGCCTGACCGCACGGGTGATGCTGGTGGCGCTGATCGTTCCCGCCGTGGCGCCTGCCCTCGGCGGCTGGCTGGTGGACAGCCTGTCCTGGCGTGGGATCTTCTTCGCCAGCGTGGCGCCGGCGCTGCTGGTGCTGGCCCTGGCGATGCGCTGGCTGCCCAGGCACAAGCATGCGGCGCAGCGCCTGGACCTGCGCGGCCTGCTGCTCGGCTCGGCGGCGCTGGCCACGCTGCTGGTGGCGCTCGCCTGGCTGGGATCGCCCGGCGGCGGCGGGCGTGGCCTGCTCCTGGCGCTGCTGGCCTGCGTGCTGGGCTGCTGCTACTGGCGTGACGGGCGCGCTCGTACCGACGCGCTGCTCGACCTTGGCTTGCTGGAGGCGCCATTGCTGCGTACGGCGATGCTGGTCTATCTCTGCGTGCCGGGAGCCTTCATGGGCGCCAACCTGGTCGCCATGCTCTATCTGCAAGGCCCCCTCGGCCTCAGCGCGAGCCGTGCCGGTGCGCTGATGCTGCCCTGGGCGCTGGCGGCCGGCCTGGCCATCGGCCTGACCCGGCGACGCTTCAATCGCTGGGGGCCGAAATCCTTGCTGCTGGCGGGCATGGCGATACAGGCCGGCGGCCTGCTGTGGCTGGCTCGAAGCGGGGAGGGGAGCGGCTTCTGGCAACTGGCGGGGGCCTACGCGACCATGGGATTCGGCGGCAGCCTGTGTAGCAGCGCGGCACAGGGCATGGCCTTGCTCGACGTCCCGGCGGCGCGCATGGGCCATGCCAGCGCCTTGTGGAACATCAATCGGCAGCTGGCGTTCTGCCTGGGCATGGCCGTGCTCGGTGGGTTGCTCAACCTGTTGCAGGCGCGGGCCGACCCCGCGGCCTTCGTCCACTGCTTCCTGTTCGCCGCCGCTTTCACGCTATTGCCTCTGCCGTGGGTGAGGCGTATCGATTCCGCCGGGGTTCGCGCCCTGGTCCAGACCTGAAAGGAGCTACACCATGACTTGTGCCTACCGCCGGGAAATCCACCATGCCCACGTGGCGATCCGCGACTGGCTGGCCGGCGACTCACGGGCTGACGCGCTGGATGCGTTGATGGCGCGTTTCGCCGAGGACTTCTCGATGGTCACGCCGCATGGCGTGGTCCTGGACAAGACTGCTCTGGGCGAGCTGTTCCGCAGCAAGGGCGGCACCCGTCCTGGGCTGCGCATCGAGATCGACGGCGAGAGTCTGCTGGCTTCAGGCGTGGATGGCGCGACCCTGGCCTATCGGGAAATCCAGTCCGACGCGGCGGGTCGCAGCGAGCGCCTGTCCACCGTAGTCCTGCACCGTGACGACGAAGGGCGGCTGTACTGGCGCCACCTGCAGGAAACCTTCTGCGGCTGAGCCTGCCTCAGTCGCTGGCACCGAGCAGGCGCAGGAAGGCATCGGCGAGTTCGCCGGCCAGCGGCTGGGTATCCAGGCGGCCGCCGGCGATGGCGTCGTCGGCGGCGCCATGCAGCCCGGAGTAGAGCAGCAGGGCGTTCAGCCGTGGGTTGCGCAGCGGCCAGGCGCCGGCCGCCGCGCCGTTCTCCAGTAGCTCCGCCAATTGCTCCAGCACGCGGTCGCGCTCCTGGTTGCCGCGCTGGTGGTGATGGTGCTCGCTGTAGACCACATCGTGCAGCCGGTAGCCCTCCAGGTAGCCCGCCAGGCCGCTCTCGGTCCAGGCGCGCAGGCGGCCGGGATGGTCGTTCGCCGGACAGGCCTCGACGGCATTCGCGATGCGCTGCTGGAAAGCCTGGGTGAAGCGCTCGCGCAGGGCCAGGAGGATGTCGGTCTTGGCTTGGAAGTAGTGATAGAAGGTACCCTTGGCGACCCCCGCGGCAGCGACGATGTCGCTGATGGTGGTGGCGTCCACACCCTTGTCTAGGAACAGTTGCTGCGCCGCCGCCATCAGTTCCTCGAGACGAACCTCCGCAGGCTTGGTGCGCGGTTGGCGGGCAGGCTGTTCGGCGTGGCGATCGGGCATGGAGCGCGGGTCCGGTGGTTGGGTTGGCCGCAGTGTAAAAGAGCGTGGAGGGGAAGACGAGGCATGACAGGAAGATGAGAATATTTCGCGATATTTATTGACTGACCGTCGGTCAATGGATTATTCCTGGGCCAGCGCCCTCTCATCGGAGTACTCCATGAACCCTTCGCGTCGTGTCGCCCTGGTCGCCGCCATTTACCTGGGAACCTTCATCGCCTCGCTCGACATCAGCATCGTCAACCTCGCCCTGCCGACGCTGCAGTACGCCCTGGATACCGACCTGGCCGGCCTGCAGTGGGTGGTCGACGCCTATGCGCTGTGCCTGAGCGCCTTCATGCTGTCTTCCGGACCGCTGAGCGACCGCTACGGTCGCAAGCTCACCTGGCTGCTCGGGGTCGGCCTGTTCAGCTTCGGTTCGCTGCTCTGCGCGCTGGCCACCTCGCTGCCGCTGCTGCTGTTCGGACGCGCGGTCCAGGGCATCGCCGGGGCGCTGTTGATACCCGGCGCGCTGTCGATCCTTACCCAGGCTTTCCACGATCCCGGCCAGCGCGCCCAGGTGATCGGCGGCTGGACCTCCTTCAGCGCGCTGTCGCTGATCCTCGGCCCGCTGCTCGGCGGCCTGCTGGTGGAGCACGCCGGCTGGCAGAGCATCTTCCTGATCAACCTGCCGCTCGGCCTGCTGGCGCTCGCCCTGGGCCTGTGGGGCATCGAGGAAACCGCGCACCCCGAGCACGCCGCCTTCGATCCCCTGGGGCAGTTGCTCAGCGTGGTCTGGCTGGGAGCGTTGACCTACGCCCTGATCGCCGCGGGAGAGGGCGGCTGGTTGTCTCCCACGGCCTGGCCGGCGCTGCTCCTGGCCGGGGTCGGCCTGCTTGGCTTCCTCTTCGTCGAGCGGCGGACCGCCCGACCGCTGCTGCCCCTGGGGTTGTTCCGCCAGGCCGGGTTCGCCGTCTGCAACCTGGCCTCGTTCGTCCTCGGTTTTTCCGGCTACGCCAGCCTGTTCTTCCTCTCCCTGTTCTTCCAGCAGGTGCAGGGTGCCTCGGCGCAGCAGGCCGGCTTCTACCTGGCGCCGCAGTTCCTCGCCATGGGCGCACTGTCCATGCTGTTCGGCCGGTTGCAGCGGCACGTACCGCTGCGACGCCTGCTGGTGCTGGGCTACCTGGTGATCGGCCTGGCCATGCTGGCGCTGGCCGCTTGCGGTACGGGAACCGCGTATCCCTGGGTCGGCCTGTTGCTGGTGGCGCTCGGCCTGGGCATGGGCCTGGCCGTTCCCGGCACCGGTCTGGCGGTCATGGCGAGCGTGGCCCGCGAGCGTTCCGGGATGGCCTCGGCGACCATGAATACCCTGCGCCAGGCCGGCATGGCCGTCGGCATCGCGTTGCTGGGAGCGCTGCTGAGCGGGCGGGCGATCGTCGTCCTGGGCGATCGGCTGGAGGAGCTGGGGATTGCCGATGCGCAACGGCTCGCCACCCAGGCGATCACGGCCCATCGCTTGCCTGGTTCCCTGGCGGGGCTCGACGCCGAGCTGCCGGCCGCGCTGGCCGAGGGCTTCCGTCTGGCTATGCTGGTGGCCGGAGCCAGCGCCCTGCTGGCCGCCGCGCTGCTCTGGCGCCTGCGCGTTAGCGCCGGCCCGGCGGCGGATACAGTTGGCGCATCTGGACGAACGGCAGGGGTACAGTTGTAGGCCGATAGACACTGACTCTCGGGTCACGATGCTGGCGTGGGGGCGATTTCCTTGCGTTATGCTGCTCGAAGCGAAGAATATTCGCGTATTCCAACTGTTGTGCTAGGGTATGGCCTGCGACAACCTGTCGCAGGCAGGTAAAAGCCCTACTTTATCTATGTTTGAGAAAGTCTATTGCAAGATGTGTCATAGGCTCCTCAGCTGAAATGAATTGTAATAACTGACGCTCAGTTTCGGTCCAACGAGCGTCGCGCGAGTCTCTGCTCCGCATCGCGATAAATGGGTTCCTGCCTTGCCTGTTGCACAACAAATAGCCGACCGATAACTGCGACCTGATCACCCGGCGGGAAGGGCAATCCTTCTCGCCCAGGCATGCACGTGCCTTGGCCGCCCTTGGCCTCTTCCGGCACAGCTTCGAAAACGCTGTTCATCAAGGAACGACTCAGCGCGTGGAACGAGTCCGCCACCGGAATCGGGAAAGGTATCCGCTTGCCTTCTCCCGTGGCCGGGCAATGGCCGTTCCGTACCCCGGCGGCGACTGCATGTCTGGAACTGGCTGAAGCCAGCGGTCTCCGCCACAAGCCTTGCAAGGAGACATCCATGAGCGACCACTCGCTCCTTCCATCGATTAAGGCCGGAAGATGACCAAAGCAAACCCGTTTGCCGCATTGAAATGGCTTTCCCTGGCGCCCGCGCTGCTGCTCGGCGGCTGCGACATGACCCTGTTCAACCCGAAAGGGCAGGTGGGCATGGACGAGCGCACCCTGATCATTACCGCGACCCTGCTGATGCTGATCGTGGTCATCCCGGTGATCGTGATGACCCTGGCGTTCGCCTGGAAGTACCGCGCCTCGAACACCCAGGCCGAGTACAAGCCGGACTGGCACCACTCCAACCGCATCGAGGCGGTGGTCTGGCTGGTGCCCTGCGTGATCATCGCGATCCTCGGCTGGATCACCTGGGAAAGCACCCACAAGCTCGACCCGTACCGTCCGCTGGACTCCGAGGTCAAGCCGGTCACCATCCAGGCCGTTTCGCTGGACTGGAAGTGGTTGTTCATCTACCCGGAGCAGGGTATCGCCACGGTCAACGAGATCGCCTTCCCGAAAGACACCCCGGTGAATTTCCAGATCACCTCGGATTCGGTGATGAACTCGTTCTTCATCCCGCAGCTGGGCAGCCAGATCTACTCGATGGCCGGGATGATGACCAAGCTGCACCTGATCGCCAACGAAGAAGGCGTATTCGACGGTATCTCCGCGAACTACAGCGGCGGCGGTTTCTCCGGCATGCGCTTCAAGGCCATCGCCACCTCCGAGCAGGGCTTCCAGGACTGGGTCGCCAAGGTCAAGGCGGCACCGGCCAGCCTGTCGATCGGCACCTATCCGGAACTGGTCAAGCCGAGCGAGAACGTTCCGCCGACCTACTTCTCTTCGGTCAGCCCGGAACTGTTCGGCCACATCCTCACCAAGTACGAGCACCACGGCGACGCCAAGGGTGCCGCGCACGGCGAGCACGCCGGGGCTGAGCACGAAGCCGCCATGACCGGTCACGACATGCAGGACATGGACATGCAAGCCATGCAGGGCATGAAAGACATGAAGGACATGCACATGCAACCGAGTACCCAGGAGTAAGCGCAGATGTTCGGGAAACTGACACTCTCGGCCGTGCCTTACCACGAGCCCATCGTCATGGTCACACTGGCCGTCGTCGCCCTGCTGGGCCTCGGCGTGGTCGGTGCGATCACCTACTACCGCAAGTGGACCTACCTGTGGACCGAGTGGCTGACCTCGGTCGACCACAAGAAGATCGGCGTGATGTACATCGTCGTCGCCCTGGTCATGCTGGTCCGCGGCTTCGCCGACGCGATCATGATGCGCGGCCAGCTGGCCCTGGCCGAAGGCGCCAACCACGGCTACCTGCCGCCGGAGCACTACGACCAGATCTTCACCGCGCATGGCGTGATCATGATCATCTTCATGGCCATGCCGTTCATGACCGGCCTGATGAACCTGGCCGTGCCGCTGCAGATCGGCGCGCGCGACGTGGCGTTCCCCTTCCTCAACTCGCTGAGCTTCTGGCTGCTCGTGGTCAGCGCCATGCTGGTCAACGTGTCGCTGGGCCTGGGCGAATTCGCCCGTACCGGCTGGGTGGCCTATCCGCCGCTGTCGGAGCTGGCCTATAGCCCCGGGGTAGGGGTGGACTACTACATCTGGGCGCTACAGATATCCGGGATGGGCACGTTGCTCACGGGGATCAACTTCCTGGTCACCGTGTTCAAGATGCGTGCCCCGGGCATGAAGCTGATGCAGATGCCGATCTTCACCTGGACCTGCACCTTCGCCAACATCCTGATCGTCGCCTCGTTCCCGATCCTCACCGCTGCGCTGGGCCTGCTGTCGCTCGACCGCTACCTGGACATGCACTTCTTCACCAACGAGCTCGGCGGCAACGCCATGATGTACATCAACCTCTTCTGGGCCTGGGGCCATCCCGAGGTGTACATCCTGATCCTGCCGGCCTTCGGTATCTTCTCCGAGGTCACCGCGACCTTCGCCGGCAAGCGCATGTTCGGCTACAAATCGATGGTCTGGGCCAGCGCCGCGATCACCTTCCTCGGCTTCACCGTGTGGCTGCACCACTTCTTCACCATGGGTTCGGGCGGTGACGTCAACGGCTTCTTCGGCGTGGCCACCATGCTGATCTCGATCCCCACCGGGGTGAAGCTGTTCAACTGGCTGTTCACCATCTACAAGGGCCGCCTGCGCTTCAGCACGCCGATCCTGTGGACCCTGGGCTTCATGGTGACCTTCACCATCGGCGGCATGACCGGCGTCCTGCTGGCCATCCCGGGCGCGGACTTCCTGCTGCACAACAGCCTGTTCCTGATCGCCCACTTCCACAACACCATCATCGGCGGCGCGGTGTTCGGCTACCTGGCCGGCTTCGCCTTCTGGTTCCCGAAAGCGTTCGGCTTCACCCTCGACGAGAAGTGGGGCAAGCGCTCCTTCTGGTGCTGGCTGGTGGGCTTCTACATGGCCTTCATGCCGCTCTACATCCTCGGCTTCATGGGCATGACCCGTCGCCTGAACCACTACGACAACCCGCTGTGGAAGCCCTACCTGGTGGTCGCGTTCTTCGGCGCCGTGCTGATCTTCTGCGGCATCGCCTGCCAACTGATCCAGCTGTTCGTCTCGGTCCGCAACCGCAAGCAACTGGCCGACGTCAATGGCGACCCGTGGGAAGGCCGCACCCTGGAATGGGCCACTTCCTCGCCGCCGCCGTTCTACAACTTCGCCGAGCTGCCGAAGGTACAGGACGTGGATGCCTTCCACGACATGAAGAAGGCCGGCACCGCCTACCGCAAGCTGCCGGCCTACCAGCCGATCCACATGCCGAAGAACACCGCCGCGGGCTTCTCCATCGCCGTGTTCGCCTTCGTCTTCGGCTTCGCCGCCATCTGGCATATCTGGTGGCTCATGGCGGTCGGCTTCGTCGGCATGATCGGCTCCTTCATCGTGCGCAGCTACAACCAGGACGTCGACTACTACGTCCAGCCCGAAGAGATCGAGAAGATCGAAAGCGCCCGTTTCCAGCAACTCGCCAAGCAGGTCTGAACCATGTCGACGGCAGTATTGAACAAGCATCTGGCCGACGCCCACGAAGTGGGCCACGACCACGATCATGCACACGATAGCGGCGGCAACACCGTATTCGGTTTCTGGCTCTACCTGATGACCGACTGCGTGCTGTTCGCCAGCGTCTTCGCCACCTACGCGGTGCTGGTTCACCACACCGCCGGCGGCCCCAGCGGCAAGGACATCTTCGAGCTGCCCTACGTGCTGGTGGAAACCGCCATCCTGCTGGTTTCCAGCTGCACCTACGGCCTGGCCATGCTCTCTGCGCACAAGGGCGCCAAGGGCCAGGCGATCGCCTGGCTCGGGGTCACCTTCCTGCTCGGCGCCGCGTTCATCGGGATGGAGATCAACGAGTTCCACCACCTGATCGCCGAAGGTTTCGGCCCGAGCCGAAGCGCCTTCCTGTCGTCCTTCTTCACCCTGGTCGGCATGCACGGCCTGCACGTCAGCGCCGGTCTGCTGTGGATGCTGGTGCTGATGGCGCAGATCTGGACCCGCGGCCTCACCGCGCAGAACAACACCCGGATGATGTGCCTGAGCCTGTTCTGGCACTTCCTCGACATCGTCTGGATCTGCGTCTTCACCGTCGTCTACCTGATGGGGGCCCTGTAATGAGCAGCGCTGCACACGACAACCACGGCGCCGGCCACGGCAGCCTGGGTTCCTACGCGATCGGCTTCGTGCTCTCGGTGATCCTCACCGCGATCCCGTTCTACATGGTCATGGACGGCGGCTTCTCGCGCCACGCGACCATCCTCACCATGGTCGTCCTCGGCCTGGTGCAGGTGGTGGTGCACCTGATCTGCTTCCTGCACATGAACATGTCGTCGGAAGGGCGCTGGAACGTGATGGCGTTCATCTTCACGGTGATCGTCATCCTGCTGGTGGTCGGTCTCTCGCTGTGGATCATCTTCAGCGCCGACATGCTGATGATGCCGATGCCCTGAGGGCCATGACGTGAAGCTGAAACGCTATCTCCTGGTGGCCAAGCCGGGAATCATCTTCGGCAACCTGATCGCGGTGGCGGGGGGATACTTCCTCGCCGCCCGCGGCAGCGTCGAGCCGATGCTGTTGCTGGCCACGGTCATCGGCCTGTCGCTGGTGGTCGCCAGTGGGTGCGTGCTGAACAACTGCATCGACCGCGACATCGACCGGCACATGGAGCGGACCCGCGGGCGGGTCACCGTGACCGGGCAGATCTCGCTGAAGGCTGCCCTGGCCCACGGCCTGGTCCTCGGGGTCGCCGGCTTCGGCCTGCTGTGGTGGTGGACCAACCCGCTGACCACCGCGCTGGCCGGCTTCGGCTACTTCGTCTACGTCGGCCTGTACAGCCTGTGGTTCAAGCGTCGTTCGCAGTACGGCACGCTGGTCGGCAGCCTCTCCGGGGCGATGCCGCCGGTGGTCGGCTACTGCGCGGTGAGCGGCCAGTTCGACGCCGGAGCCGCCTCGCTGCTGGCGATCTTCTGCCTGTGGCAGATGCCGCACTCCTATGCCATCGCCATCTTCCGCCTGAAGGACTACGAGGCGGCCGGCATCCCGGTGCTGCCGGTGGCGCGCGGCATCGCGGTGACCAAGATCCACATCGTGCTCTACATCCTCGCTTTCATGGCGGCGACCCTCGCCTTGTGCCTGGGCGGCTACGCCGGCTACGGCTACCTGCTGGTGGCGGTGGCGGTGAGCCTGTGGTGGCTGGCCATCGCCCTGACCGGCTACTGGACCGCCGACGACCGGGTCTGGGCGCGCAAGCTGTTCGCCTTCTCCATCGTCGCCATCACCGCGCTGAGCGTGATGATGTCCATCGACTTCCAGGTGGCGCCCGCCACTCATCTGGTCGCCTCGCTGTTCTGAGGCGACACGCTTTAGGGAAAGCCCCGCCGGTCGATTGGCGGGGCTTTTTTTTGTCTGCGCGATGGCAGGGATGCGGTCGCCGCCTGGCAGAAGGGCCGCGCGGCGAGCCCTCTGTTCCGGGACTCTGCCGTTGGTTATCAGATTTTTCCGGGAGCTTTTTCGGAGCTGTCCGGCTTGTGGAAAAAACCCTCCATCAATCAAATGCCAATGATTCTCAATAACCAAGATGGAGTACTTCATGGATCGTCGCAACGAGCCGTCCCCCTTGCCCACCAAACGCCCGCTGGCGCCGCTGATGCTGCTGATGGCCGCCTGCTCCTCGCCGGCCCTGGCCGAGGACGCGGCGCGCAAGGACGATCCCCTGGAACTGGGAGCCGACACGGTCACCGGCGAGCAGGCCTCGTCCAGGGTCGAACGCTCGGCCTCGGCCAAGTACGCCGTGCCGCTGCTGGATACCCCGCAGACCGTCACGGTGGTGCCGCAAAAGGTGATCCAGGAGCAGAACGCCCTGAGCCTGCGCCAGGTGCTGTCCAACGTCTCCGGCATCACCTTCAACGCCGGCGAGGGCGGCGGCGGTTCCGGCGACAGCATCAACATCCGCGGCTTCAGCGCCAACGCCAACATGCAGGTGGACGGGCTGCGCGACAGCGCCCAGACCAGCCGCAGCGACCTGTTCAACCTGGAGGCGGTGGAAGTGATCAAGGGACCGAACTCGGTGTTCGGCGGCGCCGGCACCAGCGGCGGCAGCATCAACATGGTCAGCAAGCAGCCCAAGGCCGAAGCCTTCACCCACCTGGGCGCCGGGTTGGGCACGGACCGCTACCGGCGCCTGACCCTGGACACCAACCAGCCGCTGGAAGGGCTTGGCGAATCGACCGCCTTCCGCCTCAACCTCATGGCCCACCACAACGACGTCGCCGGGCGCGAACAGATCGACAAGCAGCGCTGGGGCATCGCGCCATCCCTGACCTTCGGCCTGGACACCCCGACCCGCCTGACCCTGAGCTACTTCCACCAGCGCGACGACAACCTTCCCGACTATGGCGTGCCGGCGCTGAACGGGCGCAAGCTGGACGGCGTCAGCCGCCACGATTATTTCGGCTGGCGCAACCTGGACGAGGAACGGATCGACAACGACGTCGCCACCCTCAAGCTCGAACACGATTTCAGCGACGACTTCCAGTTGCAGAACCTCATCCGCTATTCCCACCTGCATCGGGACACGGTGATCTCCGCCTCCCACGTCAACCAGAAGGGCCTGCCGCCGGGTCGCTACCTGCCGGCGGGACCGCAAGCCTACGGGCGCGATTCGAAGACGCGGATGTGGATCAACCAGACCAACCTCACCGGCCGCTTCGATACCTTCGGCCTGGCGCATACGCTGATCGGCGGCTTCGAGCTGTCCCGCGAGACCTACGACCGCACCACCTACTCCTACAACCTGGGCAAGTTCTACCCGGCCAACGGCTTCGACCTGCACAACCCGCCGGGCTACTGGAACGGCCCCACCGACAAGCGCGACAGCGCGCGCAACCGGACCGAACTGGAGGTCAAGGCGCTGTACGCCTTCGACACCATCGCCCTGGACGAGCGCTGGGACCTCAGCCTGGGCCTGCGCTACGACTGGATCGACGGCACCTCGCGGAGCACGCCCTCAGGCAAGCCGACGGTGCGCGCCGACAGTTCCGACGGCAAGCTGAGCACTCGGGCGGGGCTGGTATTCAAGCCGCTGGAGAACGGGCGGCTGTACTTCTCCTACGGCACCTCCTTCAACCCCTCGGCGGAACACCTGGTCACTACCGGCTCGGGCGTGACCGAGGCGACCGGAGGCCTGGCGCCGGAGAAGAACAGTACCTACGAGCTGGGCACCAAGTGGGAGTTCCTCGGACGGCGCCTGGAGCTGGACGCGGCGCTGTTCCAGGTGAAGAAGGAAGACGCTCGCGAACGCCTGGCCGACGGCAGCTACGTGCTTGCCGGCGAACAGCGCGTGCGTGGCCTGGAGCTGAGCGCCAGCGGCAAGCTGAACGAGCACTGGGACCTCTTCGCCACCTACACCTACCTCGACAGCGAAACCCTGAAATCCAGCAACCCGCAGCGTGAGGGACAGGCCCTGGGCAATACCCCGCCGCGCTCGTTGAGCCTCTGGAGCACCTACGAACTGCCCGAGGGCGTGACCCTGGGCTATGGCGCACGCTACGTCAGCCAGCGCAACGTCACCTCGGTGGACAACGGCAAGCTGGATGCCTACTGGGTGCACAACATGATGCTCGGCTACCAGGCGACGCGCGACCTGAAACTGCAACTCAACCTCGACAACCTGTTCGACAAGGCCTACGTCGAGCGGGTGCGCCAGGTGTACGGCAACCAGTCGCGCTCCTCGGCCATCGAGTATGGCGACGGTCGCACGGCGATTCTTTCGGCGATCTACGCGTTCTGACGGCAGGCAGGCCATGGAAGCCGGCGCTCACTGCCTGGGCGCCGGTTCTTCCCGGCGATTTCCTCTGAACTTTTTCACTGCGGCGCCTATCAACTCCTTTGCAAGTCATTTTTCAGGGAGCCTCTTCGATGGCACGCAAGAACGCAGTGAAAGACAACCTCGAGCAGATTCAGCACCAGAGCTACAGCGAGCTGCAGGAACTGCTCTCCGAAGCCAACAGCATGCTCGCCGACAGCGCCGCCTTCGCCGGCGACAAGGCCGATAGCGCCCGTGCGCGGATCGGCGCGCTGCTGGAGAAGGCCAACGATGCCCTCGGCAAGGGCGGTAGCGCCGTGGCCGAACGCAGCCGCCACGCGGTGGATGCGACGGAAAGCTATATCGGCGCCAATCCCTGGCAGACCGTGGCCATCACCACCGCGGTGGGCCTGCTCGCCGGCTTCCTGCTCGGGCGTCGCTCCTGAGCACGCGGTCGGTGCCGCACAACGGACTCGTTACCTTCGCTTGAAAAAAGGAATTGCCCATGCTTTCGATCAAGAAGAACCTCGGCCTCCTGGCCATGACCGCGGCCCTGGCGGCCTGCGCCTCCAATCCCAACGACCTGCCGGATTTCCCGGAGCATGAATACGCGGCGACCCAGCAGGTGGGAGAGGGCGTGATCAACGGCGACCTGTACCTGACCAGCGCGTCGGGTGCGATCCAGAAGGGGACCAACACCAAGGTCACCCTGGAGCCTGCGACCAGCTACATGAAGGCCTACTACGCGAAGTTCGGTAACCTCGATGCCGCCAAGCGCGATCCCGACGTGCAACCGCCGGTGCTCGACCCGCGACGCGCCACCTACGTGCGCGAGGCGACCACCGACCAGAACGGTCGCTTCGACTTCGACCACATCCCCAACGGCACCTACTACATTTCCAGCGAGCTGACTTGGAGCGCCCAGAGCGATGGCAAGACCATCACCGAGGGCGGCACCGTCACCAAGCTGGTCACCGTGAGCGGCTCGCAGCCGCAGAAGGTGCTGCTGACCCGCTGACCTCCGGCGGTGTTCGGCCAAAACGGCAAGCCCCTGCCATCGCGGCAGGGGCTTTTTCCTGCCGGCGCGGCCGGACCGCTTGACAGCCAACGGGCCTGCGCCGTAGTTTCGATACCCATGACCTTCGCGACCCTGCTTACCCGCCGCAGCATTATTACCGCCATTCCAGCTATGGCGGGTTAGCCAGCGTCCACTCCGAACCCGCCCTCGAGGCGGGTTCTTCGTTCTGTCTCCTGGGCCAAAACCACCGAACCGGGAGAACAGCATGCAGCACCAGACCCTCCAGAACCTCGTTGGCCGGGCCGACGCCCTGATCAATGCCGGGCAGTTCGATGCCCTGATGGATTTCTACTGCGACGACGCCACCCTGGTGGTCAAGCCGGGCCTCAACGCCTGCGGCAAGGCGCAGATCCGCCAGGCGTTCGACGCCATCGCCCGGCACTTCGAGCACAGCCTGCGAGTGCGCCAGCACGACCTACGGGTGATCGAGGCGGGAGATACGGCGCTGGTCATGGCCGAGGCGGTGATCGAGTCGAAGGCCGGACGCCTGCAACGTCGGGCCACCTACGTGTTCCGCCAGGAGGCCGATGGCCAGTGGCGCTGCGCGGTGGACAACTCCTACGGCACCGACCTGCTGGCCTCGGTGGCGGCGAGCGCGGAGGCCAGCCGATGAGCGCCTCGACCCTCAGCGCAAGCAAACCCCTGCTGGCCGGCTACGTGGAAAGCATCCTGGCCGCGCCGGTGTACGACGTCGCCGTGGAAACCCCCTTGCAGGTCGCGCCGCAGTTGTCCCAGCGCCTGGGCAACCGGGTGCTGCTCAAGCGCGAGGACCTGCAGCCGGTGTTCTCCTTCAAGATCCGCGGCGCCTACACCCGTGTCGCGCGCCTGAGCGACGAGCAGAAGGCTCGCGGGGTGATCACCGCCTCCGCCGGCAACCATGCCCAGGGCCTGGCCCTGGCGGCGCAGCGCCTGGGCGTGCGGGCGGTGATCGTGATGCCGCGCACCACTCCCGAGCTCAAGGTCAAGGGCGTGCTGGCGCGCGGCGGCGAGGCGTTGCTGCACGGCGACGCCTTCCCCGATGCGCTGGCCCATGCCCTGCAACTGGCCGAGCGCGAAGGCATGACCTTCGTCCCACCCTACGACGATCCGGACGTGATCGCCGGACAGGGCACGGTGGCGATGGAGATCCTCCGCCAGCACAGCGGCCGCCTCGACGCGATCTTCGTGCCGGTCGGCGGCGGCAGCCTGATCGCCGGGATCGCCGCCTACGTCAAGCACCTGCGTCCGGATATTCGCGTGATCGGCGTCGAGCCGGAGGATTCCAACTGCCTGCAGGCGGCGCTGGCCGCCGGCGAACGGGTGGTGCTGGGCCAGGTCGGGCTGTTCGCCGACGGGGTGGCGGTGGCGCAGATCGGCGCTTGCAACTTCGAGGTCTGCAAGGACCATGTCGACGAGGTGATCACCGTCGGCAGCGACGAAATCTGCGCGGCGATCAAGGACATCTACGACGACACCCGTTCGATCACCGAGCCGGCCGGCGCCCTGGCCGTAGCGGGGATCAAGAAGTACGTGGCCCGCGAACGCACCGAGGGGCAGACCCTGGTGGCCATCGACTCCGGTGCCAACATCAACTTCGACCGCCTGCGCCACGTTGCCGAGCGCGCCGAACTGGGCGAACAGCGCGAAGCGATCATCGCCGTCACCGTGGCCGAGCGGCCGGGCAGCTTCAAGGCCTTCTGCGCGGCGCTGGGCCGGCGCCAGATCACCGAGTTCAACTACCGCTACCACAGCGACCGCCAGGCCCACCTGTTCGTCGGCGTGCAGACCCATCCGCTCATCGACAGCCGCGCCGACCTGCTCGCCGGCCTGCGCGAGCAGGGCTTCCCGGTACTCGACCTGACCGACAACGAGATGGCCAAGCTGCACATCCGCCACATGGTCGGCGGCCACGGTACCGAGGTGCGCCGCGAGCGGCTGTTCCGCTTCGAGTTTCCCGAACGCCCCGGGGCCTTGCTGAACTTCCTCGACAAGCTCGGCTCGCGCTGGAACATCAGCCTGTTCCACTACCGCAACCACGGCGCCGCCGACGGTCGGGTGCTGGCCGGATTGCAGGTGCCGGACGAGGAGCGCGGCGAGCTGGAGGCGGCGTTGCAAGCCATCGGCTATCCGTACTGGGAGGAAACCCACAACCCGGCCTACCGGCTGTTCGCCGGTTGAGCTGCGCGGCGGTGCGCCAGCGGGACATGGCCCTGTCATGTCCCTCGGCTAGACTCCTGCCAGGGATATCCGCCCAGCGAGGGACATGGCCATGCGCAAGCGCAACCCCCGGCGGGCCACGCCGGAAGAACTGCGGGTCTGCTCGGTACTGAAGGAAAAGGGCACCCGCGAGGAACTCGCCCACCTCGCCGCCCGCGGTGAGTGGAGCAACGTGCCGGCGTACAACGCCAGCCGCGAGCAGATCGCCGACCACCTGGGCAAGAGCGTGTCGCCGGAATCCGACGCCTCGTTCTTCGACTCGCGGCGCTTCAGCGAGGCGATCGTCCTGCTCAAGAGCCGGCCGGTGCTGCTGGTGAAGAACGGTATCTTCGACGAAGCGCCGCTGGCCGGCCTGGAGCAGCGCCTGAAGAAGCATCGCGCCGCGCTGGCCACGCCGATCCGCTCGGTCGGTCGGTTGGAATTGATCGACCACGACAGCATGGACTGGTGCGGTACCGGCTGGCGCATCGAGGACGACCTGATCGTCACCAACCGGCATGTCGCCAGCCTGTTCGCCGAGCGCCAGGGCAGCCTGTTCCGCTTCCGTCTCAACCAGGCCGGCAAGCAGGTGCGCACCCGCGTGGACTTCCGCGAGGAATACCGCCAGCCGGAAAGCGACGAGCATGTGATCGCGCGGGTCCTGTGGATCGCCCCGGACGTCTCCGAGGCGCCGGACATGGCGATCCTCCAGGTAGTGAAGGGCGACCTGCTGCCGCCGCCGCTGGTCCTCGCGCGCCAGGATGCCGAGCCGCGCCAGGCGGTGGCGGTGGTCGGCTATCCGGCGCGCGACAGCCGCAACGACGCCGGGGCGATGGAAGATATCTTCGGCAACATCTACGACGTCAAGCGCTTCGCTCCCGGCGAAGTCGTGGGATTGCCCCATGACGCCTGGTACCTGACCCACGACTGCTCGACCCTGGGCGGCAATTCCGGCTCGGCGGTGCTTTCGATCGACGGCGGCGAGGTGGTCGGCCTGCACTTCGGCGGCCAGTTCCGCAAGACCAACTATGCGGTGAAGGCCAGCGTGATCCGCAGCCTGCTGGCGCGTCGCGCCTGGGTGCCGGTGGCCGGGGCGGAGCTGAAGCGCGGCGTGCCGCGCTTCCAGGAAAAGCAGCGCAGCGTCGCCGACCTGGCCGAGCGCAAGGGTTTCGACGAGGCCTTCCTCGGGCCGAAGGCGGCCTTGCCCAAGCCGGGCAAGAGCCACCAGGTGCTGCCGGTGGGCAAGGGCATGCGCCTGGACTACCTGCATTTCTCGGTGGTGATGAGCGCCAGTCGGCGCTTGCCGATCCTCACCGCGGTGAATATCGACGGCGCGCTCAAGCGTTCGCTCAAGCGCAAGGATTCCTGGGGCTTCGACCCGCGCATCGAGGCGGCCGCGCAGGTCGGACACAAGGACTTCTACGGCCCGGCTTCGTTCGACAAGGGCCACATGGTGCGTCGCGAGGATCCCGGCTGGGGCGACAGCGATGCCGTCGCCCGGCAGGCTGAGGACGACACCTTCGTCTACACCAACGCGGTGCCCCAGGTGGCGCAGCTCAACCAGCGCAGCTGGCTGTCGCTGGAGGACTACGTGCTGCAGAACGCCAGGAGCGAGGGCTTCCGCATCTCGGTGTTCACCGGCCCGGTGTTCCGCGACGACGATCCGCTCTACCAGGGCGTGCAGGTGCCGCTGGAGTTCTGGAAGGTGGTGGCGATGATCGACGCCGACAGCGGCGAACTGGGAGTGTCCGCCTACCTGCTGGGGCAGGAAGGGATGATGCCCAGCGAAGGCTTCCGCTACGGTGCGTTCAAGACCTACCAGGTGCCGTTGGCGAAGGTCGAAGCCAGCGCCGACCTGCGTTTCTCCAGCGCCCTGCGCAAGGCCGACGTGCTCGCCGGCACGCCGCTGGAGGAGGCGCTGGAAAGCGGTCGCTTCATCGAGATCGACGGACCGGACGACCTCCTGCTGAGCCGGCCGGGGCCGGCCGGCAAGGGCCGCTGAGGTTCAGGCCGGCTGCCGCCACTCGCGTAGCAGTTCGATGAAGGCGCGCAGCTTGGCCGGTACGTGGCGGCGGTTCAGGTAATACAGCCACATCGGCGGCAGCGGCAGGCAACTGCCAGGCAGCACTTCCACCAGGCGCCCGGCAGCGAGGTCCGCGGCGACTCGCTCGCGGATGAATGCCTGGGCGATCCCTGCGCCGGCGCGGGCCGCCTCGATGATCGTCTCGGTGTCGGTGCTGACGAAGCGTGCCGGCAGGTCCACTTCCAGTTCCCGCCCGTCTTCCCGCAAGCGCCACTTGTGCAGGCGGCCGCTGCGCGGGAAACGGAAGCGCACGGCGGCATGCCCATCGAGGTCGGCGACGCTGGCCGGCGTACCGTACTCGGCGAGGTAGGTCGGAGTGGCCACCAGCAGGCACGCCAGCGGCGCTGTCAGTTGCACCCCGACCATGCCCGGCTGCAGGGCGTCGGCCAGGCGGATGCCGGCATCCAGTCGTTCCCTGACGATATCCACCAACTGGTCCTCGTAGCGGATCTCCAGTTGTACCTTCGGGTAGCGTCGCACGAACTCGTTGAGCATCGGTGCGATCACCAGGTTCTTCGCCAGGTGCAGGGCGCTGATGCGCAGCTGCCCGGAGGGTTCCGCGAGGCTTTCGCCGAGCGCTTCGCGGGCGCGCACCAGGTCGCGGTAGGGCTGTTCGGTCTGTTCGTGGTAGCGCTGCCCGGCCTCGCTCAGGCTGACCCCGCGGGTGGTGCGGTGGAACAGCTTGAGACGCAGCTCGGCTTCCAGTTGGTTGATCGCCTGGCTCACCGCTGCCGGCGTCACCCCGAGCAGGGCGGCGGCGCGGGTGAAGCTGCCGGTGTCGGCGACCTGCCTGAAGACATGCAGGCCGGCGAGGGGATCGCGTCGATTCATTGTTAGAAAAACTTGAAAGTCTACGTAGGAGAAGGCCGGTTCTGTTAAAGCTTCGACCTTTCTAGACTGGCCCGCAAGCACTCGATGAGGACGCCGGCCATGTCTACCCACCTGTCTCTGCAACATGCCCAACGCTGCATCGCGGCGGCCATTGCCGAAGCGCAGCGGCAGCGCCTGGCGGTCTGCGTCGCGGTGGTCGACGCCCATGCCAACCTGCTGGCGTTCGTACGGATGGACGACAGCGTTCCCGGTGCCATCGACCTGGCCCAGCGCAAGGCGCGCAGCGCCGCGCTGTTCCGCCTGCCCAGCGGCGAGCTGGGCCGACTCGCCGGGCCGGGCCAGCCGTTGTGGAGCATCGAGCAGAGCAACGGCGGGCTGGCCTGCTTCGCCGGCGGCATGCCGCTGGGCGATGCCGGCGGTTCCTGCCTGGGTGGCATCGGCGTCTCCGGCGCCAGCGCGGCCCAGGACCAATCCATCGCCGAGGCCGCCGTGGCCATGGCAACAATCCAGAGGTAATCGAGATGAAACAGAAGCGAATCCTGGTGACCGGGGCCGGCAGCGGCTTCGGTCGGGAAGTGGCGTTGCGCCTGGCCGCCCGCGGCCATCGGACGATCGCCGGCGTGCGCGGCGCCGGGCAGGCCGCCGACCTGCGCGAAGAGGCCGGGCGGCGTGGCGTCCCGCTGCGGGTGGAAACCCTCGACATCACCGTCGCCGCCGATCGCGAACGCGCCTGGGAATGGGATATCGACGTGCTGCTGAACAACGCCGGCAGCGCCGAGGCCGGGGCCAGCGCGGAGATCCCGCTGGAACTGGTGCGCGCGCTGTTCGAGACCAACGTGTTCGCCAACCTGGAACTGACCCAGGGTTTCGTCCGGCGCATGGTCGAGCAGAAGCGTGGCGGCAAGGTGCTCTTCGTGTCGTCCATCGCCGGCCTGATCACCGGACCCTATACCGGCCCCTACTGCGCCTCCAAGCATGCCCTGGAGGCCTTCGCCGAGGCCCTGCATGCCGAACTGAAGCCGTTCGGCATCCAGGTTGGCACCATCAATCCCGGCCCGTACCAGACCGGCTTCAACGATCGCATGATGGAAACCTGGAAACGCTGGTACGACCCGCAGCGCCACTTCACCGACCACAGCGGCGTGCGCTTTCCCTTCGAGCAGTACGATCCGGAGGAAATGATCGCGCGGATGGTCGAGCTGGCCGAGGCTGACGAAGGCCCGTTCCGCACCCTGTTGCCGGAAGCTTTCGTCGAGGTGGTGAAGGACGAGCAGGCGCAGGCCTGGCAGCGCCGCCTGTAGCGGTCTGCCGCTGCGCCGGGGAGGACGGCGGCCGGATCGGCGGCCGCCGCTTCGCTCAGCCCCTGCGCAGCAGGACCCGGGTCACCCGGCGTTCTTCCACTTCCACCACCCGCAGCTCCCAGTCCTGCCACTGCAGGCGGTCGCCGATCACCGGCAGGCGGTCGAGCAGGCTCATCACCAGCCCGGCGAGGGTCTGGTAGTCCTCCGTGGCGCGCGCGTCGAACCCCACGCGTCGACGCACCTGGCTGAGGTTCATGGCACCGCTGACCAGATAGCCGTCGTTCTCCTCGACCACGTCCGGACCGTCGATCTCACTGGCGTCGGGCAGCTCGCCGGCGATGGATTCGAGAATGTCGGTCAGGGTCAGCAGGCCGATGAACTCGCCGAACTCGTTGACCACGAAGGCCACGTGGGTCGAGGCCTCGCGCATCTGCTCCAGGGCGTTGAGGATCGAGCAGTCCTGCAACAGGTTGAGCGGCTGGCGGGCCAGGCTTTCCAGGTCCGGCTGGGCGCCGGCGAGCAGCTCCTTGAGCAGTTCCTTCTTGTGCACGTAGCCCAGCGGCTCCTCGACGCGCCCGTCGCGCACCAGCGGCAGGCGCGAGTAGGACGATTCGAGCAGCGCCGCGCGGATCGCCTCGCGGCCGCTGTCGAGGTCGATGCAGTCGACCTCGGCGCGTACCGTCATCAGGCTGCGGATGGGCTTCTCGGCCAATTGCAGCACGCCGCTGATCATCACCCGCTCGCGGCGGTCGAAGACCACCTGGTCGTCGCCCTCCTCGAACAGGTCGGCGACTTCCTCGCCGACCTCGTCGGCCTCCAGGCGCTGGCCGCCGAGCAGGCGCAGCACCGCATGGGCGGTACGCGCGCGCAGCGGGCGGTGGCCCTGCAGGCTCTTCTTGCGGCGCTTGCGGGCGACCTGGTTGAACACCTCGATGAGGATCGAGAAGCCGATGGCCGCGTACAGGTAGCCTTTCGGGATATGGAAGCCCAGGCCCTCGGCGGTCAGGCTGAAGCCGATCATCATCAGGAAGCCCAGGCACAGCATGATCACCGTCGGGTGACGATTGACGAAGCGGGTCAGCGGCTTGCTGGCGACGATCATCAGGCCGATGGAGACGATCACCGCGATCATCATCACTTCCAGGTGCTCGACCATGCCCACCGCGGTGATCACCGCGTCGAGCGAGAACACCGCGTCGAGCACCACGATCTGCGCGACGATCGGCCAGAACAGCGCGTAGGTCTTGTTGCCGGCGTGCTGGGCGACATGGCCTTCGAGGCGTTCGTGCAGCTCCATGGTGGCCTTGAACAGCAGGAACACGCCACCGAACAGCATGATCAGGTCGCGGCCGGAGAAGCTCTTGCCGAATACCTCGAACAGCGGCTCGGTGAGGGTCACCATCCACGAGATGCTCGCCAGCAGGCCCAGGCGCATCAGCAGCGCCAGCGACAGGCCGAGGACCCGGGCGCGGTCGCGCAGGTGCGGCGGCAGCTTGTCGGCGAGGATCGCGATGAACACCAGGTTGTCGATGCCGAGGACGATCTCCAGCACGATCAGGGTCGCCAGGCCGAGCCAGGCAGTCGGGTCAGCTATCCATTCCATGTGCGCTTACCTCCCGGTCCGGCTGGCCGTCGCGCTGGCGCGACGCTGCACGGCGCGGCTGCGGCAGCCGGCGGTGACGGAGGGCGACGAGGCGAGGGATTCGGCGTCGAGGGGCGGACGCAGGTGGCGAAGGCGAAGCGGGGAGGGTTGTCCGGAAGGACGACTGGGGGGCTCCGAAAGGGTGGTCATGATGGCCATTGAGAGTCAAAGGGAATTCGATCCTACTGTGTCGCGGGCCCTCGCCACAGCGGGAAACTATTACAAAACCTTAGGCGAAACCCGTGCCGGCGCTAGACTGGGCGGAACCCCGCCACTGCGAGCAGACATGAGCACCGAGGATTTCGACGCGATCACCGCCACCACCCTGGCCGACTACCAGCGCAACGCCGAAGGCTTCCGCGAGGGCACCCGCGGCCACGACGTGAGCCAGAACGTCGAGGCGCTGCTGCGCCAAATCGACGGGCCGCCGCCGTACCGGATCCTCGATTTCGGCTGCGGTCCCGGGCGCGACCTGGCCACCTTCCGCCGCCTCGGCCACCAGCCGGTGGGACTCGAAGGCACGCCGCGCTTCGTCGAGATGGCCAGGGCCGACAGCGGTTGCGAGGTATGGCAACAGAATTTCCTGGCGCTGCGACTGCCGGCTGGGCACTTCGACGGCATCTTCGCCAACGCCAGCCTGTTCCATGTGCCCGGCAGCGCCTTGCCGCGGGTGCTCGGCGAACTCTTCGAAGCGCTGCGACCGGGCGGCGTGCTGTTCAGCTCCAACCCGCGCGGCGACAACCGCGAGGGCTGGAATGGCCAACGCTACGGTGCCTACCACGATTACCCGGCCTGGAAACGCCTGCTGGAGGAAGCCGGTTTCGTCGAGCTGGAGCACTACTACCGGCCGCCGGGCCTGCCGCGCGAGCAGCAGCCCTGGCTGGCGAGCGTCTGGCGGCGCCCCGTCTGAAGGCGCTACAGGGTCTGCCGGTGCGGCGTGCCGAGCACGCTGCGGTACTGGTCGAGGCGCTTCGGCGAGAGGTCGCTGCGTTCCAGGCTGTCGAGGGCGTAGGACTTGATTTCGGCGTCGCTGTAGGGGCGTTCGACGCTGCGCGGCGGGTTGGCGCAACCGGTCAGGACGACCAGGCTGGCGGCCAGGGAGACGATCAGGGACTTGCTCATGGCGGATTCCTCGAAATGTTCCTCGATGCTATCGGTGGTCCCCCCTGTCCAGGAAATCAGGCCTATTAATAATGAATATCTGGCGAATTGAGTCTAGGTCCCGCCAGCCGTGGGTTCTAGTCGACCAAAGGCGAGGTTGTGGCGGCATGTTTCGCCAACCGGCCGCGCGCTCGCGGTCCGGTCGGCTAGGGGGTTCAACCGGCCGCCTGCGGCAGGCTCGGGTAGTCGGTGTAGCCGGCGGCGCCGCCACCGAAGTAGGTCGAGCGGTCGCCGTCGGCCAGCGCCAGGTCGTGCTCCAGGCGGTAGGGCAGGTCGGGGTTGGCGATGAACGGCCGGCCGAAGCCGATCAGGTCGGCCCAGCCCCTGGCCAGGGCTTCCTCGGCGCGCGCCTTGGTGTACATGCCGGAGTAGATCAGGCTGCCACGGTAGACGATGCGCAACGCTTCCTTGAACGCCGCCGGCATGGCCGGGGCGTCTTCCCAGTCGGCCTCGGCGATGTGGATGTAGGCCACGCCGATCTCGTCCAGTAGCCGCGCCGCGGCCAGGTAGGTGGCTTGCGGGGTGTCGTCGACCGCGCCCTGCAGGGTGGTCAGCGGCGCCAGGCGCACGCCGATGGGCTCCCTGCCGACCACCGCGGTGACCGCCTCGGCGACTTCGCGGAGGAAGCGCAGGCGGTTCTCCAGCGAGCCGCCGTATTGGTCGTTGCGCGCATTGGCCTGGGAGTCGATGAACTGGTTGATCAGGTAGCCGTTGGCGCCGTGCAGTTCGACCCCGTCGAAGCCGGCGTCGAGGGCGTTGCGTGCGGCCTGGGCATAGTCGGCGACGATCTCCCGGATTTCCTCCACGGCCAGTGCGCGCGGCGCCGAGTGCTGGACCATCTCGCCGCCGCCGGCCTGCGCTCCGCGGCCCTGGGGATCGACGAAGACCTTCACGCCTTCGGCCACCAGCGCCGAGGAGGACACCGGGGCGGCGTTGCCCGGTTGCAGCGAGGTGTGCGAGACCCTGCCGACGTGCCAGAGCTGGGCGAAGATGCGCCCGCCGGCGGCGTGCACCGCGTCGGTGACCTGGCGCCAGCCGGCGACCTGCTCGGCGCTGTGGATGCCCGGTGTCCAGGCGTAGCCCTGGCCCTGCCGGCTGATCTGGGTGCCTTCGGAAACGATCAGGCCGGCGCCGGCGCGCTGGCTGTAGTACTCGGCCATCAGCGCGGTGGCGACTTCGCCACTGGCGGCGCGGGAACGGGCCATCGGCGGCATGACGATGCGATTGGGGAGGGTCAGGTGGCCAAGGGCATAGGGGCTGAACAGCATGATGGCGATCTCGCTCGTGAGGCCGGCCGCGGCGCGGCGTACTGGAAGAAGGTGGGCGCATTATTGGCGGAACGATTCGTGCGAAAAACAGCTGCCGGGGAAAATGACACTTGAGTTCAATTCATGAATGCCCGGATAGCGCGGGCGCACCGAGGGAGGAGGAATGGCCTATGACGCGCTGCGTCAGGCGGGTAGGGCGGATAACGCCCCCGGCGTTATCCGCCGAGCGGAATCGCAGGCGGGTGAGAAATGTCGGATGAAGCATCGCGCCCTGCGCCAGGTGGGCAGGGCGAAGAGGGCCCCCGGCCTATTGCAGGCCGTACTTCTTCACCTTGTCGAACAGTGTGGTCTTGGCCATGCCCAGGTCCTGGCTGGCCTGGGTCAGGTTGCCGTGGTGGCGGGCCAGGGCGTCGCCGAGCAGGGCCTTCTCGAATGCCTCCACCGCTTCGGCGAAGCGCGGGCCGCCGGTCTGTACGGCCTGGCCGCCCTTGTTGAACACCGGCAGGCCGAGGGCGAAGCGTTCGGCGACGTTGCGCAGTTCGCGTACGTTGCCCGGCCAGTCGTGGGCCATCAGGCTGGCCACGGTGGCACGGTCGAGTTCCGGCGCGGGGCGGTCGAAGCGCAGCGAGGACTGCTGGAGGAAGTGTTCGAAGAGCAGCAGGATGTCCTCGCGGCGGTCGCGCAGCGCCGGCAGTTCCAGGCTCACCACGTTGAGCCGGTAGTAGAGGTCGCTGCGGAACTGGCCGCTCTTGCCCATGGCGGCGAGGTCTGCCTTGGTCGCCGCGATCACCCGGCAGTCCACCGGGATCGACTGGTTCGAGCCGAGGCGTTCCAGGGTGTGTTCCTGCAACACCCGCAGCAGCTTGATCTGCAGGTTGACCGGCATGCTCTCGATCTCGTCGAGGAACAGCGTGCCGCCGTTGGCATGCTCGATCTTGCCGATCCGCCGCTTGTTGGCACCGGTGAAGGCGTGCGCCTCGTGGCCGAATATCTCGCTGTCGAACAGGTTCTCCGGCAGGCCGCCGCAGTTCAGCGCGACGAAGGCATGCTGGTGGCGCCGGCTATAGTCGTGGAGGCAACGCGCCACCAGCTCCTTGCCGGTGCCGGTCTCGCCGAGGATCAGCACGTTGGCCGAGGTGTCGCCGACGTTGGCGATCAGCTCGCGCAACGCCTGGATCGCCGGCGAGCGGCCGATGATCCGTTGCGCCAGGTCCTGGCGGCCGGCCAACTGGCGACGCAGCGCGCTGACCTCGCGGGCCAGCCCGCGCTGCTCCAGGGCGCGGCGGGCGACCTCGACCAGGCGTTCCGGAGAGAAGGGCTTCTCCATGAAGTCGTAGGCGCCGGCGTGCATCGCCTGTACCGCCATGGAGATGTCGCCGTGACCGGTGATCAGCACCACCGGCAGGCTCGGGTCGAGGGACTTGAGACGCTCCAGCAGGGTCAGGCCATCGATGCCGGGCAGGCGGATGTCGCTGACGACGATGCCGGCGAAGTCGCGGTCGACCCGTTGCAGCGCCTCCTCGGCGCTGCCGACGCCGATGCAGGGGATGTCCTCCAGCTCCAGCGCCTGCTGGCAGCCGAGCAAGACATGCGGATCGTCTTCGACGATCAGGACGGAAAGCGGCTCGTTCATCGGGCGGGACTCGCAGTCGGGGAATCGGGAACCAGGGACAGGCTCAGCTCGAAGGCGGTTCCGCCGCTTTCGGGGTGCTGCACGCTGAGGCTGCCGCCGGCGGCGGTGGCCAGGCTGGCCGAGAGGGTCAGGCCGAGGCCCAGGCCATGTTCGCCGGGCTTGGTGGTGAAGAAGGGTTCGAACAGGTGGACGCGCGCCGCCGGCGGGATACCGGGGCCGTTGTCGCGCACGCGCAGGACGTAGCGCTCCTCCTCGCGCCGGCCTTCCAGCCAGAGCTGGCGGTCGGCCTGCCCGCTCATGGCGTCGAGGGCGTTGGCCAGCAGGTTGACCAGGATCTGTTCCAGGCGGGTCTGGTCGATGCCCAGGCGCACGTCGTCGAAATGCCGGTGCAGGGTCGGCGGGTCCTGCTCCAGGCGCCCGTGCAGGATCAGCAGCGCCGCGTCCACCGCCTTGGCCAGGCTGGCCTGGCCGGCGTCGTCGCTGCGCCGGGCGAAGGCACGCAGGCTGGCGGTGATGCGGCCCATGCGGTCGACCAGTTCGTTGATGGTGGCGAGGTTGGTGCTGGCGGTCTCCAGCTTGCCGCGCTGGAGGAAGCGCACGGTGTTGCCGGACAGCGTACGCAGCGCCGCCAGCGGTTGGTTGAGTTCGTGGGCGATGCTGGTGGACATCTGCCCGATCACCGCCAGCTTGCCGGCCTGGACCAGTTCGTCCTGGGCCTTGCGCAGGGTGTCCTCGGCCTGCTGGCGCTCGTGGATCTCGGCGGTCAGGCGTGCGTTGCTGGCCTGCAGGTCGGCGGTACGTTCGGCGATCTTCACTTCCAGCTCGCCGTTGGCCCGTTGCAGCGCCTCGCGCGCGGCGAGGCGGGTGGCGAGTACCTTGCGCCGCTCGTTCCAGGCGATCAGCAGGAATGCCAGGAGGGCGAAACCGATGGCGGCCAGCATGCCGTTGCGTACCGCGTCGCGGCGCAGGTCTTCCAGCGGGCTGAGCAGGGTCAGGTTCCACGGTGTGTCGTTCAGCGCGCGGGTCTGCGCCAGGTAGGTGACCGCTTCGCCGCGCGGATGCTGCTCATCGGCGGGGAAGCTGAGCTTCTCCACACCGGCGGCCAGCGGCTCGCGCTGCAGCGGTTGCCACTCGTTCAGCGCCCACCAGTAGTACTGCATGCTGCGCGCCAGGCGCTCCTTGTCGTCGGCGCTCAGGGAGCGCACCGCCTTCAGGCGCAGGGCGGGGTTGCTGGAGAGGATGATGATGCCGTTCTCGTCGCTGACGAAGGCTTCCAGGCGCGCCTTCTCCCAGCGTTCCTCGAGGGCGTCCATCTTCACCTTGACCACCGCCACGCCGATGATCCGGCCGCCGTGGACCAGGCCGTGGGCCAGGTAGTAGCCCGGCTCGCCGCGGGTGCTGCCGATGCCGTAGAAGCGGCCCGGCTTGCCCTTCATCGCGTCCTGCCAGTAGGCGCGGAACGACAGGTCCTCGCCGAGGTAGCTGTCCGGGTCGCTCCAGTTGCTGGTGGCCAGGACCCGGCCGTTGGTGTCCAGCAGGTACACCGCGCGGCTGCCGGCGCGGCGGTTGAGGCCTTCGAGGTAGGCGTTGACCTGGTTGCGCCGGTATGGCGTCGGGTCGGTGAGCAGGTGACTGACGCTGCGCTCCAGCTCCAGCAGGCTGGGCAGGTAGGTGTACTTGCTGATCTCGCTCTCGACCGTCCGCGCATGCAGCTCCAGCTGGCGTTCGCCATTCTCGGCGAGGGCACGGATGCCGGCGCTCTCGCTGATCCGGTAGCCGCCGTAGCCGAAGCCGAGCATCAGCAGGAGCAGGGGAATGGGGAGCAGCAACTGGCGGACGAGGCGGGGCTTCACGGTCAGTGACGGAGGTACGCTGCAGGGCGGGTCGGGGGATTCCATCACAGTCGTCGCGGCTAGGCCAGCCCGCCGCCACGATGGGCGGCGGAGCGGGCGGTTTTCCGGCACGGCCGGCAGGCGGCGCCGGAAGGGTTCACTCAGTATTCCCAGAAGATCCGTTGCAGCTCCTTGCTGTCCTGGGTCTTGGTCATCGCGACCGCGGCCAGGATGCGCGCCTTCTGCGGGTTCAGGTCGTGGGCGACGATCCAGTCGTTCTTGTCGTCCGGCTGCTCGGCGTTGCGCAGGACGAAGCCGCCGGCATTGACGTGCGAGGAGCGGATGATCTGCACGCCCTGCTTGCGCAGTTCCTGCAGGGTCGGCACCACGCGCGCGGGCACCGAGCCGTTGCCGGTGCCGGCATGGATGATCGCCTTGGCGCCCGCCTGGGCCAGGGCCTTGTAGGCGGTGTCGCTGACGTTGCCGTAGCTGTAGGCGATTTCCACCGGAGCCAGCGCGGAGATCTGCTTGATGTCGAACTCGGAGTTCACCGTGTGCCGCTTCACCGGTGCGCGGAACCAGTAGCTCTTGCCCTCGACCACCATGCCCAGCGGGCCCCACGGGCTCTTGAACGCTTCGGTCTTGATGTTGACCATCTTGCTCGCGTCGCGGCCGGAGAGGATCTCGTCGTTCATGGTGATCAGCACGCCCTTGCCGCGTGCCGACTTGTCGCCGGCCACCGCCACGGCGTTGTACAGGTTGAGCATGCCGTCGGCGGACATCGCGGTGCCCGGGCGCATCGAGCCGACCACCACGATAGGCTTCTCGGTGTGCTCGACCAGGGTCAGGAAGTAGGCGGTCTCTTCCAGGGTGTCGGTACCGTGGGTGATCACGATGCCGTCGACGTCGTCGCTATCGGCCAGCTTGGCGACGGTCTTGCCCAGTTCCAGCAGGTTCTCGTTGGTGAAGCTTTCCGAGGCGATCTGGAACACCTGTTCGCCGCGGACGTTGGCGATGTCCTTGAGCTGCGGCACGCTGGCCAGCAACTGGTCGACCGGCACCTTGGCGGCGGTGTAGGTGGCGCTGTTGGCGGCGCTGGCGCCGGCGCCGGCGATGGTGCCGCCGGTGGCCAGGATGACCACGTTGGACAGTTTCTGTTGCGGTGCGACTTCCTTGGCCTGGGCGGCCTGCGGCAGCAGGAGCATCAGGGCCATAACACCGGGGGCGAACGCGTGGAGCAATGGCTTCATGGCGATATCTCGTGTCGGTAGGTTGGTAGGGTTATCGTCGTTGCACGCAATCAGGCGCGGGCGGCGTCGGCCGCCCGCCGTCCTGTCAGGGTTTCACCACCAGGCCGACGCCGCGGCCACGGGGATCGGAGGCGGTCTCCAGGGCCTTGCCGTCGACGCGGATGGCCTGGATATCGCCCATGTTCCAGCCCTGGTCCTCCAGGGTGTAGCCCATCGCCTTCAGCTCCTCGGCGACCTTGCCGGCGAGCGGCGCGTAGGCGTCGTAGTAGATCGTGTCCTTGGGCAGCAACTGGTGGTGCACGCGCTGCGCGGCCACGGCCTTCTCCAGCGGCAGGTGGAAGTCGTAGATGTTGTTCAGCACCTGGAAGATCGAGGTGAAGATCCGCGAGCCGCCGGGAGTGCCGACCACCAGGCTGACCTTGCCGTCGCGGGTGACGATGCTCGGGCTCATCGAGGAGAGCATGCGCTTGCCCGGCTCGATGGCATTGGCGTCGCTGCCGACCACGCCGAAGGCGTTGGCCACGCCCGGTTTGGCGCTGAAGTCGTCCATCTCGTCGTTGAGCAGGAAGCCAGCGCCCTTGACCACCACGCCGCTGCCGAAGTCCCAGTTGAGGGTGTAGGTGTTGCTCACCGCGTTGCCGTCGGCGTCGACGATGGAGAAGTGCGTTGTCTGGTGCGGCTCCAGGCCGGGACGGACCTTCTCGGTCGGCGAGATCGCCGTCGGATTGACCTCGGCGGCACGCTGCTTCAGGTATGCCGGATCGGTCAGGCGCGCCACCGGGACCTTGGAGAAGTCCGGGTCGCCGAGGTAGTCGGCGCGGTCGGCGAACACGCGTTTCTCGATCTCCGCCAGCAGGTGGATGTAGCGCGCGGAGTTCAGCTCGACGCCCTTGAAGTCGGCGGCACGGTTTTCCTTGATGCCCAGCAACTGGGCCAGGGCGATCCCGCCGGAGCTTGGCAGCGGCGCGGTATAGAGCGTGTTGCCCTGCCAGTCGACGCGCATCGGTTCGCGCCACCTGACCTTGTAGTCGGCGAGGTCCTGGTGGGTGATCAGTCCCTTGTCCTGCTGCATCTGTGCCACCAGCAGGTCGGCGGTATGGCCTTTGTAGAACTCGTCCGGGCCCTTGTCGGCGATACGCTCCAGGGTCTTCGCCAGGTCCGGCTGGAGGAACGCCTCGCCGGCCTTCATGTGGCCGAAGTAGTCGCCGAAGTTGGTCTTGCCGTTGAACAGGGCGACGGCGTCCTGGCGGTACTGGAACTGCTTGTCGGCGACCTTGAAGCCCTTTTGCGCGTAGCCGATGGCCGGGGTCAGCAGCTCGCTCCAGGGCAGCTTGCCGAACCGCTTGTGGGCTTCCCAGAGGCCCATCACGGTGCCCGGCACGCCGGCGGCCTTGGCGCCGACCAGGCTGAGGTTCTCGATCACCTCGCCCTTGTCGTCCAGGTACATGGTCTTGCTCGCGGCCTTCGGCGCCACCTCGCGGTAGTCGAGGAAGTACGGCTTGTCGTCCATGTACAGGGTCATGAAGCCGCCGCCGCCGATGTTGCCGGCCTCGGGGTAGGTGACCGCCAGGGTGAAGGCGGTGGCCACCGCGGCGTCCACCGCGTTGCCGCCGGCCTTGAGGATCTGCGCGGCGACCTTGGCGCCGTACTCGTCGGGCGCGGCGACGGCGCCGCCGTCGAGCGTGGCGGCGAAGGCCGAGGAGGATGCGGCGGCAATGGCGACGCCGAGGGACAGGGTTCTGAAGAGCACAGGTTGCATGGGCTTTCCCTATTTATTGTTATCGCAGGCGAGGGTGGAGCAGGCCCCGCCGGGCGGGCCGGCGAGGGCGGGTACATCAGTGCGGGAGGATCTTGGCGAGGAACTGCTGGGCACGTTCGGAGCGGGCGCTGACGTCGCCGAAGAACTCCTCCTTCTCGCAGTCTTCCACGATCTGCCCGCGGTCCATGAAGATCACCCGGTTGGCGACCTTGCGCGCGAAGCCCATCTCGTGGGTCACGCACATCATGGTCATGCCTTCGTGGGCCAGCTGGACCATCACGTCGAGCACTTCGTTGACCATTTCCGGGTCGAGCGCCGAGGTCGGCTCGTCGAACAGCATCACCACCGGGTCCATCGCCAGCGCGCGGGCGATCGCCACGCGCTGCTGCTGGCCGCCGGAGAGCTGGCCGGGGTGCTTGTGCGCGTGCTCCTTGAGACCGACGCGCTCGAGCAGGGCCAGGCCCTTCTTGGTGGCTTCTTCCTTGCTGCGGCCGAGTACCTTGATCTGCGCGATGGTCAGGTTCTCGGTGATGCTCAGGTGGGGAAACAGCTCGAAATGCTGGAACACCATGCCGACCCGCGAGCGCAGCTTGGGCAGGTTGGTCTTCGGATCGGCGATGGAGGTGCCGTCGACGACGATGTCGCCCTTCTGGAAGGGTTCCAGTGCGTTGACGCACTTGATCAGGGTCGACTTGCCCGAGCCCGACGGCCCGCAGACCACCACCACTTCGCCTTTCGCAACCTCGGTGGAGCAGTCGGTCAGGACCTGGAAGTCGCCATACCACTTGCTGACATTCTTGATGGAAATCATACGGTTAACCTTTTCTGCAGACGTTTGACGGCGAACGAGGCGGTGAAGCTTACGACGAAGTAGACCAGGCCGGCGAAAATCAGGAACTCGTTGGCCTGGCCGATGATGTCGCCGCGCGAACGGGCCGAATTGAGGAAGTCCATCAGGCCGACGGTATAGACCAGCGAGGTGTCCTGGAACAGGATGATGCTCTGTTGCAGCAGCAGCGGGGTCATCTTGCGGAACGCCTGCGGCAGGATCACCAGGCGCATGGTCTGCCCGTAGGTCATGCCCAGTGCCTGGGCGGCGCCCATCTGGCCTTTCGGGATGGCCTGGATGCCGGCGCGGACGATCTCGCAGTAGTAGGCCGCCTCGAACATCATGAAGGCCACCAGGCAGGAGGTGAACGCCCCCACCGGGGTGTCCTCGCCGGTGATCCAGCGCAGGATGAAGGGCACCGCGAAGTAGAACCAGGTGATCACCAGCAGCAGCGGGATCGAGCGGAAGTAGTTGACGTAGAAGCCGGCGATGTTCGACAGCAACTTGCTGTGCGACAGCCGCATCAGCGCCAGCACGGTACCCAGCGCGACGCCGCCGAGGACGCCGAGGACCATCAGCTTGAGGGTCATCAGCATGCCTTCCCAGAGGCTCGGCAGGGCGGGAACGATTCCACTGAAGTCCATCATTTACCTCCTACGGAGATCAGGCCCGGTACGGCGACCTTTCTCTCCACCAGGCGCATGATCAGCATCAGGCTCATGTTCAGCGTGAAGTAGATCAGCGTGGCCAGGGTGAAGGCCTCGAACAGGTTGGCGGAGAACTCGGCGGTCTGCTTGGTCTGCGCCAGCAGCTCCATCAGGCCGATCAGCGACGCCACCGAGGAGTTCTTGAAGATGTTGAGGAACTCCGAGGTCAGCGGCGGGATGATGATCCGGAAGGCCTGCGGCAGCAGCACGTGGCGGTAGATCTGCGGCAGGCGGAAGCCCATCGCGCGGGCCGCCGAGGTCTGCCCGTAGGGCAGCGCCTGGATGCCGGTGCGCACCTGCTCGCAGACCCGCGCGGCGGTGAACAGGCCGAGGCAGACGACCACGCTGAGGTAGGCCGAGGTAGTCGGGTTGAGGTC